>NZ_JBSKGP010000003.1:0-530985 GCF_054075165.1 Flavobacterium erigeronis | reverse complement strand
AAAATCTAAAATCTAAAATCTAAAATCTAAAATCTAAAATCTAAAATCTAAAATCTATGTACAAAACTACGTAGTTAACTACATATATGCAACAAAAAAACTGCCGATACCAGCAGTTTTAAGTGTTTTTTATGATTTCAAACGATTTCTTCGATAAGAAATTTATTCTTTTACTAATACAATAACAGCTTTGTATCCCGTACCAACATTCCATTCGCTTGACGAAATAACTTGGCCTTTGTCGTCATACACTTTGAATTCGGCAGTATTTGGAGAAGCAAAACCTTCGTTCAAAGCTTCAATATCAATTTTATTGATTCCTTTTACTAAGTTGATTTTTACGCTTTTAAAGTCGCCGTTTAATAAAACTTCAGGTTCAATTACTTTATCGTTTAAATATACTTTTACTTTATCGCCGTCTACAAAAGCAGCATCGCGATACATAACTGTAGAAGTCGTGGCTGTGGTATTGATATTTCCTAAAAACTGATTTCTTCTATAGAAAATGCCTTCAACATTGGCTTCTGGCTTATAGAGATTCGTGTCTTTAAATAATTCGTCTGGATTAACCTGAAGCGGTGCTGGTTTTTCTATAGGCGCAGGCGGATTTTCCTTTGGAGCTTCTTCTTTTGGCGGAATAGTTTCTTTTACTGCTGGCTCTTTGGTGGGAATTTTTTTGAATTTATTATCCAATTCCTGAGCAAAACTGTGCAGAGAAAAAGAAGTAAAGGCAAGTATCAAAAATATTTTTTTCATGTTTTCTTTTAAATTAATCTTGAGGGTATTGTTATAAAGATTAGATGCATCATAATCTTTTATATATAAACATTTTATAAAACTAATTATTGTCTTATAAGGTGTTATTTTTTTCTAAAAATTAGCCAGTTGGGTGTAAGTACGGATGTTGAAACAACAGATAAAGAAGTTTCAAATTTCTTGTAAAGTAAAGAATCCGAAGGATTCAAATATTTATAGCATATAATTCCCGCCGCCGCATGCGACCCCGAAGGAGTCGTACTCAAGATGTGGCATAAAATCTATAAATATCTGAATCCTTCGGATTCTCTTGATGAAAATAACTTTGAAATAAATCTGTTTTTTTATAAATAAATATTTTTAAAATACTGAAAATCAATATTGTATATTTGTATTTGAACCAAAACAAATAAAATATGACCAAATTGATTTTAGCCTTTCTGTTTTTGGCAATTGGCGTTTTTGGGCAAGAAAATAAAACAGATTTAGGCATTAGAAAACAGATTGAAGAATATAACACTTCTTTTGCTACCGCTTTTACACAAGAAAATAAAAACGCCTTACTAAAAGCCTATACAGAGCAATCCATTTTGATGCCCGAGCACAGCAGACAGCGAACGGGTAAAAAGGAAATCGAAGCATTTTACGAACAATGGCTCTCTCAAGCCGAAATTGCTTCGTACGAAAAAACGATTCTGGAAGTACAGGATTTCGGGAATTACGTTCTTGAAATTGGAAATTTTACCCAAAATCTGATCGTAAAAACTTTGGAACCCTTTTCTTATTCTGGAAAATATGCTGTTTTATGGAAAAAGTCGTCGAAAAATAAACCGCTTACTATTGCCGCAGAAATTTGGGGTTCAACAAGTTATTTCGACGATAAAAACATTCCTGAAATAGACGATGCTGCAATTTCGCCAACTAAAGAATATATTTCTTCGGATAAATTAACTTTAGAATTAAAAAAAAGAAATAATACGATTAAAAAACTGGTTCAAAATAGGCAAGGAGCAGAGCATGCAAAATTGTTTACGCCAGATGCAATGTATCTAACCTATTATACTCCAATTCTTTCGGGCCAGAAAGAAATCACCGCTTATTTTACCGAACATGAAAAACCAGGAACATTGCGTATCGAACAAATTTCGATTCAAACTTCAGGAATTATCAATGCCAATAAAGCCATTATCGAATTTGGTTTTTACAGCGTCGATTGGCGCGATGGAGACAGCCACGGAAATGTAAAAGGAAAGAGTATAAATGTTTGGAAAAGAGATAAAACAGGTAAATTAATGCTCTTTCGTCAAATCGTAAATCATGATTGATAATTATAATAAGGATATCACAAACTAAGATATTAATGTGAGGGAAGATATGTCTACTAAATACTATATTTGTATAGTAATTCTATAGGATTTGTATATATGGTGTTAAAAGGCATATTGAAAGCGGTTTTCTTTTTGTTTGTAATTATTATAGCTGATAATGCAAATGCACAGGAAAATGGCAGTTTATCACAGCAGTTTCAAATGAATATAGAAATACGTCCGAGAGCAGAATACACTTCCAATTATATACTTCAGCCAAACGATTCGATTGATCCTTATTTTTATATTACGCAGCGAAACAGAATTTCTATGTTATATGCTCGTGAAAAATGGCTTATAAAATCTGATGTACAAGAAATTCATTTGTGGGACGAAGCAAATTCTAGTTCTAAAGTCGGAAGCGTTAATTTTTGCCAGTTGTTTTTAGAAACAAAATTCAAGTCATTCAACTTTCGTTTAGGAAGACAAAGCGTTTTATTAGACAATGGCAGATTATTTTCGGATGCGCCCTGGGCCCAGCAGGGAAGGGCGCACGAAGGAATTCGAATTATGAAATATGGTAAACATTTTGCCAACGATTTATTTTTTCTTTTTACCAGAAAATACAATACCAGTTTTGAATCTGCTTATTCGCCTGTAGCGTCCAATAAATATAAGTATTTGCTGGTGTATAATTTCAGTTATAATGTGAATCCAAATTTTGCTTTTAATTCCATAAATACCGTTGATTTTTTAGAAAAATCAAATTCAGAAACACTTTATACTCGCGCAACAACTGGAGGAAGAATTGAATTTAGAAAGAGACAATGGTACTATACTTTAAATAGTTATTTTCAATTTGGTCAAAATCAAAAAGGACAGCATTTGTTTGCCTATTATTTCCAACCAGAAATAAAATGGTCTTTGCAAAAATCTACTTTGCGTTTAGGAGCAGAAATCATTAGCGGAAGCAGCTCCAACTTAAATGCACAACACTCAGATGACTTTGATGTTTTGTATGGAGTTACTTGGAAATTTAATGGAAACATGAATGTTTTTACCCGTTTTCCTGCTGATGTTGGCGGTAAAGGTCTTGTAAATCCGTACTTATTTTATTCGTTTCAGATAAATTCAAAATTATCACTTCGTTCCGATTTTCATCTTTTTTATACGCAATATCCTTTAAAAAACAATTTAAATCAGGAAATGTCAAGATTTTTAGGATTTGAAAATGATATTTCAATGAAATATGCTCCTATTAAAGAACTGGAAATTAATGCAGCATTTTCATTTTACAAAGCAACAGATTCCATGATAAATCTTCCAAAAATACAAGATGTAAACCAATTATCATATTGGAGCTATTTGATGGTTTCTTACTCCTTTAATGCGGTCAATTTTAGAAGAAACAAAAAAATATAGCCTTTAAAATCTTTCCAATTTACATTTATAAAAGATAATTATATCTTTGCGCCAGATTTTGGTCTGCTTTTTCAATTCATAAAAAGCAGTTAAAAGGGAATCAGGTGTAAATCCTGAACAGACCCGCTACTGTAAGTTCTATATAAGTCCTTAAACATTACTAATGCCATTGTTCGCCGCGGTGAATGAGAAGGCCGTTTAAAGATGGAATAAGTCAGGAGACCTGCCACGATCACATAGTTTAAAACTTTCGTGGTATGAAGTTGATGACAAGATAATGACCTGCTATTTAGGATAGTAGGCCTGTTTCTATGTTTTTGTAATTATTGCATCACGTAAAGTTTATTTAATAAAATCGTGATGTATAATTTGAAGAAAACTTTACTTTTTATTTTTTTACTAATTGTTCCTTTTTTGCTTCATTCTCAAGCGGTGACGGATAGTTCGCGGGTTTTAAAAGAAGTTATTTTAAAGGGAAAACCGTATCAGGAAGTCATTCCGGTACAAAGTCTTTCGGGCGTTCTGCTCGAAAACCTGTCGGCTCATAATGTTGCCGATGCACTTCGCTATTTTGCGGGAACTCAAATTAAAGATTATGGAGGAGTTGGCGGACTCAAAACGGTTGACGTCCGTAATATGGGAACGCATCATGTCGGCGTTTTTTATGACGGAATTCAGCTAGGAAATGCGCAAAACGGCGTAACCGATCTAGGAAAATATTCGCTTGACGACATGGAATCTCTCACGATGTACAATGGTCAGAAAAGCGAAATTTTTCAGTCTGCCAAAGATTTCGCGTCAGCTTCAACGATTTATTTACTCACCAAACGACCTTCTTTTTCCAATAATAAGAAAACCAATCTGCTGGTTCGCTACAAAACCATGTCGATTGATTATCATGATCCTTCTTTTAGATGGGAACAAAAACTGAGTGACAAAGTCAGTATGAGTGTCAGTTCAGAATACATCAAATCAAACGGGCAGTATAAATTTCGATACAAAAGAAAAAATCAAGACGGCAGCGTTGCTTACGATACCACAGCAACACGATGGAACAGCGATATTGAAGCTTTTAGATTTGAATCGGGTGTTTTTGGCAAAATAAATAAAGGCGTTTGGGATGCCAAAGTATATTATTATGATTCAGAAAGAGGCGCTCCAGGCGCTATTGTCGAAAATAAGTTTCGTGATGGTTTTCGCCAATTCGACAAGAATTTCTTTTCTCAGGCTTCTTTAATAAAAGACGTTTCAGAAAAGTACAAATTACAGCTAAAAGGAAAATTTGCTTACGATTATACCCATTACATTGCTAGAGATACGACCAATGTTTTAGGAGAAACGGTAACTGAAGGCGCGCAATCTGACGATAGTTATTATCAGCAGGAAGCCTATTTTTCGGCAGTGAATATGTATAGCATTTTACCCACTTGGGATGTTTCGCTTTCAACCGATTTTCAATACAATAAATTAAACGCGACGAGAAGAGGAATCCAAACGCAATTTTCTTTTCCTCAGCGTTATACGGCATTGGTTTCTCTTGCGACTTCTTACCGATATGAAGGTTTTAAAGTTTTAGGAAATGTACTCACAACCCGCGTTATCGAAGAGGTCAAGTACAATGCTAAAGCTCCGAATAAAACCGAGTTTACTCCCGCGTTATTTCTAGGTTATACGCCTTTCAAAAAATACGATTTCAATTTAAGAGCATTCGCTAAACGAATTTTTAGAATGCCAACTTTCAATGATTTGTATTACACCATGGTCGGTTCAAGCACTTTGAGGCCAGAATATATGAATCAGTACGATGTTGGTTTTGCTTATAATTTCTTAGTGAAAGAAAGTTTTTTAGACAGATTATCTATTCAGGCAGACGCTTATTATACCAATACAAAAGATAAAATTGTGGCAGCGCCAACGGGAAATTTATTTCGCTGGATGATGACGAATATTGGTCAGGTAAAAGGAAAAGGAATTGAAACGGTTTTGAATATGGCTACTCATATTGATAAAGTAAACCTAACCGCAAATCTGACGTATACGTATTCTCAAAGTCAGGATTTTACAAAGTTTGTTGGTTTAGAAATGTCGTCTTACGGCGATCAGATTCCGTACACGCCTTGGCACAGCGGATCTGGAATTCTAAATGCGGGTTACGAATCTTGGAACTTCAATTACAGTTTTATTTATGTTGGAAAACGCTATAATGGAAATGTCAATAATATTAAAGTGAATGAAGTTCAGCCTTGGTACACGCACGATTTGGCGGTTCAGAAATCTTTCGCATTCAAAAATCACAAATTGAACGGAGCGATTGAAGTCAACAATGCTTTTAATCAGCAGTACGAAGTGATTTACAATTATCCGATGCCGGGAAGAACATTCAAATTTATAATCAGTTTTGAGTTATGAAAAGGACGATTTTAAAAATAGTATTTGGTTTAAGCATAGCCATTTCTTTGGTTTCCTGCCGCGAAGACGAAACGATATTTCTTTCTTCGGATGTTAGTGTTGCGGCGCCAAGAAGCGAGGGTAAGATTGAAGGATTTTACTTGCTCAACGAAGGAAATATGGGAATGAACCGTGCAAGTCTGGACGTTTTTAATTACAGAACAGGAAATTATAAGACAGATGTGTATTCAGAAAGAAATCCTGCTGTTGTAAAGGAATTGGGAGATGTTGGAAATGATATTAAAATCTACGGAAACAAAGTATACGCTGTCATTAATTGCTCAAACAAAGTAGAAGTTTTAGAAAAATGGACGGCAAAACGCATTAAGAAAATCGATATTCCGAACTGCCGTTATGTGGCTTTTTATAAAGACAAAGCGTATGTGAGTTCGTATTCAGGACCTGTTGCTATCAATCCGAATGCTGAAATCGGTTTTGTTGCCGAAATTGACACGACTTCTTTAGAAATAAAAAGAAAAGTGACCGTTGGCTATCAGCCAGAGCAAATGGTCGTTCACAACGGAAAATTGTATGTTGCCAATTCTGGCGGTTATCGAGTTCCGAATTACGACAGAACGGTTTCGGTAATTGATTTGGAAACGTTTACAGAAATTAAAAAAATAGATGTTGGTATTAATCTGTACAGCATGCAGATTGACAGCCGAGGCGATATTTATGTGAGTTCACGAGGCGATTACTACAACACGCCATCGAACCTTTTTGTGATTGATACGAAGACAGATGAAAAGAAAATGCAGCTCGATATTCCGGTTTCTGGAACTTGTCTTGTTGATGATTTACTGTATTACTATAGCGTTTCTTGGAGTTATCTGTCGGGCTCGAATAAAGTGAGTTACGGAATTTTGGACACGAAAACCAAAAAAGTAATTACAAACCAGATTATTACCGACGGAACAGACAAAAAAATCATGATTCCGTACGGACTTCAAGTGAATCCAGAAAGCAAAGAAATCTACATTACTGACGCTCAAAACTATGTTGTAACCGGTTATATCTACTGTTTTACGCCCGACGGAAAATTAAAATGGAAAACGACCGCTGGGAATATTCCAGCTCATATTGCTTTTATCACTAAAAAATAAACATTAAAAACAATGAATAAAAACCTTTTAAAAATTGTTTTGTCTCTAATTCTATTTTTAGGATTGGCAGCCTGCAGTAAAGATAACGATGAAGGAGATTTGCTTCCCGCAGAAGTACTGAAAGAATCGTATACAATTGATCGATTTAAAGTGCTGAATATTGCGACGATTCTTCCAAGCACTGCAAAACTGACTTGGAGTATTAAAGATTCGATTATTTCAGATAATGTAGAATTGGATTTTATTAGTCCGTACCAGAAAAATTATCCATTGACTTTAAAAGTAGAAATTAATGGAGAAACTAAAGTGTACAATTCGTCCATTAATGTTGTAAAAGAAACAGGAACGTACAGTAAATATATTTCTAATGTATTTGATTTTCGTCCTGCTGTCGGGCAGTTCACCAACGGAATTCCACAATATACAGAAGGAAATACTGAAGCCAATATGATTTCTGCGGCTAAAAAAGCAATTGCTGGTTCTAATACGACTATGATTTCATTAGGAGGTTTTGGCGGTTATGTAGTTTTTGGTTTTGACCATACGATTCCGAATATGGAAGGTCGTGATTTTAAGATTTTAGGAAATGCTTTTTGGGGAAATGAAGCCAACGAAGCGCGTTCAGGATCTTGCGAAGCAGGAATTATTATGGTCGCGTACGACAAAAACAAAAACGGAAAACCAGACGAAGACGAATGGTACGAAATCGCAGGCAGTGAATATTTTAAAAACACGACTATAAAAAACTACGAAATCACTTATTTCAAGCCTGATGCGAGCAAATCGCCAGTGGCTGGAACTGAATTTTGGCAGGTTGATAACGAATACATCAAATGGCAGGATAATGCTGGAAAATCAGGTTTTAAAGTCCAAAATGTATTTCACGACCAGAATTATTATCCACTTTGGATTGCCAATGCTTCTTATACTTTAAAAGGAACTAGAATAGCTGATAATTTCTACGACCAAAGTGGAGAAGGTTCGTATTGGGTTGGCAAATCGTTTGAATTTGGTTACGCCGATAATGCTCCAAATAATGACGAAGCTTCGAATATTGATATTGCTTGGGCGGTAGATAAAAACGGAAAATATGTCAAACTTCCAGGAATTGATTTTGTAAAAGTCTACACCGCAATCAATCAGGAAGCGGGCTGGTTGGGCGAAGTTTCTACGGAGGTTTCTGGAGCTTATGATTTGCATCTTAATTAATTTTTTAAAACACATAGAAACATAGATTTTGAAACTTAATAAAAAGCGTTTCACTTTGCTTGAAAACACATAGCAATTATGCTGAATTACACGGTTAAACTTTGTCAAAGTTTGAAACTTTGACAAAGTTGTAGTGAAAACATAAACACTATGTTTCTATGTGTTTTAAAAAAAAATAAAAACACATTAACACAACATTTTAAACAAATAAATTATGAAGAAAAACTACTTAATAGTACTCATGCTATTCTTTGCGTTTCTAACCAATGCGCAGATAAAAGTTCAAGGCGTTCCTAGAAACGATTTGAAATTAAAATCGGTAACGCAAAAACAATTAAAAGCACAAACAGCCAATGCTATCACTTTTGATGATATTCAATTTTGGGTAGGAACAGGCGCGAATCATGCGGCATTTGTGGTACAATGGAATGACAATAAAACTTCGGATGCTTTGGTTTGGGGATTTAAATGGGATGGAACAGCAACGGGCGAAGATATGATTAAAGCCATTGCAAAAGCTGATCCCCGCTTTTTTACCTTGCTTTTACAAGGCACTCAATTCGGATCTGCGATTGGAGGTTTTGGATTCGATTTGGACGGAGCAGGCACAAACGGACTCTATAAAGGCATTGATAAAACCTTTCCTTTTTATCCTTTTGATGGTATAATTAATACGTCTGCTTACGATTTTGATTCTTATACGGTTATCGATACCAATGATCACTGGCAGTCAGGATGGACTACTGGATATTGGTCGTATTGGGTTAAAGATCCAACTGATAGCGATTTTGGCTATTCTGGCTTAGGAGCTTCTTCTCGCGAATTGCAAAACGGTTCTTGGGATGTTTGGAATTTTAATCCAGGTATGCAGCCAGCTGATCTTGCCACAACTTTTACTCCAGTTGCTACTTATTCTAAAACGATAGATTTTACTAAAGGCTATTTTATGGTAAATGAAGATTGGTTCGGGCACGTGAATGGATCTGTAAATTTTATTGATGCTAACGGAAACGTTCATTACAGAGTATATAGTGAAGCTAATGACAATCATACTTTTGGTGCGACTACACCATACGGAACTATTTATGGAGATAAATTTTATTTTGTTTCCAAGCAAGAAAAAGATGGCGGAGATACGCAGTACATTCCAGGTGGAAGATTGGTTGTTGCCGATGCAAAAACGATGAAAAAAATTGCTTCATTTGAAACTATTGGAGGAGGAGACGGACGCTCTTTTGTGGGTATAGACGAAAAAACAGGTTACATAGGCGCTTCAAACGGTGTTTATCTTTTTGATATTGAAAATATGAAAGTGGGAAGCCTGATACCAACAACAGGCGGAGGAAGCCAATATGCGGGACAAATTGGAAATATGATTCGTACTTCGCAATATGTTTTTGCTGTAAAACAAAGTGCCGGAATTTTGGTTATTGATCCTAAAACAAATACGGTTATAAAAACCATTTCTGGCGCGTTTCATTCGGTTACACAGGCCAAAGACGGTAGTGTTTGGGGAATTCAAGAACAGAAATTGATCAATATTAATCCACTGACTTTTGACACAACAGTTTATGCTATTCCAACAACTAAATATTTAGGTTCTTGGGGCGCTTGGAACGCGGGAAGTTTTACTTACAGCAATACAGAAAATGCGTTGTATTGGAATAATAACGTAAGCAGTTTTGTGGCAGGCACAAAGATTATACGATTTGATATTGTGACAAAAACATTCAACGAAAATTTTGCTACACTTCCTGGACAAACAGGAACTTACAAGCAAATTTTGTATGGTGCAGGATTACGAATTGATCCAGTTTCGGGGAATTTAATTGTAAACACAACAGAAAGCGGATTTAGTTTTCATTATCAGAAAAACTGGATTCATACTTATGATACCACGGGGAAATTAATCGACACAAAAGTCCTAAACGATTATTACTGGTTTCCAGCAATGGCAGTGTTTCCAGATAACGCAGCGCCAGTTGTCAATTCAATTTTGCCTTCGCAAGTTTCAACGGGAAGTCCGACGATTATTGATTTGAAAACAGTCGTTTCAGATGAAGACAATTTATCGGCAGCGATCGTAAAAACAATAAAATCAAATAGTGATAGCAATATTGTTTCAGCAGAAATTAATGCGAACGAAGAATTAATTCTAACGCCAAAAAATGGTGGAACTGCAACCGTTGTAATCAGTTTTAATTCGAATGGAAAAGTGGTCGAAAAATCGATCTCAGTTGATACGTCTGTTCTAGGAAGAGATGAATTCACGAAAGTACAATTGTCAATTTATCCAAATCCAGTATCAAATTATCTGAACATAAGCACAGAAGACGAAATCAAAAATGTTGTGATCTATGATGTGACAGGAAGAACGATTAGTACGCGGTTAAATAACAGCCAAATCGACGTAAGCAATTTTGCTAAAGGTTTTTATATCATTAACATTGTGACGGATAAAGCGACTTATACGCAGAAGTTTATTAAAAATTAGAAAATTAGAAAATTAGAAAATTAGAAAATTAGAAAATTTTTAAACTAAACCTCTTTGCTTCTGTAGTAAAGAGTTTTTTTTGCTTTTACTTTTCCAATAATATTTAGAATAAAAGATAATCTGCAAGATCTGCTAGATCTGCGGGAGAAAAATTACTCTCGCAGATCTAGCAGATTTTGGAGATCATAACTATCAGCAACTTCTATTAAAAATTATTTCAAACAAAGCCTTATATTTACTATTAATAAATCCTTTATTATGAAAGCATTGGTAATTGGAGCGACAGGCGCAACGGGAAAAGAATTAGTTAATCTGCTTTTAGAAAGTAATGATTACGAAGCAGTTTCCATCTTTGTAAGACGTTCAACAGGAAAATCGCATCCCAAATTGACAGAACATGTTGTCGATTTTTCAGATGTGAATTCATTTCAAAATTTAATTACAGGAGATGTTCTTTTTTCATGTATTGGAACAACTTTAAAAGACGCAGGTTCAAAAGAAAAACAGTGGAAAATCGATTTTGATATTCCAGCCGAATTTGCTGCTGCTGCCAAACAAAACAACGTGCATTCTTTGGTTTTGGTTTCTTCGTATGGCGCTTCCGCGAAAAGCAGTGTTTTTTATTCGATGATGAAAGGAAAACTGGAAGAGCATCTTCAAGGACTCCATTTTCCTCAATATATTGTTTTTAGACCTGGACCGCTTATTCGCGAAAATTCAGATCGCTGGGGCGAAAAGATTTCTATAAAAATCATTAAAGCACTAAACACAATCGGACTTTTTAAAAATCTAAAACCCATTACTACAGCTTTTTTAGCCGAAAAATTAGTAAAAGCGCCAAAAGTACTTTCAGATGGAAATACAACGCTAGAACTTAAGAGGATTTTAGAGCTTTAGTCGTTTAGTCCTTAGTGCTAGTTTTTAATATTTAGTCAGTCTACATAGTCAAAAGACTAGGGACTTAGGACTAAAAAACTAGGGACTAAAAAAAAACATAAAAACGCGGTCAAGCAAGAGTTTTAGACTAATTTTGCCTTATCTTTATGCACTTTACCGCCTTAAAAATGAATAAGAATTACCCCATTCCAGAAAACGAACTTCAACGTTTAGCTGCCCTTAAACGTTATAATATACTCGATACACTTCCTGATGATGCTTTTGATGATGCCACAAGACTAGTTTCATATATCTGTGGTGTGCCAATTGCCCATATTTCTTTTATTGATGAAGACAGACAGTGGTTTAAATCGGAGATTGGAATAGGCGTTTCTGAGGTTCCTCGAGAAATCACTTTCTGTAATTATACTATTTTAGATACCAAAATTGTAGAGATAAACGATACACATTTAAACGATCGTTTTAAAGACGATCCCAATGTTACCGGAGGTTTTAATGTGCGATTTTATGCAGGAGTTCCGCTTACAACGCCAGATGGTTATAACATCGGAACTTTATGTGCGATTGATCACGTAGTTAAAGAACTGAATGAAAATCAGCGAAATGCGCTTTCTATTATTGCCAAACACGTTATCGCGCAATTGGAATTAGGCACAAAAAACAATCAGCTTTATGTTCAGAGAAAAATTGCAGAACGTGCTGTTTTGGCAAGAGACAGTTTTTTGGCCAATATGAGTCACGAAATCAGAACGCCTTTAAATGCAATTACTGGTTTTACAGATTTACTTGCGCAGACAGAACTCGATGATACACAGCGAGATTATATTGAAAGTGTGCAGATTGCAAGCGAAAATTTACTTCTGATTGTAAATGATATCTTGGATCTTTCTAAAATGGAATCAGGAAATTTATCTATTGAGAGCGAGCGTTTTAATCTGAAGAAAACCCTCAAACACGTTTACAATTTACTGAAAGTAAAAGCACAGAAAGATGTAGAATTTAATCTGTTTTTGGATGCCGAAATGCCCGATATGGTAATTGGCGATCAAGGGAGGTTGAATCAGATATTGGTAAACCTTATTGGCAATTCGCTCAAATTTACAAGTGAAGGAGAAGTAACCGTTTCTGTAAAGAAAATTGATGAAACGGAAGAAGATTATTCGCTTAAATTCTCCGTAAAAGATACTGGAATCGGAATTCCAAAAGATAAACTCGAAACTATTTTTGAACGTTTTACTCAGGGCGAAGAAAGTACAACACGAAAATTTGGCGGTACGGGACTCGGTCTTAATATTGTAAAACAGCTTGTTGAACTTCAAAAAGGAGAAGTTCATGTAAAAAGTACTTTAAACCGTGGTTCTGAGTTTTTCTTTGTTCTTTCGTATAAAAAAACAGATTCTGAGGAGACAGTTGTAAAAACAGTTTCTAAAAATGATTTAGGGAACCTTAAAATTTTGCTTTGCGAAGACAATGTTTTAAACCAAAAGCTCGCAAAAAGCGTAATTAATAATTTTGGGTTTGATTTGGATATTGCGCAAAATGGAGAAGAAGGCATCGAACTTTTATCTAAAAACGAATATGATCTGGTTTTAATGGACTTGCAAATGCCTATTAAAGACGGTTATCAAACCACAGAATACATTAGAAATGAGCTGAATTCGAATATTCCGATCATTGCGATGACGGCGCATTCTTTAGTGGGAGAGCAGGAGCGTTGCTACAAAGTTGGAATGAATGCTTATGTGCCAAAACCGTTTAAACAGTCGGTTCTTTTAAAAGCTATAAAAACCGTAATGACGCCAGATAGCGATGCGCACCAGAAAAGAATTTTGGATATGTCTTTTTTGGACGAAATGGCATGCGGAGATCCTGAATTTAAAAAAGATATGATCGATCTTTTTGTTGAAAAAATTCCGAATCAGTCGGCGCAGTTGGCAGAAGCTTTTAAAAATACCGATTATGAAAATGTCAAAAAACTGGCGCATAATATGAAATCAAGTATGGATATTTTTATGCTAAATGATTTGAGCGACTGTCTTACCATTATTGAAGAAGAAGCCTTGAAAGGAAAATTTACAGCCGAAACATTAGATAAAATGAATATTTTCAGCTGTGGAATTGATGAAGTCGTTAAAATTTTAAAAGAGCTATGATATAAGGGAAATAAGCAATAGCTTTACAATATATGACGTTATAATTTTAAATGTCCCCAGATAAAAAAATAAAAAATGAGAATTATTGTAGCCGAAGATAATGATATCCTACGCAAATCATTATCTTTTTTCTTAGAGTCGAAAGGATTTAATGTTGACCAGTTTTCTGACGGAAAAGAAGCTCTTGAAGCAATCGAAAAAGAAAACTATGACTTAATATTAACCGACATAAATATGCCAGGTGTGAGCGGAATGGAAATTACGCAGCATGTCAGAGAGAATCTTAAATCTGATATTCCTGTCATTATCCTGACTTCTTCGGGCGTTGAGCAGACCGAGCTTGATTCTTTTGACATTGGAGCAAACGAATTCATTGCCAAGCCTGTGAGTCCGGCCGTACTTTTAGTAAGAATCAATAAACTGCTAAAAACCCGAATCTGATGAAGTTTATCTATTATTCTATTTTTCTGCTATTTGTTTCTTCCGTTGCTATTGGACAAGAAATCAATATTGACGAAACTTTGGCAAATGTAAAACGCGAAGTTGAAAAAGAAAATTACGATAAAGCCTTATCGCTTATTGAACCTCTGCGCGCCAAATATCCAGAAAATGAAGATATACAAACGTATGCCGGACGCATTTACAGCTGGAAAAAAGATTATAAAACAGCTATAAAAATACTGTCTCCAATGGCAGACCGAAATAATCCGAATCCAGAAGCTTTACAGGCACTTGTAAACATTTATTTTTGGACAGAAGATTATGAAAAATGTATCAATTACTGCGACAAATATCTTGCTATTGATCCAAAATCGGTTGATGTTTTGAGGATTAAAGCGACTTGTCTGGAAAAACTAAACCGAGATCGGGAAGCGTTAGATTTAATAGAAAAATCAGCTTATATCGATAATAGCACACAAGCTTTCAGAGGAATCCGTACGCTTATAGGACGTAAGGCAAAAAATGCAGTTTCAGCTTCTTACCTCAATATTTCGACCTCAGATCCTGGACAATCTCCGTTTCATTATGGTTATGTGGAGTATTCGCATAAATTCAGCAAATCAGCAATTGTCGGAAGGGCAAATATTGGAAATGTCAGAAATGAAACCCAAATGTTATTTGAAACCGATTTTTATCAGACCTTTTCAAACAAAAGCTATCTGTATGCCAATGCAGGAGTTTCAACAGGAGAAACCATATTTCCTGTAGCCAAAGCAGGTTTAGAATACTATTTTGCTCCGCAGAAAAAGTTCGATTTTTCGCTTGGAGGAAGATTCATGCATTTTGAAACTGACGATATTACATTGCTTACAGGTCAAGTCGCTTATAACGCTGGAATTTATAGTTTTGCCTACAGACCGTATTACGATATTTCAAACGAATTGTTTTCTCATGTTTTAAGCGTTCAGTGTGTAAACGAAGAAAAAGAACGTCTTATTAGATTGGAATTGCAATACGGAAATGTTCCGTATTTGTATCTGTACAATAGCTTTACACAGCCTTTAAAGGCTTATCGAGCAGGAATTCAGTATCAGCATCGTTTTGGCGATTCCTTTTTTGTACGACCGATTTTTCTTTACGAATACGAAGAATATATACCTGGAGAATATAGAAATAGATTTAATATACAGTTTATTGTAACGAAACGTTTTTAAGATGACAGAAATCTGGGAACTATACAAAAGCGGTGGTTGGGAAGTGCCTTTTCTCACTTTCTCCATTTATCTGTTTGTAGCAGCGTCATTCATCCTATATCTTATTATTGTTGCCAGCAGAAACAGCAAAATAAAAAAAGAACGGTTGAGAAAAGAATACAGTGAAATGATTGACAAAGTAATGTCGGCTGTTATTTTTGAAGATGTTTCGTTTTCTAAAATCAAAGAAGACAAAAATTTTCTGGTGCTTTTTGATACTTCTTTTTTCAGAGAAGTTTTAACCGAATCACTAATCAATTTGCATAAAAATTACGAAGGCATTTATGCGCAGAAACTGGAACAGTTTTACAAAGATTCTCATTTAGTAAAAATTTCTTTTAGAAAACTTAAAAGTTTAAGGTGGGAAGAAAAATGTCAAGGAATTACAGAGTTGGCAGAGTTTAATATTAAAGAAGCATTTGTTCCAATTGTAGCCTGTTCTAAAGCCAGAAAAAAAACATTAAAAATTGTTGCAATAAATGCCGGTATCAAACTTGAAGGAACTCGGAGTATCAGATATTTAGTGGAGCATTCTGACCCGATTGACGATTGGATGCAGCTGAATATTATTGCCGCTTTTAAAAAACACGATATTGGCGATACCGAAGGAATAGAACATTTATTGGAGTCACAAAATACGACTGTAATCACGCTTGGATTAAAGCTCATAAAAGAGCTGAAGTTATCGCAGAAAGTTCCTCATGTAGCGCAATTGGCAGCTCAGACAACCAATACCATTATAAAATACGAAGCGCAGAGCATTTTGCAGACCTTAACAGCTTAAATTTAAGAAAATGACATTTTTTAATCCTGAAATAACATGGTTTTTGGATGTATATATACTCCTAATACTTGGTTACGCCATACTAATCATGTCTTCTTATTTAATCTTGGCTTATCTTTCTACAAAAGAGCTTAGAAGATATCTCAAACGCAACAGTTTTGTTGATTATGAAGTGCTTTTAACGAGCGAATATGCTCCAAAACTGTCACTTATTGCGCCTGCTTACAATGAAGGTTTGACAATCGAAGAAAATGTAAAGTCGCTGCTTTCGCTAAATTACAATAACTATCAGGTAATTGTGGTAAATGACGGAAGCAAAGACAATTCGATGGAAATTCTCACCAAAACATACGATCTTGTTTTAACCGATTTGGATTTTCATCCAAAAATTGAAACCAAAAAGATTAGAGGAATTTATACTTCTAAAAATGCTGCATTCAAAAAACTGATTGTTATTGACAAAGAAAATGGAGGTAAAGCCGATGCGCTAAACGTTGGACTGAATATTGCTCAAAATCCGTATGTGGTTTGCATTGATGTCGATTGTATTTTGGATAAAGATTCGCTTTTAAAATTGGCAAAACCATTTTTAGAATCGTACGGAAACCGAATTATTGCAACGGGTGGAGTGGTTCGAATTGCGAATCAATGCATCATCAAAAACGGACGTTTGGTCGAAGTGAATGTTCCAGATGTAATGCTGTCGAGAATTCAGGTTTTAGAATATCTAAGAGCGTTTCTTTTAGGAAGAATGGCTTGGGGAAAACTAGACGGATTATTGCTTATAAGCGGTGCTTTTGGTGCTTTTGATAAAGAAATAGCTATACTTTCTGGCGGTTACAGTACCAAAACCGTTGGTGAAGATATGGAACTTATCGTGAGAATGCGCCGTTATATGCTGGACAACAAACTGCCTTATTCGGTAAGTTATATTCCAGATCCGCTTTGTTGGACAGAAGCGCCAGAAGATTTCAAGATATTCAAAAAACAGCGCTCCCGCTGGATGAGAGGAACCATAGAAACCTTAAGCATTCATCGCAGAATGTTCTTGAATCCGAAATACAAATTGTTAGGAATGCTCAGTGTTCCGTATTGGACCTTATTCGAATTTCTAGCACCTGGAATCGAATTTATTGGTCTTCTCATAACGGTCGTTTTTATCGTTTTCGGATTGCTGAACTGGCATTTTTTCTTTTTACTGCTGTTTTTTGTGTATTCCTTTGCGGTTTTCTTTTCGGTTATTGCGCTTTACAGCGAAGAAAAAACGTACCACAAATACCCCAAACAAGCTGACTTTTTCAAACTTTTAATGGCGGCTTTTATAGAACCTTTCTATTTCCATCCGCTTACGGTTTACGCGGCTATAATTGGCTACAAAGAAAAAATTATGGGAACCAAAGGCTGGGGAGAAATGACTAGAAAGGGGTTTACTAAGAAGGAGTAGAGAATTAGATAATTTGTCAATTTGATAATTAGATAATTTGAAAATTGAAATTCTATAAAATTGATTTCACGCAGATTTTACAGATCTGAGCAAATTATTTTAAATCTAAAAAATCTTTGTAGATCTGCTAAAATCTTTATTTAATCTGCGTGAAACAAACTTTGCGCCCTTCGACTCCGCTCACGGTGACAAAAAGGAGAAAACTTTGCGCCTTTGCTCCCGATAGCTATCGGGATTGCGCGACTATATTACAAACGTTAGACGCACTGCAGTGCGTCTCTACATTCAATCTTTGAGAAAAAACTTAGCGCCTCAGCGTCTTTGCGAGAAACAAAAAAACATCTTGCGCTCTTTCTCATCAAGCAAAGCTCTTTAAAAAAAACCTTCGCGAACTTTGCGGTAAAAAAACAAACGATAAAATCTTTATTTTCGTAATATGAAAATCGAACTGAAAAAATCTTCTTTTCTCGAAAAGGAAATCAACGAACCTTATTATTACATTATAATGTTTGATGGAGAAGCCGTTTTTTCTGTTGATCTCACGGAATACGAATGCAAAGGAAAATGTCTTTTGTTTTTAACGCCGTATCAGTTATTGCAATGGAAAAGTTCTACAGCACCTTTCATTAATTCTTTAAATTTTCATGGAGATTTTTACTGCATCGAATACCATAAAAAAGAAGTAGCCTGTAACGGAATTTTGTTCAACGATATCTATAGCGAACCTTTTGTAACCGTTTCTGATTTTATTTTCGAAGAAATCACCAGCATTATAGAAAGAATGAAAAGAGTAGAAGACTCCGAATTGGATTATGACAATTCGATTCTAAAATCGTATCTACAAGTTGTTTTGGCATTGAGCAGTAAAGAAAAACAGCTGAAAATGTCGCCACAGATTCAGGAATCTATTGGAAATGCTGATATTCTGAAGTTTCAGCATTTGTTGGACACGCATTTTCTACAAGCCAAAGAAGTTGCTTTTTATGCTTCTAAATACAATCTGAGCGTGAACACTTTCAGCAAAAGAATCAAAAAACATTTCGGAAAATCGCCTTCACAGCTTATTCAAGATCGGATTGTTTTGGAAGCCAAGAAACTGTTGCATTTGACTACTAAGACCATAAAAGAAATCGCAGACGATCTTAATTTTGAAGATGAATTTTATTTCAGCAGATATTTCAAGAAAAGTGTTGGCATTTCACCAAAAGAATTCAGAAAAGAAGTTGGCATTTCTATCGTGGCAAAATAGTCCATGAAAACTCCTTTAAATCCATTTTTATCCAGACCGCGCTAAAGTAATTTTGGTATGTATTTAAAACATAATCAAAATGGAAAAATTTATAAGATTTATAGCTGGTGGACAAAACAATTTCATTCACTTTTTAAGAATTGCCATATTCATTGTAATGGCATGGATCGGCGGACTTAAAGCCTTTAAATATGAAGCAGACGGGATTGTTCCGCTTGTCGCGAATAGTCCGTTTATGAGTTTCTTTTATAAAGATGCTAATACGAAAGTCGTTAAAGAAGACGGAAAAACAGTAAAAGCTTATACACTTTACAAAAATCTAGAAGGCAAAACGGTAGAGAAAAACATCAAATGGCATGAAGCCAACGGAACGTATATTTTTTCGTATGCGTTAGGAACTGTAATTGTAACAATAGGATTATTGGTTCTTTTAGGAATCTGGTTTCCGAAAGCAGGTTTTTTAGGCGGAATTCTAACATTCATAATGGCATTTGTAACCTTATCATTTTTAATTACAACACCAGAAGTTTACGTTCCAAATCTGGGCGGAGATTTTCCGACACCGCAATTTGGGTTTCCGTATCTTTCTGTTGGTGGGCGTTTGGTTCTCAAAGACATCATCATGATGAGCGGCGGATTGATTGTAGCTTCAGACAATGCAAAAGAAATTTTGAAAAGATTTTATGCTTAATTGAAATAAAAAAAGCTGTGCAAGATTTTAAACTCGCACAGCTTTTTATAAAATGTAAAATGAATTATTCGTATTTTAAATATTTTAAAACATCTGCTTTTGTTGCCTGATACGCTTTCGCTAAAACAATGATTAAAGTAAGTGCCAATAAAAAAGCAAAAGAAATTAAGAAAGGCAAAACAGGAATTTCGATTCTAAAAGCAAAATTATTCAACCATTTTTGCAAAAAAATATAAGCTGGAACAATAGCGATTAAAAAGCCAATTATGCAATACAAAACATATTGTTTTGATAATTCTTTTAGCAGAACATTGGTGTCTGCGCCTAATGTTTTTCGAATTGCAATTTCTTTCATTCTTCTTTGAATCGAATATGAAGCCAAAGCAAACAATCCAAACAAAGCAATAAGAATTACAACAACGTTTAACAAAGAAAAAAGATTCTTTTGCTTGACATACGATTCATAACTTCGAGCATATTCCTTATCTACAAAATCATATTGAAACGGATATTCGGTATCGATTTTTGTTTTCCAAAATTTTTCGATTTCAGCAATGGAAGTTTGAATCTGATCTGCTTTTAATTTGACATAAACGCGATTCATTTCATTGGCCATATCCAAAGATTTTATGTGGTAAAAAGTAATGGGCGGAACATCAACTTCTGGGCTTAACAGATTAAAATCTTTTACTACTCCGATAATTGTCATTTTTTGATTTCCAATTTTAATCTCTTTTCCAATTGGGTCTTTAACCTGCATTAAACTCAATGATTTTTCATTGATTAAAACTGAATTAATAGTATCTGAAGCTATATTCGGACTAAGATTTCGACCTTTTATCACTTTTATATTGAGCAGATTGAGCATGTCATAATCAAGTCCGATAGCTTTTTGTTTGAAAAGCACATCTCGATACCAAATTGGCCATTGCGAATCATCAGCTCCATCAAAAGAAAGAAGACCAGTTGAAACATTCTCGACACCTTTTATCTTTTGCAATTCCTGTTTTATCGTATTGTATCTTTCGAAAATGTTCTTTCCAGCATTTTCTCCCTGATAATAGGAAGAAGGTAGATTTAACGAAATTGCCATAACCTGATCGCCTTTAAAACCAAGATCTTTATTGTTTAAATATTTAATTTGCTGATAGACAATTACAGAGCCAATAATAAAAAACGAAGCAATCGAAAATTGCAGAATCAGCATTCCGTTTCTTATCCAAACACCGCTTTTGCTTCGATTATAATTGCCTCTCAAAATTTTTAGAGTCTCAAAATTAGCGACATATAACGCGGGAAATATCCCAGCAAATAAAATGGTTGTGATAAAAACGAATATTAATTGAAGATAAAAATGGCTTTCGACTATTTTTAAATCTTTCTCCAAAAAAGAATTATAGTAAGGAAGTGCAATTTCGACAATCATTAAGGCTAGCAAAACCGAAAACGCAGTCATTAAAATGGTTTCAAAAATGAATTGCAAAACAATATTCTGTTTTGAAGCGCCCAAAACTTTACGAACTCCAACTTCTTTAGCTCTTTTTATCGAATTGGCTGTTGCCAAGTTGATGTAATTGACAATTGACAAAATAAGAATCAAGACCGATAAACAGGCCATAATAACCAAAAACTGATAATTTCCTCTTCCTTCAGGATAGCCATCGGTTACAGAATGTAATCTTGCAGACGAAAGGGGTTCCATAACAACTTTGAAACTTCCCATTTTTTTGATCATTTCAGCAGGTGTAAAACCAGCTTGTTGAGCAGCGCTCACAATAATCTCGTCGTAAAAGACCTGATCTAGCATTTTTCGGGTCGATTCTACTTTTGATGGATCTTTTAGTTTTACTAATACTTTTAAAACAAAAAGGCCAGGATTTTTAGCAGGATCTACTAAATCTTTCATTCGATTTATCACGATATTTGGCGCAATAGATGAATTTCCAGGAATGCGGTATACACCTTGAATAGTAAAGGTAGACTCTAAACATTTGATTTGTTTTCCCACAGGATTTTTATTCCCAAAAAAGCGTTCTGCAAGCTTTTCTGAAATAGCAATACTGTTTTCGTCTTTTATAGCCGATTTGGCATCCCCACAGATAAATTCAAACGGAAAAAGAGAAAAGAAATCTTTTTCGGCATTGATGATTTTATCTACAAATTCCTTTTGTCCTTTGTAAATCACTTTGTCTTTCTGATACCATTCGTCTGCGTAAACAACAGTTTCTACATTAGGATCATTTTGTAAGTGAGGCTTAAGGCGTACAGGATTATTTGCAGTTACAGGCATATCGCTTAATTGCGCCAATACCTGATAAACATTGTCTTTCTCAGGATTCCAAGAATTGTAATTGTGTTCGTCATTCCAATAAAGAAGTGCGAAAATCAAACCTGAAATTCCAATTGATAATCCGAGAATATTGAGAGCAGTAAATAGTTTACTGTGTTTTATTTGATAGATAAATATATTGATCCAGTTTCTTAACATCTATTCGTATTTTAAGTATTTTAGAACATCTACTTTGGTTACTTGGTAAGCCTTTGCTAAAACAATGGTCAGCGTTAGAAATAACAATGACACAAAAGCAACTAAAAAGGGCAGGAGCGGAATATCAATTCGAGAAGCAAAGTTTTCAAGCCATCTTTGCATCAATAAATAAGCAGGAATAATTCCGATTAAGAAACCAATTATGCAAAAAACTACGTACTGTTTAGACAATTCTTTCAGTAAAGTATTTGTTTCTGCTCCAAGCGTTTTTCTGATGGCAATCTCGCGTAATCTTCTTTCCATAGAATAAGAAGCGAGAGCAAACAATCCGAAAACGGCAATTAAGATGACGACAACATTCAGTAAAGCAAATAAGTTTCTTTGATCTTCGTATTTTTTATAAGTGCGAGCAAAGTTTTTATTTACAAAATCAAACTCAAACGGATATTCCTGATCGACTTTGGCTTTCCAGAATTTGTCAATTGCCGCAATAGTTTCGGGCATGTTTTCTGGTGATATTTTGACAGAAATAAATCGCATGTAATTTTCCATCCATGATACCGATTTAATGTGAAAGAAAATCATTGGTGCCACATTATATTCGATTCCGATATAATGGAAATTTTTGACTATTCCCACCACTTTATATTTCTGACCGCCAAAAGTGATTTCCTTATTTACAGGATCTTTTTCCATAAGCGTTTTCGCAGCAGTCTCATTCAATAAAGCGCTCGAAATAGTGTCTGTTGCCAGTTTAGGGTTTAAATCTCTTCCTTTCAATATTTTGATTCCCAATAGATCGAGTTCGCCAAAATCAACTCCCATTTGTTGCGTAATGACTTCTTTATTTGATTTGTAATGAAGTCCTTGCCAAGAGTTTTCATTGCTTCCGATAGAAAATAATCCCGCCGAAACCGCTTCAACACCTTTGATTTTTGAAAGTTCCTGTTTGATGGTTTTATATCTGTCATACTGATTTTTTCCTTTTATAGGCCTGAAAACGATATCCATAACTTGTGAACCATTGAAACCTAAATCTTTGTCAATCATGTAATTTACCTGTTTGTGAACAATAAACGACCCTATTATAAAAAGCGTGGCAATCGAGAATTGTAAAACTAGCATTCCGTTTCTAAGCCAAACCCCGCTTTTGCTTCGCGAGAAATTGCCTTTCAATACTTTAAGCGTTTCGAAATTGGAAATATATACCGCTGGAAAAACTCCTGAAACGACAATTACAAAGAAGAAAATTAAAATGAGCTGCAGGTAAAACTGAGTTCCAATAAGTGTAAGATCTTTGTTTAAAAATGCATTATAAAACGGTAGTGAAAGCTCGACGATAACTAAGGCTAACAATACAGCAAATAAAGTCATCAGAGTAGTTTCAAAAACAAATTGTGCAATAATCTGGTTTTTTGAAGCGCCCACTATTTTACGCACACCCACTTCTTTTGCTCTTTTTACTGCATTTGCCGTTGCCATATTAATATAGTTGACAATTGACAATAGTAAGATCAGGATTGATAATCCCATTATTATTTTTAAGAACTGTAAATTGGCATTTTTTTCTGGAAAAGCATAATTTCCTTGATAAAGTCTTGACTTTGTTAGTGGCAAAAGTCTCGCTTTTATTGGGTCGCCATATTGTTTGATGAATTCATCCAGCGGAAGTCCAACTTCTTTAGCCTGTACTTTATAATTTTTTTCAAGAAAAATATGATCTAGATTTTTGATTACGGCAGTAGTATCGTTCTGTTTTTTAAGCTTAAACATTAATCCGTAGCTAAAGCCCCAATTATCTTTATCCTTTTCTAATTCATCTTCAATTACGGGAGTAACAAGAGCTGGTTTTACAGACGATCTATCTGGTATTTTATATACTCCGCGAACCACAAAAATCTGATCAGCATATTTTACTTGTTTGCCCATCGGATTTTCATTCTTAAAAATCTTAGCAGCGGTCTCTTCTGAAAGTACCATGCTGTTTCGATCATGAAAAGCTGTTTTAGCATTTCCTTTAATAAATTCAAACGGAAAAAAAGAAAAGAAGCTGCGTTGGGCTGAAAAGATTTTGTCAATTAATTCAATTTTTCCGTTATACTGAATTGTTTCTGTTGTATAATTGTTTCTGAAATAGCAATATTTGTCCAAATAAGAAGTAGATGCATTTAGCGTCGGACCCGTAATAGGAGAGTTTGTTGTCCAGATATTTCCTCCTCCAAAATCATTCATTACAATAAAAACTTTATCTTTCTCAGGATTCCATTTGTCATAAGAATGTTCGTCGTTCCAGTATAGGATCGCAAAAATTAAACCTGCAATTCCGATACTTAAGCCTAATATGTTCAGCACAGTAAAGAATTTGTTATTCTTTACGTGATAAATAAATATGTTTGTCCAGTTTTTAAGCATGATCTTAGTACTTAGAATTTACCAAAACATCTACATTTCTATGATTTGCTTTTTCAGACAGTATAGCACCATCTTTCATAAAAATGGTTTTTTGAGAGAAAGAAGCATCATAATCAGAGTGTGTTACCATTAAGATTGTCGATCCGCTGGCATGAAGATCGGTTAGCAATTCCATTACTTCATTTCCGTTTTTACTGTCCAGATTTCCTGTTGGCTCATCGGCCAAAATAATTTTCGGATTATTGATTAAAGCTCTTGCAACGGCCACACGCTGTTGTTGTCCTCCCGAAAGTTGCTGCGGAAAATGTTTCAATCTGTGAGCGATTCCTAAAATTTTAGCCATTTCATTTACACGAGATTTTCTTTCGGCAGAAGGAACATTGTTGTAAATCAAAGGCAGTTCGATATTATCAAAAACAGATAATTCATCAATTAAATTGAAATTCTGGAAGATGAATCCGATGTTTTCTTTTCTAGCCTGAGATTTTTGTTTTTCTTTCAAACCAACCATTTCTTGGCCAAGAAGCTCGTAACTTCCGCTCGAAGCGCTGTCCAGAAGTCCAATGATATTCAATAACGTCGATTTTCCGCTTCCTGATGGTCCCATAATAGAAACAAAATCGCCTTGATTGATAGTTAGTGAAATTTCGCTTAAGGCGCTGGTTTCTAATTCCTCAGTTCTAAATACTTTTGAAAGTTTTGTAATGGTAATCATAATTGACTGTTTTAATTTTTGATTGATTTCTTTTAAAATTTTTATGCCTTCGGAAAATGCAAGAAACAAGTCTGAAAATTAAGATAAAATATTTTCAAATTATCGTTATTTATTTTGTTATTTGTACTTCCGAAAGCTGTTAATTATTAATGATTTACAAGTTTTAATGTGATTTTCGTGCCAATAAATTAAACCTTCTAAATGGCTTATTTTTAATGGTTTGTTTTTCGAAATAAAATTGAACTGTCCATTAATGGACACCTTTCGTCCAAAACTGAACAATAATGAAAAAGACCAACGCCTCTATTTTAATCATCGACGATCAGGAAGACATACTTTTTGCCTCAAAAGTCTATCTGAAAAAGTATTTTGAAAACATTTATACGCTCAATAATCCGAAAAATATTGTCGAATTATTGTCTAAAAATGCCATCGATGTCGTTTTGTTAGACATGAATTATAGACTGGGTTTTGAAGATGGGAGAGAGGGTTTGTATCTGTTAAAAGAAATCAAAACGCTTTCGCCAAAAACAGTTGTGATTTTAATGACGGCTTTTGGAAAAGTAGAAACGGCTGTCGAAGGCTTAAAATCGGGCGCTTTTGATTATATTTTGAAACCTTGGGAAAATAAAAAATTGTTGGAATCGGTTAAGCAAGCCGTGGATAAAGCCAGAAAAGAACAGAAGAAAACCAAAGAAGTCGAAATAAAAGACGAATTTTTTATTGGTAATTCTGAAATAATAAAAAAAGCCTATTCTTTGGCCAATAAAGTAGCAAAAACAGACGCCAATGTTCTGATTTTGGGCGAAAACGGAACAGGAAAATTTGTTCTCGCACATCATATTCATACACAATCGGAAAGGAAAAATCAGCCATTTGTTGCGGTAGACTTGGGTTCTTTAAATTCTAATATTTTCGAAAGTGAATTGTTTGGTTACGCCAAAGGTGCTTTTACCGATGCCAAAAGAGATACTGCCGGACGTTTTGAAATGGCGCAGAGTGGGACTATTTTTTTAGACGAAATAGGAAATGTTCCCCTTCATTTGCAATCGAAACTGCTTCAAGTTATTCAAACCAAAACGGTGACGCGATTGGGCGAAACAAAAGTAAGACCTCTAAATGTGCGAATTATTACGGCAACCAATTTAAATTTGAAATTAGAAGTTGCCGACAAAAACTTCCGCGAAGACTTGTATTATCGCATAAACACGATGGAAATTATTTTGCCTCCACTAAGGGAAAGACATGGAGATAAAATTCCGCTTGCCGAATATCTTTTGGATAAAATGATTGAAAAATATAGCCGAGACGAAATTACTTTTGATAAAAAAGTTTTAGAACAAATCGAAAAACACGCTTGGAACGGAAACATACGAGAAATGGAAAATAAGATTGAACGCGCCGTTATTCTTTGTGAAAACAATACGATTACCGTTTCTGATTTGGATTTGGAAATCATAACGCCTTATGACGAAAACGCAGATGATATTCAGCTTTCTTCGGTTGAAAAAGCTACAGTGGAAAAAGCACTTCTTAAAAACAATAATAATATTAGCAAAACTGCCGAAGAATTAGGCTTATCAAGAGGCGCGCTGTACAGACGTTTAGAGAAATTTAATATCAATATCGGCTAACTATGTTGAGGACTTTACAAACTTATAAACTTCTTTTCCTACGGTTAATTTTTATCGTTGTCGGGATTGAATTGTCGCTTTATTTCTTCCGAATTGGTTTGTTTTTCACTGGAATATTTGGACTGTGTATGGTTTTTCTGCTGGCGCGCGAAATGTATTTTTATGTTCGAAATCTGGTTTTGGTTTACAATAAAACCATTTCTTCGATTTTGCAGGATGATTTTAGTTCCGATTTTTCGAAACATAAATTTAATAGCACCTACAATGATTTGTTCACTTTGTACGAAACAATGAAAAGTAAACAAAATGAGCAGGTTACGAGAGATATTATTTACCGTTCGATTTTAAACAATATTGAATCTGGCGTTATTATTTTGCAGAAACAGGAAGCCGATTGGAGTATTTTTTTAATGAATGATTATTTTTCGAGTCATTTTAATGTGTCGAAAGTTTCGAAATGGAAATATCTGAAAAATCAATTGCCGGCTTTATGCGAAATTATTGAAGAAGATGATTTTCATGAAATCAAAACGTCAATCGAAATTAGTATTGATGAACAGAGCAAACAGACTTTTGTTTTGCAAGCTTCGCGAACCGAGATTTTTGGACAGGATTATTTTATTGTTCTGTTAGATTCGATTCAGAATGTCGTAGAGAAAAAAGAAAAAGATGCGTGGATTAATTTGATGAAAGTGATTTCGCATGAGTTGCTGAATTCCATAACGCCAATTCGTTCGATCTGCCAAAATCTCGAAGATTTAGTAGAGCAGGATTCGCTTTCGACAGAAGATTTAGAAGATATCAAACACAGTGTGCAAACCATGCTGAGACGAAGCGATCATTTGCAGAAATTTGTCGAAGGCTATCGAAAATTGGCAATGCTTCCGTCTCCTAAAAAAGAAAAAGCAGATCTACAGCAACTGATTGAAAACGGTATTCAAATTATGAGTCCGCTGTTTAAGAAAAATAATATAGAAGTAAGAAATACGGTTGCTCAAAATTATTGGATAAATGTTGACTCGCAGCAGACCGAACAAGTGCTGATTAATTTATTGACGAATTCGATTTATGCGGTAGAAAACAATGCTTTAAAGCAAATTTCGATTTCGGCGGAAGCCAAAAACAATCGCATTTTTATTCGAATTACAGACAACGGAAAAGGGATTGAAAAAGAAATTGAAGATAAAATTTTCCTTCCTTTTTTCACCACGCGAACAGAAGGCGCGGGAATTGGACTGACTTTATCTAAAAATATCATAGAAGCACACGGCGGATATATTTCGCATAAAAACGAAAATGGAAAAACAACTTTTGAGATTTGTTTGATTGAGGATTGACAGAAATTCTATTAAAAAAACGTTTTTATAGACAGCTATTATTTTTTTTTTAAATTTGTGAAGAGGAGCTGCCAAATAGACTCTCCTAAAATAACGATATTACAACCATGAGTACAGATTCAACTTCTACAATAGCTTCTACTTTTCTTCAAGATTTAAAAACACAAACAGCTGATTCTCATAAGAAATTAGAAGAACTTCCAGTATCTAAATCGATTATGTCGCCAGAGATGAAGATCGAAGATTATACTTATTATTTGAGTTTAATGCACGATGTTCACAACGATACAGAAGGACTTATTTTTCCTTTCTTTTCTAACCGTTTAGAAGATTTAGAGCAACGAAGAAAGAAACATCTTATAGAAGAAGATCTTATTTTTCTGAATGCACAAAAAACGAATTCTGAGAAAGTTTTTCAAAAAGAAATAACTTCAGTTCCTTTTGCTTTAGGTGTTTTATATGTAGTTGAAGGTTCTACGCTAGGCGGAAGATTTATTTTGAAAAATGTATCTAAATTTCCTGAATTGTCTGGAGAACAAGGAGTTTCTTATTTTAATGGCTATGGCGACAAAACGGGAAGCTTCTGGAAATCTTTCTTAAGTTTCTTGGCAGATTATGAGCAAGAACACAATTGTAGAGAAGAAATTATCGAAGGAGCAATTTTTGCATTTGACAGCATTTATAATCATTTTGCAGCAAAGTAATACAATGAAGATTAAAGATATAGTTAACAGGGATCTTGTTACTTTAGACAATTGTGAAAACGAGCCCATACATATACCTGGAAAAATTCAGCCTCATGGCTTTTTGTTGGGAATTACCTCAGGATGGATTATTGATTTTTGTACAGAAAATATTTCCTCCTTTTTTGATTTGGTTCACACGCAGGTTTTAGGCAAACCTTTTGCAACCATTTTTAGTACAACTTGTCAGGAAGAAATCTCAGACTATATCAATGGCGATGAAATAAAAGATGCTTTCCCTCTTGAAATAGATTTGCTCGGAAAGCTATTTCAAATCAACATACATAAAAGCGGCGAAACGTACATTTTAGAAGCCGAAGCTCTTTTTCCCGATAAAGAAAAACTGGCCGATGTGTACAAACAGACGATTCAGTTTGTTAGTCAAATGAACAAAACTGAATCGCTAAAAGAGCTGTGCGCACTTGTAGCACAGGGAACACGTGAAATAACGGGTTATGACCGTGTAATGATTTATCGTTTTGACGAACAATATAACGGAGAAGTTTTTGCAGAAGATTGCAGAGAAGATTTAGAGCCGTTTTTAGGACTTCATTACCCACATACCGATATTCCGGCGCAGGCCAGAGAATTATATATCAAAAACGAGCTTAGGCTTATTGTAGATATCAATTATGAGCCAGTACCGATTTTTACTGTAGATGATAAAGAAGGGAAAAATTTAGATTTAAGTCTTTCGATCCTTAGAAGTACATCACCAATTCATGTGGAGTATTTAAAAAACATGGGCGTTGGTGCCACACTTACAATCTCGCTAATCCATCACGGAAAATTGTGGGGATTGATAGCCTGTCATCATTATTCTGAAAAAAATATTTCGCCAGAAATTCGATTAGCCGCAAAATTGCAGGGTCAGTTTATCACTTCTCAAATTGATATCAGACAATCGAATGATGAGAATGTTAGTGCCCAAAAAACAATTCTGGCACTGGAACATATAACGGCAAAAGATTTTGAAATTTCGCAACAAGCATTAGAAACGATTGTTAAAGTACCCCAACTATTGGAGCTATGCAATGCGGCGGGTGTATCTATTGTTTCCAGAGACAAAATTTATAAAAATGGGTTAGTGCCTTCAGATGAGCAGATTATCAATCTGTTAGAAGAGATTCAGGCTCTTAATAATGAGACTTTTTCTACCAATAAACTCATTGACTTTTTTCCTGAAATAGCTAATAATTCGTCGGTTGCAGGGATTATTTATCATTCTGTTGGAAATAATGATCATATTATCTGGTACAGACCCGAAACCATTTCAGAAATTAATTGGGGAGGCGATCCTGAAAAAAGTATTATTAAAGATGCTAACGGACTTCATCCAAGAAATTCTTTTGACATCTGGAAACAGATTGTAAAAAATCAAAGCAGTCCGTGGAAACCGTACGAAATTAATGCTGCTATTCAATATGCCCACACTTTGCACAATCAGCTTATTTTGATTATGTTGAGTGAAGAAGAGGAAAAATACCGCAACCAGAGCGAAATATTAAAAGAAACAAATTCTGAACTCGAAAACATTAACTGGATTAGTACGCACGATTTGCAGGAACCATTGCGCAAAATACAGCTGATTACTTCAAAAATGCTGACAGAACTGGATGTGATTTCTACAGAATCAATTTCGAATTCTTTGCAGCGCGTTTCTAAATCTGCCAGCAGAATGAGCGGTTTATTAGAAGATATTTTAAAATATACGCGCATAAAAAATACGAGAGACACATTGCAACCAGTAGATTTAAATAAAATCTTGAAATCTACTGTTAAGGAGATGCATGAAAGCATTTCTGAAAGCAATGTCTTAATTGAGCATGAAAACCTTCCGGAAGTTCATGCTATTGGTTTTTTAATGCGTCAGCTTTTTATTAACATTCTGCAGAATTCCATAAAATATGCTTCTGCCGAAAGACAGTTAAAAATTCAAATTACAGCTTCTCAAGAACCAGTTATAATACACGATAGATATAAAGTGTATTGCCACTGGGTTTGTTTTTCTGATAACGGAATCGGTTTTGAACAGCAGTATGCAGAATCTATTTTTAAAGTTTTTACCAGACTTCATACGCAGGAGCATTACACTGGTTCAGGTATTGGTTTGGCACTTTGCAAAAAAATTATGCAGACTATTGGAGGCGATATTCGCGCAGAAGGAAAACCAGATCAAGGTGCCAATATCATTATTTATTTTCCTTGTGATTCTGAGGATACACTTTTGCCAATTTAAAATAGAGAATAGAAAATAGATTTTTAAACACATAGAAACATAGATTTTTCTCTCTCAGAAAGGAAATTGAAAGAAACTAGTTTCTAACACATAGCTGTAGTTGACGATTTCTTCGTTAGAACTTTGTCAAAGTTTACACATGCCGCATAGAACATAGCCCAAAGTTTTAACTTTGGGAGACTTTAGTAGGTCCAGTAAGCTATGTTTCTATGTGTTTAAAAATGATTAAAAATCTAATTTTATCTGCTGAAATCTTTTTGATCCCGATAGCTATCGGGAGCGTGAAACAATTTCTACACAAATCAATTTTTTACTCAACAGTTTTAATCTTTCGGCTTTTAAAATTAACTTCTGAAATAATAGTTGCCGAAAAAATCAAAGTTCCGCCCAAAAGCAAGCGCCACGAAAGATTTTCTCCCAAAATAAAGAAAGCCCCAATTGCACCAAAAACAGGCTCAAACAAATAGATAACCGCTACACGTTCTGCTGATAAATAACGCTGCGAAATATTGGAAACCGTATACATAAAAGCCGTAGAAAACAAAGCGCAATAAACGGCACCAAGCCAAAACGTAACGTTTTTAGGGAACCAAACAGCTTGCGAATCGGTGAGTGCGATACAAAAAGTAAATAAGGCACAGAACGCAAACATGGGAACAATAGAGTACAGAAGATTTTTGGCAGCCGAATGTTTTTCGACCGAAATCAGATAAACGGCAAAAGCAAATGCACCCGAAATAGTAAATAAATCGCCAATATTGATGGTAAATTTATCTGTTATGGCAATAATAAATAATCCAGTTAAAGCAGTCAGAGCCGCAATCCAGATTTTTAAAGGCGTATTGGTTCTGTAAACCGCTAATTTCAGCATCGGAATAATAATTACGGTAAGTCCGGCAATGAAAGAGCATTGAGATGCATCGGTATATTTGAGTGCTGTAGTTTGTAACTGAATCCCTAAAAACATTGGAACTGCCAACACAAAGCCTGTTTTAATAGCTTCTCGATTGATGTCTTTAACGTATTTCCAAAAAACAATGCTCAATACGGCTACAGCCAAAAGAAAACGATAAAATAAGAAAATATTAAGCGAGTAATTGCCTATGGCCATTTTGGTAACCGAGTACGAAACTCCCCAAAATGCTGTGCCAAGAATTAGTAAAAACAATAAAAGCCGTTTTCTTTCCATTTTGAAATTATATTTTTTAAATCAACGTTTTTTTCATCATTAAATCGGTTTGTTCATCATCTCCTAATTTAAAAATATGCGTGTCAAATTGTGCAAAATCATTTTTAGTATAGAAACTTACCGCTCTAAAATTCTTTTCCCAAACGCCTAGCCACATGTAAGTAGCCTTAATTTCTTCGGCAATTTTTTCTGCTTGTGCATACAAAGCCTGCGCGACTTTTTTGCCGTGAAATTCTTTGGCTACATAAATACGTTCAATTTCTAAGGCGTTTAAATCTTCCTTTTCTGTTTGTGCATTTCCAGTATTCAATTTCAAATAACCGACTACTTTTTCGTCTAAAATGGCAAGATAAAAGTAGGAAGATGTATTCTCCAATTCAGCAGTTAGTTTTGCTGTAGCGAAGCTTTCGTCCAAATACTTTTTCATGTTTTCTTCACTGTTTACATCAGCAAAGGTTTCAGAAAAAGTTTGTCTTCCAATAGACTGAAGTTTCAAAACATCATCAGTTGTTGCTTTGGTTATTTTTAAAGTATTCATCGTTTTATTTTTAGTTACGAAACCTGACAGGTTTTTAAAACCTGTCAGGTTTACTAGATTGCTATGTTTCTTAAAATAAGTGAAACGCTTTTCTGCGTCTTCCAGATCCTATGATTCTATGTGTTAAAACAATTAAACATTAATGCATTAAAAGTTATTTTTTATTCTTAATAAATGCGTAAATTGCATCAATGGATTTACAGCAGATAAAATATTTTCTAGCATTATCACGCGAACTTCATTTCTGGAATACTGCCGGAAAAATGAATATCACACAATCAGCGCTCAGCCGTCAGATTCAGTCTTTGGAGAATCAACTTGGTGTGCAGCTTTTTGAACGTAACAAACGCAATGTCAAACTTACGGCAGCTGGCCAGTTTTTAAAAGAAAAATGGGAGGTAGAATTGAGTAAATTAGAATTTATTCATCAATCTGCCCGCCAGATTCAGTTAGGGGAGAGCGGTACCATTACCATTTCTCATCCCGATTCGATTTCGGCTTCGCTTATGCCCGATATTATATCTCGTATTTCTGATGCTTTTCCAAAACTTAAAATCAAATTGGTTCAAGTTCTTTACGAGAACCAGCAGGATTTCCTTCGCAATTATAAAATAGATCTGGCCATAACCAGAGATATTAATAATGCCAAAGATATTCAGTCTCAAAAAATCTATACCGATCATTTAGCCATTGTGGTTCCCGAAAATCATCCCTATCAAACTCCAGAAGATCTGACGAAAGAAACGCTTGGCTCTCAAAAGTTTATATTGCCAACTAACGATGAAGGGAGCAGTTACAGCGATCTCATCAGAAGATTGTTCCATTCTCTAGAAAATGCTCCAGAAGTATATCTTCACTCTGAATTTGGTTCTTCTATTATTGCTTTGGTTCGAAAAGGACTCGGAATTGCAATTTTACCTGATTCTTATCTTTTTCATGAAATTCCCGGAATCCGATTTATCAAATTGCCTTTAGAAACCGATTTATATATTAATTGGAGAACCGAAGATCATAATCCTGTCTTGGCCAATGTTTTGAAACTGATTATTCCGTAAGACTTAAGCCCGCAGCATTTCGATATGCGGAATTCCGTCTTCATCGTAAACTTCGCCTTGTTCCGCAAATCCGAGCGATTGGTAAAACGAAGACAAATGATATTGCGCACTGATTCTGATTGGCGCTTTTCCAAATTTTTCTTCGCAGCCCGCTATCGAAGCTTCCATTAATTTTTTGCCTAAACCCAGTCCGCGGTGCGTTTGGGCAATTACAACTCTTCCAATCGAAATTTCATCATATGAAATTCCAGCAGGAAGCAAACGTGTTACGCCCGCCAATTCGTTATCGACGTAATATAATAAGTGAAAACTTTTCTGGTCTTTATTGTCTAAGTCAAGATAGGGACAGTTTTGTTCTACAACAAAAACATCGCATCTTAAACGAAGCATATTGTACAATTCGTGATTGGTTAATTCGTCAAAAGATTTAATGGAATGGCTGAATGTCATGTTTTAATGTATGCTTTAATTTTTTTGACAAAGATAATGTCGAGAATAATGTGGTAAAATGCTATTTTTTTATCAGGTGATGCTGAAAATGCATTAGTTTTTTAATTAGATAATTGGGGTAATTAGGAAATTAGATAATTGTGTAATTTGAAAATAGAAAATAGAAAATAGAAAATAGAAATGTAATTGTACTCCCAATTTTAAAACATAGCCCAAGGTTTCAACCTTGGGTACGCAAAGATTATAAAATATTGTGGGTTAATACATTGTGTACCCAAGGTTGAAACCTTGGGCTATGTTCTATATGAGGTGCGTAAACTTTGTCAAAGTTCGTCAATCTTTGTCGAATCGCGCGTGAGATTCCTCGTTCCTCGGAATGACAAGATTGGGCTGTGAGCGTGTATACCTATGTGTTAGAAACTAGTTTCTTTCAATTTCCTTTTTGAGAGAGAAAAACCTATGTCTTTATGTGTTTAAAACAAAAAAACTTTGTCAAAGTTCAAAACTTTGACAAAGTTGAATGTAACAATTTTAAAAGTTTCAAGTTAAGTTGAGTAACGTGAAACTTGAAACTTGAAACAAAAATATATTTTTAGTGCGAAACTGCTTTGAGACCAACAATAGAACCAACTAGAGTAGCTAAGAAGAATAATCTCCAGAAAGCTGCAGGTTCTTTAAAAACAAAGATTCCGACCAATACAGTTCCGACTGCTCCAATTCCAGTCCAGACTGCGTAGGCAGTTCCAAGCGGAAGCGTTTCTGTAGCTTTCATTAACAGTAGCATACTTACCGTTAATGAGATGAAGAAACCAATATACCAATAGTACATTTCGGTTCCTGTAGTTGCTTTTGCTTTTCCGAGACATGAGGCGAAGGCTACTTCAAACAAGCCTGCAATGATTAAAATAATCCAGTTCATATAGTTAAATTTTATGCTGCAAAGTTCTTTTATGGAGAGCAGAAATAATTTAACAAATGATAAAAAATGAAATTATTTTAACTCTGCACGTATTCTGCTCAAGCTTACTTGTGTAATGCCTAAATAAGAAGCAATATGTCCTAATTGAACTCTTTGGAGCAGTACAGGATGGTCTTTCATTAATTCCAAATAACGTTCAGAGGCATTTTTGAATTGTTTAGAGATCAAGCGTTCTTCGGTTTTGATTAATTCTTTTTCTGCAAATTTTCTTCCCCAATTCGCAATATGAACATCTTCATTAAAAAGTTTTCTCAGGTTTTCGGTTTTGAGTTCATACAATTCGCAATCTTCCAAAAGTTCAATGTTTTCGTATCCAGGCTGATCTTCGACGTAACTTTTCATCGAAATAATAGTTTCTCCTTCTTTTCCAAACCAGAAAGTTACTTCATTGTCTCGCTCAACATACGCTCTTACCAATCCTTTTTTTATAAAATAAATATTCGATTCTATTTTGTTGGCTTTTAGTAAAATATGCCCTTTCGGGAAAGCAATTTCTGAGACATTATTTTGCAGCGCCAATTTGGACTCTTCAGGAAGTTCATATATGAGATCAAGAATTTTGGAAATATCCATTAAGGGAATTTTAGTATTTTAGAATAAAGGTAAAAAGTTAACGGCGAAATGAGAGCTGTTTTAATAAAAAAAATCCCATTTCGATTAAGAAATGGGATATAAAACAGCCTCTGCGATGAGCTATTATAAACAGAAGCGATTTTTGACCAACATATAAACTAATTTATTCCTCCGCCTAAAGCTTTGTAAAGCAATACTTGAGAGTTTGCATTTCGAAGCTGGATATCGACAAAGTCCAATTCGGCCTGCAATTTATTTTTTTGTGCATTAATGATTTCCAGATAATTGGCATAACCACTCAAATAGAGGTCATTTGAGACATTTACGGCAATTTCGAGATGGTCAATTTCATTCAATTTATATTTTAAAACATCTTCATACGCTTGATTTCTATGCAATAAAGCGCTTAACTCGTTGAAAGCTGTTGTAACGGTATTTTGATATTGTAGAAATGAAATTTTCTGTCTTCTATTCGAAACATAAAATTCCTGTTTAATCTGACCTTTGTTGAAAACTGGTGCTGTCAGTCCGCCCAATAATTGCCAAGCGAAAGAACCTGCATCAAAGAAAGTGCTGAACGAAAACGAATTAAAACCCGCATAACCGCCCAAATTCACAGTAGGAAAGAATGCCGCACGAGCTGATTTTGCATCGGCGTTGCTTGCCAGTAATTCGAAATAAGCTTCAGATACGTCTGGCCTTTTGTGAATGATAGAATCTACGCTTATTTTTTGGTTTAAAACCTCCAAATGTCCAGACAAGAAATCGCTGCTTCTGTCGATTTTTCCGCCGTATTCACCTAAAAGCGTCAATAAAGCTTTTTCGGTCTGATCGATGCTTAATTTTAATTCTGAAGCTTCAGCATGAATATTACTGTTTTGTGCATTAAATTGCTGTACAGCCAATTCAGTCGCTTTTCCAACCGATCTTTGCGCCGAAACAATATCAAGCGCTCTTTCTTGCGTTTTTAAATTATCATCATAAATGGCAGCTTGTTTGTCTAAAGCAATCAATTTAAAATACAAATCGGCAACATCTCCTAAAAGACGCGTCTGTAACAAACGCATTCCTTGTTGAGAAGCAAAAAATCGTTGTTGCGCCGCTTTTTTACGATTGCTTAGTTTTCCCCAAATGTCAGCTTCCCAAGAAACTTTAGCTCCTAAAAATAGGTTTGGCGTAACATCTTCGTTGATTCTTTGTTTTTCGGTAATATTCTGGGAAAAGTTAGTGTCGTAGTTACCAACTCCATCCATCGTATATTTTCCGTAATGCGTTCCAGAAGCATCTGCTACAAGATCTAAAGAGGGAAGAAGCGCCAGTTTTGCGACTTTTAAATGCGAATTGGCAATTAAAATTCTTTCCTGCATAATTAAATAATCAGGATTTTTGGTAACGGCTTTTTTAAGCAATTCGTCTAATTTCGGATCTTTAAAAAAGGTTCCAGTTTTTAGCGGAATAAAAGGTGTCTCGCTTGAAGCTTCTTTTGTTTTTGTGTCAAAATTTTCTGGAAGCTTTGCAGCGTCTAGTTTGCTACTGACTTTTGGAGCAGAACAAGCAGTCAAAAGTAAAATTCCGGTTATTACAACGGCACTTTTGGTTGTCCTTATCACATCAGTATTTTTATATTGATTTAGTATGTTTTTCATTTTTTCGATTTATTTGTTTTGTCTGCTAAATTTTTTTGAAACACATAGAAACATAGATTTTTTTATCTCAAAAAGAGTTTAGAAAGAAACTCGTTTCTAACACATAGCTTTGTGTGGATACCAACTTTGTCAAAGTTTTAAACTTTGAGAAAGTTTAGCTATGTTTATTTAAACTAAGTGAAACGCCTTTCTGCGGTTCGCATGTCTATGTTTCTATGTGTTTAAATAAAAAAATTAAGATTTACTCATTCGTTTTTCCAATTTCGCAAACAGTATATAAAGTCCAGGAATAATCAAAAGACCAAATACTGTCCCGATTAGCATTCCGCCCGCAGCTGCTGTACCAATCGAACGGTTACCAATGGCACCCGCACCAGAAGCGATACACAACGGAATCAACCCTGAAATAAAAGCGAACGAAGTCATCAAAATAGGACGGAAACGAAGTCTAGCTCCTTCAATAGCGGCTTCGACAATATCACGGCCGAGTTTGTTCTGCGCCATGGCAAATTCAACAATCAGAATGGCGTTCTTGGCGAGCAGACCAATCAGCATGACGAGTGCTACTTGGGCGTAAATGTTATTATCCAATCCGACCATAACAAGTGCGATATAAGAACCGAAAACTCCAACCGGAAGACTCAATAATACTGGGAACGGAAGCAATAAACTTTCGTATTGCGCAGCCAATAATAAGTATACAAAAAGTATACACAGCCCAAAAATATATATCGTTTGGTTACCCGAAAGAATCTCTTCACGCGTCATGCCAGACCATTCCAATTCAAAACGGCTAGGCAATTTTTCAGCAGCGATTCTTTCCACGGCAGCAATGGCATCTCCAGAACTGTAACCTTCAGCAGGTTCACCGTTAATCATTGCCGACATGTACATGTTGTAACGCGTTAAAACTTCAGGACCGTAAACTCTTTCTAATTTTATGAAAGTAGAAAACGGAACCATTTCGCCTGCGTCATTCTTCAAATACATATCCAAAATGCTTTCTGGATTTTGACGGAACTGCGGACTTGCCTGAACCATTACTTTATACATTTGAGAGAAACGAATAAAATTGGTTGCATAAAACGAACCTAACATGGTCTGTAAAGTGCTCATGGCATTGTCAACAGAAATTCCTTTTTTCGCAGCCAAATCATAATCGATATGAATTAAATATTGCGGGAAAGTCGCATCAAAACTCGAAAATGAGTTCTGAATTTCTGGCGAAGCATTTAATTCTTTGATAAACTCTTTCGTTACTTTATCAGTATTGGTAATGCTTCCTCCGGATTTATCTAGCAAACGAAGCTCAAAACCACTCGTGTTACCAAATCCTGGAACCGTTGGCGGTGCAAAAATCTCGATTTGAGCATCAGAAATGTTTTTTGTTTTTTCTGTAAGTTCCGCCATAAAATCGGTAACCGAAATATCACGTTCGCTCCAGTCTTTCAAGTTGATCATTCCCATTCCGTACGAAGCTCCAGCGATTTCAGTTACAATGCTGTATCCTGCAAGAGTTGTAACGTTGTCAACACACTTAATTCCTCTTGCAATTTTAGTTACTTCGTCCAATGCTTTTTCAGTACGTTCTACCGTTGCTCCTTGAGGAGTTGTAACACTCACGTAAACCATTCCCTGATCTTCCGTCGGGATAAATCCTGATGCTAAAAATCTTGTAGTTCCCCAAGTTAAGATGCAGAAAAGCACTAATAAACCAACGGTGACCGTATTGCGATCAGCAAATTTCACTAATACTTTGATGTATTTTGAAGTAATATTGTCAAACCAGTGATTGAATCTGTTGAAGAAACGATCTAAAAGTGATTTTTTCTCTTTATTCGGATCGTGCGCTTTCAGCATAATAGCACAAAGGGCAGGGGTAAGCGTAAGTGCGTTAATACCCGAAATCACAATACTAATCGCCATTGTTAAAGAGAACTGTCGGTAGAAAACCCCAACTGGTCCGCTCAAGAAAGCAACGGGAATAAACACGGCAGCCATTACAATCGTAATCGCAATAACGGCACCTGTAATTTCTTTCATGGCGCTGATTGTTGCATCCATTGGCGACATGTGCTCTTCTGAGATTTTTACGTGAACGGCTTCGACAACGACAATCGCGTTATCGACCACAATTCCGATCGAAAGTACTAAGGCGAAAAGTGTCAATAAGTTAATCGAGAATCCCATCATCGACATAAAAGTAAATGCACCAATAAGCGCGACAGGAACAGCCAATACCGGAATCAACGTCGATCTCCAATCTTGAAGGAAAAGGAAAACGACAAATGCCACTAAAATAAAGGCTTCGACCAATGTTCTTAATACTTCATGAATCGAAGCATCAAGGAAACGAGAAACGTCATACGCAATGTTGAACTCCATTCCTGGAGGGAAAGAAGATCCTTTCAGCTCTGCCATTTTAGCTTTTACGCTGGCAATTACTTCAGAAGCGTTCGAACCTGGTCGCTGTTTTAGCATGATCGAAGCAGAAGGTTTTCCGTCGGTTTTAGAAACCATTCCGTAACTCATAGCACCAAATTCGATTTTCGAAATGTCTTTCAATCGTAAAATAGTTCCGTCAGGATTGGCTCTTAACGGAATTTCTTCATATTGTTTTGGTTCAAAGAATTTTCCGCCGTACTTAATTACATATTGCAGCTGATTGTTCATTTGACCTGAACCTTCACCCACTTTACCAGGCGCGGCAGAAATGTTTTGTTTTTGAAGGGAATTGATCACTTCATTAGCCGAAATATTATACGAAAGCATCTTTTCTGGATCTAGCCAGACACGCATCGAATATTCTTTCTGACCCATGATTTCGGCACGTCCGACACCATCAATACGTTTTAATTCCTGAAGAATATTAATATCTGTAAAGTTGAAGATAAACTGCTCATCCTGAGTTTTGTCGGTACTTGTAATATTCAAGTACATCAACATACTGTTTACCTCTTTTTCGGTGGTAACTCCAGCACGAATTACCTCCTCAGGAAGTTCATCCAGAATTGTAGTTACACGGTTCTGCACGTTTACGGCAGCTAGATCGGGATCGGTTCCTACTTCAAAGAAAACCTGAATTAAAGTTAAACCATCGTTGGAAGTTACGGTTGACATATACGTCATTCCGGGAACTCCATTTATGGCTCTTTCTAACGGAAGGGCAACGGCATTGGCCGAAACCTCTGCGTTTGCTCCTGTATATTTTGCTGTAACGGTTACAGACGGTGGTACAATATCTGGGAATTGGGTAATGGGAAGCTGAAACAACGCCAGCAATCCCAGAAGGACTATCATAACCGAGATGATTAATGACAATATTTTCCTTCTGATAAATAGCTCTATCATTTTAAATTTTTTAGATAAATAATTAAATAACTGTTTTACAAGTCGATAAACCTATATTTGTTTCATATTGATTTTATCGCCATCTCTCAATGATTGTGTACCTTCTTGTACAATCAGGTCGTCGCTTTTTAGACCGTCATTTAAGATGTATACATCATCTAGAGTCGTTTCAATTGTAACATTCGTCATTTTAACTACTCCATCTTTGTTCACGCGGAAAACGTATTGTTTGTCCTGAATAGAAAAAACAGCTTTCTGCGGAATTAAAATTGCATTGGTTTTTGGCTCTGAAATAATGAGTTTTCCAGAAGTTCCATGTTTGATAAATCCTTGCGGATTGTGAAATTTTGCTTTGTATTGAATAGAACCAGTCTGTCTGTCGATTTCTCCGTCAGCCGTTCTTAGTTCTCCTTTTTGACCGTAAACCATTCCGTTTGGCAATACCAGTTTAATATCGCCATGAGTGTTTAAGGTTTTGTCTTCCATCATCTGGAAATAGGTATTCTCTGGAATCGAGAAATAGGCGTACACATCATCCAGTTGAGAAACGGTTGTCAGTAAAGAACCATTTTCAACCAAACTTCCTTCTTTAAACGGAATTCTGTCTACAGTTCCGTCAAATGGCGCGCGTATAGTCGTAAAACTAATCTGCTGGTTGATGGCTTTTCTTTCTGCGGCTGCGTGAGCTAATTTCGCGGAAGCGGCATCATTTTTTGCTTTAGATAATTCTAATTCTTTGTCTGCAATTACTTTTTTATTGAAAAGTGTTTGTGCCTGTTCCAATTCGACAGTTGCAATTCTTAAGTCGGCTTTAGCACTTTTGTAAACCGCTTCGGCTTTCAGCAATTGAATCTGAAGCTCCACATCGCTTATTTTGAAAAGAAGTTGTCCTTTTTTTACTTTTTGTCCTTCACTAACGTATACTTTGTCTAATAAACCCGGAATACGAACGTGAATTTCTACATTGTTTTTAGCATGTACATCGGCAACAAATTTGCTCGAAACTATAGTGTCTTTTAAAGTAACCTTGTAAACAGGTACCGTTTTTATGTTGTTAGAATCTTTTTTTGATTTATCTCCGCACGAGACTAAAACGAATAAAGCCAAAGTGCATAAAAGAAATGGATTTTTATAAATGCTCATCATTAGGTGTATTTTTTGAATAAATAGATTTTCTCCCTTGCTTGGTGAATACAGGGAGTATGAATTTGGATTTAGAAAATAAATGGATTACGAGAACTTGTTTTTGGGAAAAGTATCGCAATAAAAAATGTTTTTATAACAATAACTACTCAATCGCATCAGCAAATGAGGTATTGTTTCTGAAATTAGAAATATAAAAACGACTAAATCTTGCAGTCTAGAAAAGCTGATACAAATGAAGATGAGGATGTCTTTCGATGTGGTATATTGAAGCTATACCATAAATTAAGCTCTTTTTATAAAGCTTGAAGTTGACTAAATTGCTGAAATACGGAGCCTTGATCGTACTTTGTTCTAAAGTAGTGGCTCTTGATTTGATTTTCTTTTTGAGTTTGTAATGAACTTCTAAATTTTTAGAAGAAGAAAAGTCAGAAGAAAAAATTTGCGTATCGTCTGCAGTAACGCTATCTAAGGTAATACAGTTGCTCGTATGATAAATCGGATGATACGTTTCGGTGCCTCTAAAAAAGCAGAGCAGCGAAAGTAAAACGATATATATGAACTTTGTGGGTTTCATTTACGTACGGCTTATAAAATTTGTCCTTAGAAAAAGAGATTAATATTGTTTAAAGTGCGCCAAATATAGTAATTTGAAAAGTAAGGTTTCTTAAAATTATTTTAAAAACCATGAAAATTAAAAATTTGATAATAATTAAAGTCGGTTTTTGAGGTTTTGATTTTTTACCGACTTTGTAATTAATAAGTTAGTATTGCTATCTTAGTAGAATAATTAAAAAACTACAAAATGGCAGACCAGTTTCAAGAAGTAATTAAAAAAGCGTACAATGCTTTTAACGAAAGAAATATCGATAATTGTTTAGCTACGATGCAGGAAGATGTGCAATGGTCAAAAGCTTGGGAAGGCGGTTATATTGTTGGACATGACGAAATCAGACAATATTGGACAAGACAATGGTCGGAGATTAATCCGAAAGTGGAGCCAGTTGGTTTTGACAAAAGAGAGAATGGAAGCCTTGAAGTTAAAGTGCACCAAAATGTAAAAGATTTGCAAGGCAATTTGATGTTTGACGGATTAGTAAAACATGTTTATACTTTTCAAGAAGGCTTGATTAAAACCATGGATATTGAGTTGGTTGAGAATTAATTTCAAGAAAGAGCACCAAATTGATACGTATAATATTAGAAATAGTTTTTAGTTAAAGCCTTATCTTTGCGTTTTAAGAATACAAGGAAACGAACTTTGTTTCCTATAATAAAAGAATTCTACGTGAATCACTTAAAGCTTTTCGGAACAAAAATACTGCTAATGCTATCTGTAATTAGTTATGGACAAAATCTAGACAAAATCATAAAAGAAAATATCGGAAAAAGGACAGATACTTTAGTGCAGTTCAAAACAGAATCACCTTATAATTATATGCCTGTAACGATTATTTCAGGAAAAGAAAAAGGGCCTGTTTTTACCGTTATTGCAGGAATACATGGTTATGAATATCCACCAATTTCAGCCGTTCAAGAGTTAATCAAAGAAATTGATCCGAAAAAATTAAAAGGAACTTTGATTGTAGTTCCCATTGCCAATGTGGGTTCGTTTTACAAAAGAACACCATTTGTAAATCCGCTTGACGGGAAAAATTTAAATAATGCTTTTCCAGGTTCAGAAACAGGAACAATTACAGAACAGATTGCCAATTATATTGCGAAAGTGATTATTCCGCAATCGGATGTTTTTCTAGACATTCATGGCGGAGATGCCAACGAAGATTTGCTTCCATTTGTCTGTTATTACAACAACACAGCAGAGGAAAAGAAAACGCTTTTAAGTGCTAAACTTTCAGAGATTTCGGGAATCAATCATATTGTTTCTTATCCATACACGATTACAAAAACCGAACGTGCAAAATATGCTTTCAAGCAAGCCTCACAAAACGAAAAAACCGCTTTAAGCATCGAAGCTGGAAAATTAGGAAATGTGCAGACAGAATCGGTTCATTTAATCAAAAAAGCAGTTTATAATATGCTCAATTATATGGAAATGTATAGCAACGGAACAGCTACTGTAAAAAATCCGTCAGCTGTTTATTTAAACAATCAGGAATATGTAAAAGCAGAAATTGCTGGAATTTTTCATAGCACTTTAAAAAGCGGTGATTATATTAAAAAAGGTGATAAAATTGGTTTTATTACAAATGAATTTGGAAAGGTTTTAATGGAAGTGAAATCACAAGCAACTGGAGTTATTTTGTATAAAATTGGCACACCGCCTGTGAATATGGGGGAGACTGTTTTTTGTATTGGGTATTGAGTTATTTTTAAAGAAATATTTATAATTCTTTAAATCGGTTAACTATGCAATCGGACTTCCCCCTGCTGGCGCGAGCGTCCCGCTCGTGCGTAATTAAGTGTCTCGTCCTGAAATAAGTTGAAACTGTTTTAGAAACTCATTTGGATTTATTTTCTTTGTGTGCACGAGCGGGACGCTCGCGCTAGCAGGAGATTTAAGTCTTTTTAAGTAACTGTATTTGAAATGTATATTTATTCTATTTTTAAATAAATTCAGAAATAATTAAAATGAAAAACTTAGTTATTGGTTTTTCATTCTTTTTTAATGTATTAAATATACTTTTATTCAATTTTCTAAGGACGCAAAGAATTAAAAAATAGATTATGAGATACTACAGAAATGAAAAATAAAATTACATTTTTTTGCCTCCTTTGTGTGTGTATTTTAAATGCGCAGGTGACAATAGAAATCTTGAACAAAAAAATAGTCAAAAATCAAACGGTTGATTTTGTATTAAAGAATAATTCAAAAGTAATGTATTGTTTTTTAATTGATACCTCATTTTCTTGTTCAGAGTATCCAGAATATTATTATAGAAACTCTTTTTTTTCGCCCAAAATTGAGCTAATTGATAAAGAAAACAAACTTGTACAGGAAATAATATATGATAATAATGGCTCTAGTAGCTTAAGTAAAAGCGATAATTCTAAAAACTTGCCCAAGGTTTTAGGAGTTACTAGAAGCAAGTGTGGAGATTTGAAATTATTTGCGGTCAAGCCTAATGAAATATTACATTTTAAAATTCCGTTAAGTTTTGTCACCTATCTAAATGATAATACTTTTAAGTATTACTCATTAAAAAGAAATGAATATTTTTTGCAATTAAATTATTTGCAAGGAGAAAAATTCATTAATGAGAAAATTTCTAAAAGGACACGTGATTCTATAGCAGATAAGGGAATAAAGTTTTTTAATGGAGAGTTAAAATCCAATAGAGTTAAATTAAAAATTGATTCTGACAAATATAATTTTGCCTTAAAAGAATTGAAAAACATGTAAAATGAAAAATTATAAAAGAGAAGTGTTTTCCAAATATATTTAAAGATTGAGTTCTAATAATTTCTGTTTTACAATTTAAAATTGAAAATAAAATACTTAATCGAAAACACTAGAAGAGCTCACAATCTTCACATCGGCATATTGCCAAGAATTATCAAAAGAGGTTTTAATTTTTAAAGCCTCTTTTTCTTTTTTCTGCAGTGTTAGAGCATTATAAAGTCCGATTAGGGCGAAACCGTTTTTTGGGAGCGTTTGTAAATCCTGTCTGTAAATTTTTTCAGCTTCGGCATGTTTTCCAGCTTTCAGGAGAACAGCTCCTAAATAGTGTCTTACAGAGAAAAACCAATCAGGAGGTTCGTTGTAATTTAAATGATCTTCAATTGCTATGGCTTTATTCAATAGTGCAATTGCTTTATCTAAGTTATTCTTTTTCGCTTTAATTCCTGCTGAAAGAACGTTATTGACAATTTGAACCAAATCATAAGTGGTATTGATATTCCAAATTGTTATGTCTTTTAAAGTTTGGTCTTTGGCTAATTTATTGAGAGAAGCGAGTTGTTTTTCGGCATTTGCAATATCATTTTTTCCAAGATACGCCATTCCTTTGGCGTAATGCCAAATTGCATTGGGATAAACGAGGTCCTTATCGGGTTGCGGAATCGCCATAATTTTATCCCACATTGAGAATTTTACGGCTATATAATATGGAATGCTGTAATAATGCTGTAAAGTTCCCCAACCAGCTTCACGCATAATTTTGGGAGAAATATGCTGTTGTAATGTCAGTGCCGATTTCCAAGCCAATTTTGAATTTCCTTCTAAAGCTGCCGTTGCCGTTAAAAAATGATAATTGTGCGGATAATAGGCGAGAGGGTAAGCACCTTGCGCATTACACGCAGTGGAGTAAAGGCTATCAATTCTCACGGCTTCAGTATTAGAAAGTGTGCCTTCATGATAATCTCCCGTTCGAATGTAAATATGAGAAGGCATGTGAACCAAATGCCCCGAACCAGGAACTAAAGTTTCTAGCAATTTAGCACTTTTTAGTCCGTTTTCTGGATGTGAAGAGGCTTCTACAGCGTGGACTAAAAAATGATGTGCACCGGGATGTTTCGGATTCTTTTTAATTAATTCGTTTAAAATAGCTAATATTTGTGGTGTCCATTTTTTCGGAATCTCCGTATCTTTTTCATACAAATCCCAAGGATGAAGATTCATAAGAGATTCGGCGTAAAGTGCTCCAATATCAGGATCTGATGAAAACTTGAGATAAACTTTTTTCATTGCCGCGGCATAAGCTGTATCTAAAGGTTTTCTGTCTGCAGGGGGATTTTTTGCGTAACGTACAGACAAAGCATCAATCATAGCAATTTCTTTCGGCGTGCATTTCGCGGAAAGTTTTTTAGCTTTTTGAACGGCATCATAAGCGCGCTGAAAATTATCTTCTTCCATTCCGCCATTATAATTCGGACCTAAAACATACGCAAAACCCCAATACGCCATAGCACAATTCGGATCTAAACGACTAACTTCATAAAACGATCTCGCGGCTTCGGCATGATTAAAACCATAAGCCAGCATTAATCCCTGATTGAAATATTCTTGCGCTTCTGGATTATTCGTAGAAATTTGAAAAGAAATGCCATCAAGGCCTTTAAACTTTGGTGCTTTTTTATTTTGCGTATACCAATCTTTGTCATTCGTTTTCGGAATGTAGCAGCCTTGTGTGGCGCTAACTTTAACAGATTTGGGTTCTGTGTTTTTTTCTTTGCAACAAACAAAAAGAAGAAAAACAGCGATTAGGAAGTAATTATATTTCATTGCAAAACGAGATTTGAAATTATATAATTCGTATAAAAGTCTGTTAAGGGAGAATAGTCAATAGATTGAATAGGAGAGTATTATGCAAATTTAGATAAAAAAGAAATATATTTTGTGTAAATGTTTGTTTTTCAGGGCTGTGTGTTTTTTTTGTTTCACGCTCCCGATAGCTATCGGGATTAAAAAGATTTAAGCTGATTAGCACAGATTTTTTATTTAATCTGCCAAATCTGCCAGATCTGCGGGAGAAAAAATAAGATAAAAATGCTTATACTTTTCGCATAAACTTTGTCTATAGAATTTTCCCGCAGATTTAGCAGATTTAGCAGATTTAGCAGATTTTTAAAAATTATCTGCCAGATCTGCTAAATCTGCGAGTGAAAAAAATAAAAAAGTTATGCTTTGGCTAAAAAAGTTTCCCGCAGATCTCGCAGATTCAGCAGATTTATCTAATTTAATCTGCTTCAATCTTTTAAATCTGCGTGAAACTATAATCGCAGCAATAAAAAAAGGTTTACACTTTTCAGCATAAACCTTAATTTTATAGTTGTAAAAACAATTTCTTAGTTTGTTCCTGCAGCAGCTTTGTCTACTAAAAACAATAATTCACCAGAAACTGGTTTGATCAATTGCATTGGGTAAAGAGTCGGATTGTATTCTCCTTTTGTAACTTCTTTTAAAGCATGTGTTTTCTTTTCTCCAAAAGCCACTACAACAATTTTTTCTGCTTTGTTGATTAATGGAGCAGTCAATGTAATTCGATACATTTTCTGTGGAGCTAAATAATAAGCATCAACCCATTTCGTTTGCTCTTCTAAAACCGCTTCACCAGGGAAAAGAGAAGCCGTATGTCCATCGTCTCCCATACCTAAAAGAATCAGGTCAAATTTTCCTTCTTCGCCTAAAATCTTTCTGATAGTCTGTTCGTAAGATGCAGCATATTCCTCAGGAGTAACGCCATCTTTGTACATTTCAAAAATATTCTCTTGCGGAATAGGAACGTGGCTCAATAATGTTGAATAAGACATTTTAGCATTGCTCAAATCATCGTTTAGCGGAACCCATCTTTCGTCTCCCCAGAAAATATAAACCTTGCTCCAGTCTATTTTGTTTTTGTAAGCATCAGAAGCCAATAATCTGTAAATTCCTGCTGGAGAAGAACCTCCTGTAAGAACAGCTGTAAATTTGCCTTTTGCAGCAATTGCTTTTTCTGCAGCTGCTACAAAAAGATCTGCAGCTGTAGTGTTAATTTCTTCTGTGTTATTATAAATCTGTATCATTTAAAACTTCTTCTTTTGTTTGTGTATTCGGAATCCATTTGTGGCCTTGGCGCGCTAACAATTCGTCCGCTTCTTCTGGTCCCCAGCTTCCTGCTTTGTAATTTGGGAAATTGGTTGGCGCTGTCGTTTTCCAAACTTGCTGAATCGTATCAATTGCATCCCAAGCTTCTTCTACCTGATCCCAACGCATAAATAGAGTAGGATCTCCCAATAATGCATCGGCAATTAAGGTTTCGTATGCTTCTGGTGACATGGTTGAACAAGCGAAATAATCAAAAATCATTTCAGCTGGTCTTAAAGACATTGATAAACCAGGCTTTTTGGTCATAAACTGCAGTTTAATGTCCATTGATGGTTGAATATTGATAATCAGTCTGTTTGGTGTCATGCCTTCTTTTCCGTAAGAAAACGAAGAATGCGGCACTGGTTTAAACTGAATGATAATCGAAGACTGTTTTTCTTCCATTCTTTTTCCTGAACGCAAATAGAACGGAATACCCTGCCATCTCCAATTGTCCAGATAAATTTTCATCGCAACATAAGTCTCTGTATTAGAATCTGGTGCGATGCCTTTATCTTGGCGGTAACCTGGAACTGGAACGCCTTTTATTGCTCCAGCATCGTATTGACCTCTAACAATATAATGATCCACTTCTTCTGGCTTGATACGGCGAATTGACTTCAAAACATCTGCTTTACGATTACGAATATCGTCAGCGTTTAAAGAAGCAGGCGCTTCCATAGCCGTCATACATAAAATCTGAAGCAAGTGGTTCTGAATCATATCTTTCAAAGCTCCGACACCTTCGTAGAATCCGCCTCGTTCTTCAACGCCGACTTCTTCTGCAACGGTAATCTGCACGAAATCAATAAAATTACGGCTCCATAAAGGCTCAAACATTGAATTTCCAAAACGGAAGGCTAAGATATTCTGAACCGTTTCTTTTCCTAAATAATGGTCAATTCTGTAAATCTGCTCTTCTTTGAAAGTCTGCGAAAGCATTTCATTCAATTCAATTGCAGAGGCTTTATCGTAACCAAATGGTTTTTCGATAATAATACGATCTTGTTTCGGATTTGCCGCAAGTCCAATTTTCTTGATATTGCTCGAAATTGTCGAAATAAAAGAAGGCGTAATCGAAAGATAGAAAAGACGGTTGGCACGTTCGCCAAAAGCCAGATCAAAATTGTTAATTTTTTCGTTCAATCCGATATACGATTCTTCTTTGTCAATATCAAGACTGTGATACGTGATATGAGAAAGGAATTTTTCTGTTTCTGGGTCCGCAATTCCTTTTTTTCTTGAAAATAGATTAAGATTTTCTAAAACATAACTGCGAAAATCTTCATTGGTTTTTTCTGCTCTTCCAAGCGCAATAATCTGGAACTTTTCAGACATACGTCCGTCAAGGTACAGATTTTGAAAAGCGGGAAAGAGTTTTCTCTTTGCCAAATCTCCGGTTCCTCCAAAAATTACAATGATAGTTGGATTCTTTAGTTTATTTTTAGTCATTGTGTGTGGTTGTGTTGTTCTTTTTTGGTTATTCAGCCCATTGTGTATGGAAAACGCCTTCTTTGTCTATTCTTTCGTAAGTATGCGCTCCAAAGTAATCACGTTGTGCCTGAATCATATTGGTTGGTAACTGAGCAGATCGGTAAGCATCAAAATAAGCTAGCGAATTCATTAATCCTGCCACTGGTAATCCTTTCAAAACAGCAAATTGAATTACAGCTCTCATTCCGCCTTGGTTTTCGGTTAATTTTGAAGCAATTCCGCTGTCTAAAAGTAAGTTTGGCAAATCTGCTTTCGCTACATAAGCCTTTCTGAAATCTTCCAAAATTGTCGCACGAATAATACATCCGCCACGCCAGATTTTAGCCACTGTTTCCAGATTTAATCCATAGTTGTATTCTTTAGAAGCCGTATGAAGTTGAGCTAATCCTTGAGCGTAAGTCACTACAATAGAAAAGTATAAAGCCGACTTCAAAGCGTCAATCGCTTCGCTTTCGTTTACACTACTTTCATTGGCATTCCAAACCAATTTCTTAGCTGCTTCAATTCTTTCTGGTTTCGTTTTAGACATATCACGCATGTTTACCGCTGCGTCGATTGTTGGAACTGGAACCTGTAAGTCCATCGCGTTTTGCGAAGTCCATTTTCCTGTACCTTTAGATCTTGCCCAATCCGAAATTTTATTGATTAAAAGACTTCCGTCTTCGTCTTTTTGTTTTAAGATATTTCCAGTGATTTCAATCAAATACGATCTCAAATCATCGGTTTCGTTCCATTCAGCAAAAGTTTTCTGAATCGTTTCATCACTTAGATTATAACCTCTTTTCATTAAGTCATAAATCTCAGAGATTAGTTGCATGATTCCGTATTCAATTCCGTTGTGCACCATTTTTACGTAGTTTCCAGCAGAACCATTTCCAAGATATTCAACGCAAGGCTCTCCCTCAACTTTTGCAGCGATTGCTTCAAAAATAGGACGAAGTCTCTCGTATGCTTTCTGATCACCGCCCGGCATCATAGCAGGTCCGCGTCTTGCGCCTTTTTCACCGCCGGAAATACCCATTCCGAAGAAATGGATTCCTTTTTCAGACAATTCTAAAAATCTTCTGTCAGTATCGGTGAAATAAGTGTTTCCACCGTCAATAATAATGTCTCCTTTATCTAAATGAGGAAGTAAGCTAGCAATAGCGCTATCAACAGGTTTTCCCGCAGGAACCAATAACATAATCGCTCTTGGCTGCTGAATAAGTTCAACGAAATGTTTTACATCTGTAGTCGCTTCGATAGTATGGTTGGCATCGGCTTCTTGTTGAAGAGAGTTGACTTTTTCGGTATCTAAGTCTAAACCTGCAGCCGCGAAGTTATGGCTGGCGATATTTAAAAGTAGGTTACGGCCCATTACACCAAGTCCTACAATTCCAAAATCAAATTTGCTCATAGTTTTTAATTAACTAAATTATTAGAAAGCTGTTTTTTGCAGAAAAAGGCACGAAAAAGCACAGTAATGTTTTTTAGTTCAATGTTTTGCAGAAAAACAATGGTTATTTTAATTTTTTTACATTCAAAATGCAGACCGCTAAGTTAGGCAAAAATGCTGAAAAAGGAGGAGTAAAATAGTTCACTTTTGGTCTTTATTGTGATACTTTTTATGTGTTAAAAACACACTTATTACAGTTGTTTTTAGTGCTTTATGGAACTATATCGTTGTAATACTGGTAATGGCAATTAACGGCTTTATATTTGATTTGTTTTTATATAATTTGCTCCACTTTGTCAAAGTTTCAAACTTTGACAAAGTTTTTTATTTCAAGCTCCGATAGCTATCGGGGTAATAGATCCATCAGATTGTTTAAAAGATTTGGCATTTTTATTATAAAGAATAATTTGCAGCATCAGAATCCGAAGGATTCAAATATTTATAGAAATTTTTTCTAGCGTTTAAAGTGCGACCCCGATGGGGTCGTATAACTATCAATGATTAATTGCTATAAATATTCGAACCTTTCAGGTTCATTTGTTGGTATTTATTTATTGCAAAAATTCTATAGTAAATAATCTAACTCGTTTTTATTGTTGATCTGCTTCAATCCCGTTATATCTGCGTGAAACAAATCGACGCTCCAACCTTTTATATTGGAGCTATGTGTTAGAAACTAGTTTCTTTTTTTATTCTTTTTTGAGGTGAATAAAATCTATGTTTCTATGTGTTTAAAAAGAATTAAGGATAAATCATCAAAAACATAAAAGCAAACAGATTCACCAAAAGCACAACACCGTATACAATATTCGATTTGCCTTTGCTTAAAGACAGCATAACCGTAAAAACAGATAAAGCCAGCAATACAATAGATTTAATGTCGAGACCTAAAACAATTGGCATTTTCATGACGATGCAGACAGCGGCGACACTCGGAATCGTTAATCCGATACTGGCTAAGGCAGATCCTAGAGCCAAATTTAAGCTCGTTTGCAGTCTATTTTTTCTCGCGGCTATAATCGCAGCAATTGCTTCTGGCAATAAAATAATAATGGCAATGATTACTCCGACCAAAGATTTCGGAAGATTATATCCAACAATAATACTTTCGATAGTAGGCGATAGCGTTTTGGCCAATAAAACTACAATTCCCAGACTTACCAGAAGAAATGCTAAACTGGTATAAAATGTTTTATTGTTGATTTCTATCGGATGCGTTTTAGCTTCTTCATCTGTTCCATTGCTGAGAAAATATTGACGATAGCCTTTAGTTTGTGCAAAAAGAAAGGAAGAATAAATGACAATACAGGCAATAGAAGCAAAGATTAGCTGTGGTGTTGAATAAAAAGAACCGTGAACGCTTTCGGTAAAAGTCGGAAATACTAAAGTGAAAACGATAATAGAAATTAGAGAAACCAGACCAATTGTTACTGACGAGGTAGAAAAATTCTGTTCATAATGTTTAATGCTTCCAATAAGAAGACATAAACCTATAATTCCGTTTAGAATAAGCATTGTTGCAGCGTAAACGGTATCTCTCGCCAGAGAAACAGCGTTTGTACCTTCAGAAAGCATTAAAGAAACAATAATAGAAACTTCAATTACGGTAATTGAAATAGCCAAAATAATCGTTCCATAAGGTTCTCCAACACGTTCTGCAATAATTTCAGAATGATGCACAGCCGACATAACGCTCAGAATAAGCAGTATACTTGCCAAAATTTGAAAAACAGTACTGTTTTCTATTAACCCGCTGAAGAGCAATATCCAAGAGAGAATCGGAATTATGATGGTCCATTGTAATAAGTGTTTCATTTTTCTAGCTTTAAAATTAGTTACAGATTCCGATAAGGCCAACAGAACCGAATTTAGTCTTCTGTAAGATAAGATTTTTATAGCTGAAAATTTCGAAACAAAGATATTTTTAAGTACTTTTTAAGTTTGTTTGCCTATTATATTTAGAGAAATCAATTAAATAAAATGAATCCGTTTTTAAGAATTTCTGATGATTTCTTTTCGGTGCGATTTTCCCCATTTGATCATTTCCTCGATTACTGGAGCAAACGATTTGCAATACGGTGTCGATTCGTATTTCACCTGAATTTCAGCATCGCGGTCTTCTGTTCTTTTAATCAGCATATTGATTTCCATTTCTTTGAGTTCGCGCGAAAGCATGCGCGTCGTGATTCCCGGAATACTGCGCTCAATTTCTCTAAAGCGATGATTTCCGTTGCAAATCGAATTGATAATCGGCAAACGCCATTTACCACCCAAAACATGTAATGTGTCTTGCAAAGCCTGTACTTCTTCTTTCTGATTTCTTTCCATTTTATAAAAGTTTTTCCGCCACGAATTCACGAATTATTTTTTTTAGTTTTTCCTCTGCGAATTGCTTATTTACGAATTACACAAATGTATATCAGTAAATCTATCAATATAATTCGTGCAATTAACCACATTTTTATTCGCACAGATTATAAAAATTAATTCGTGAATTCGTGGCTAATATTTTTTTTTGCTTGGAATTGTTTGTTTACGAATTACACGAATGTATATCAGTAAATCTATCAATACAATTCGTGCAATTAACCACATTTTTATTCGCATAGATTATAAAAATAAATTCGTGCATTCGTGGCTAATAATTTTTACCAATAAGCAAAATTTTTCCCATTGCAGTGAATGGAATTATTTAGTTTGGTATACTCCATGTAACTGGTTACAAAGTTATACCAATTTGGATTTAAATTTGCTAAATAATTTTAAAATATTAAAAAAATGGAAAATCTAAACAATAAAACAGCCGTTATCACAGGCGGAAACAGCGGAATAGGATATGCAACAGCCAAACAATTAAAAGAGCAAGGCGCGAATGTGATTATTACCGGAAGAAGAAAAGAAGCGATTGAAAAAGCGGCTTTAGAATTGGGCGTTACGGCCATCACGGCCGACCAATCGAATGTTGCGGATATTGAAAAACTGGCAGCTCAAGTAAAAGCCGATTTTGGTTCGGTCGATATTTTGTTTGTCAATGCTGGAATCGCAGGTTTGGGAACTATTGAACAAACCACAGAAGAATTGTACGACAGTATTATGAATGTCAATTTAAGAGGGGCTTTTTTCACCTTAAGCAAATTTATCCCGATTTTGAAAGATGGCGCTTCAGTAGTATTTCTTTCTTCGAATACGGCGAGTATGGCAGGGCCAGGAGCTTCGGTTTACTCGGCGAGTAAAACAGCTTTGAATTCGTTTATGAAATCGGCAGCGTTAGAATTAGCACCAAGAAAAATTAGAGTAAATTCTGTTAGTCCAGGGCCAACAGAAACCGAAGTCATGAAAAAAGTAGGATTAGACGAAGCTACCATAAACGGCATTATGGATGTCGTTGTAGAAAAAGTGCCGCTAAAACAAATGGGAAGGGCAGAAGATGTCGCTAAAATGGTGTCGCATCTAAGCAGTGAAGCTGCATTATTTATGACTGGGGCAGATATTATTATGGATGGAGGAATGGTTTTATCTTAAGGTGCTGAGTTGCTAAGGTACTATCCCGATAGCTATCGGGACTAAGTTTTTTCTATTTCGAAAAAATGCTTTATAAAAACAAAAGCGATCCGTTAAGATCGCTTTTTTGATTTCAAATAAGTTTATTTTGAAAAAACATCATTTAAGAATGATAAACGCAATATGCTCCAAAAACTACTCCATCTGCATTTACTCCATTCCGTTACGCTGTTCTTAATTATGTACGATAAGTTGGATGCTTTGGATTTTGTTTTTTATGAAAAAGATGATTTTTATTTTCATTCTAAATAATTTTGCGTTTAACAGCAAATTTGACAAAGTTCAAAACTTTGACAAAGTTTTCATTAGAAATTAAAAATAAAAACTTAGTACCTTAGCATCTCAGTACCTTAGAAACTATAAAAACATGACTATACAGCAGTTAAAATATATTGTAGCCTTAGACGAAGAACGCCATTTTGCAAGAGCTGCGGAAGTTTGTATGGTAACGCAGCCTGGATTGACCATTCAGTTAAAAAATCTAGAAGAAGAAATCGGAATTAAGATTTTTGATCGAAATAAAGTGCCGCTGACACCAACTGTTTTGGGAATTGAAATTATTAATAAAGCCAAAAAGATACTTCGTGAAGTTGATGAAATTCGAGATTTTGTAATCAACGAAAAAAATCTGCTAGAAGGGGAGTTAAAGCTTGGCATTATTTCCACTTTATCGCCTTATCTGATTCCGTTATTTATTCAGGCCATGAAAGAAGCGGCTCCAAATGTACATTTTATTATTAAAGAAGGATATACGGGGCACTTAATGCGTGATTTAGAAACAGGAGCAATTGACGTTGCGATCATGGCAACACCAACCGGAAACCCAAATTTAATTGAGCATGTTGTTTTTAAAGAGCCATTTGTTGCGTATTTAAATCAGACGCATCCTATGGCGAATGATGAATTTTACGAAATGCAGCCCGGAGACAAAACAGAATTATTATTGCTGCATCATGAATATTGCTACAACGCACAATTGCTAGACATTTGCGGACTAAAAACATCTGATAAAATAAAGGAACAGTTTACCTACGACATCAATTCCATAGAAACCTTAAAAAATCTAGTTCGCGCCCATTTAGGATTTGCCATTATTCCAAAACTTTCTACTATAAATGAATCAGGCGGACTTTTTAAACCTTTCAAAGAACCCGTTCCCGTAAGAGAAATAAGTTTAGTAGTTTCCGATTCCTTCTCCAAGAAATTATTGCTCGAAAAAATGAACGAAGCCATCTGGAACTGCATTCCCGAATCACTCAAAAAAGATTTCAATTATAAAAAAATCCGCTGGAACGATTCGCCTTATTTTATAAAGGCAATCAGTAAGATATCTTAAAATTCCAATACTGAATAAATCCCAATATAAAAATTCCAAATTCCAAGCTATACTGTAACTTGGAATTTTTACGTCCAGTTTGTCATTTCGACGAAGGAGACCCGAGCGATAGCGAACAGGCGAAGCAAATCTTCGCGAGAAACTCTACAAAGATTGGCGACATTCTTTGCAGAGCTACTTGCGTGTCCTTCGACTTCGCTCAGGAAGACAAGAGAACTTGGAATTTGGATTTTTTTATTTGAAGCTTCTCCCAATCCATTGGAATTTGGACCCGAGCGATAGCGAACAGGCGAAGCAATTTAAAATATTGGAATTTAATTCCTAGATGCATCAACAATCACATTTGCCACCTTCTCTGGCTGAGAAATAAACACCACATGACTACCTTTAATCTCCGTGATTTTGGTGTTAGAACGTTTGTACATCGCACGTTCGATATCAGGATTGATGCTTTTATCTTCAGTCGCTACGATTCCGTAAGAAGGTTTAGTTCTCCAAGCTGCTTTAGTTATTTTTGTTAAAAACCCTTGTGCATGAAAAGCGCCTTGCGAAGCATACATAAAATCGGCTTGTTCTTTGCTCAAATCACCCGCAAAACCAGCGTGGAATTTAGCTTTGTCATAATATGCAATTCCTTTTTCATCTGGAGGTAATACACCATTTTCTGGAGCTGGAGGAGCAGTCTGCAACCATTGAACAGAATTTTCGCCATTATCAGGCTGTAAAGCCGCTACGTAAACCAAAGCCGCTACTTTCGGGTGATTTCCAGCTTCCGTAATTACAGTTCCGCCCCAAGAATGTCCCACCAAAATTGTTGGTCCGTCTTGTTTGTCTAAAGCTAAGTTTGTCGCATTCACATCATCCTCCAAAGAACTCAACGGATTCTGAACGATGGTTACATTATAGCCTTTTTTAGTCAATACTTTGTATAAACCCTGCCATCCAGATCCATCTGCAAACGCACCGTGAACCAATACGACATTTTTAATTTTAGGATTAGTTTGTGCGTTTACGTTTGTGAATGCTATACTAAAAATTATTACTGCGAATGCTAAAAAGCTTTTAAATATTGTTTTCATTTTTATAAAATTTTAGATTGTTGATTTTGATTATTTGTTGAAATTCCGTTTCCCCACAGTTTTGTCATTCCGAGGAACGAGGAATCTTCGATAGAAGCTCCGCAAAGATTGGTGTATTCTTTGAAGAATTTCTAGCGTGTCCTTCGACTCCGCTCAGGAGGACAAAGCTTTACGCAAAGATTTGGAATTTGGACCCGAGCGATAGCGAACAGGCGAAGCAATTTCCGTATTGGAATTTAATTAAGTGTAACGCTTAATGTAATTTCAGTATTCAACAACTTAGAAATAGGACAAATTTCTTTTGCTTTTTGAGCTGCTTGCTGAAAATCTTCTGCAGAAATCCCAGGTACTTTTCCGGTAAGTTCTAATTGGATTAAAGTAATAGTTCCGTCTTCAAAAGTTACTTTAGCCGTAGTTTCTAAATCTTCTGGAACGAAACCAGCTTCAGACAATAAAAAGCTTAATTGCATAGTAAAACAGCCAGAATGCGCCGCTGCGATTAATTCTTCAGGATTGGTTCCAACACCTTGCTCAAAACGAGTTTTGAATGATAATTGCGCATTGTCTAAAGTGGTACTTTGTGTACTAATGGTTCCTTTTCCTTCCATTCCTGTACCTTTCCAGTTTGCGTTTGCTCTTCTTGTAAATTTCATGATTTCTAGTTTTTTAAATTATTTTTTAAGATGTTCAAATCGTTTCTTTGATTTTGATGAGACAAAGGTATAGGGAAGGTGTTTATTAATCAAATTAATAATTTTTTGTTGTTATAAAATTTGTTTATAATTATTGATTGAGATATGTGTGGAATAAATTTAGGATGAATTGTACAGGGAAATAATTTTAACCTGTAGTTATGGTTTTCCATAATTCAATCTTGAATTTATTAATGTTATTTGTTTAAGATTAGTTGGTTAAAAATCTCTAATCTATTTATAAATGTTTAATTTAAAAAACACATTAATGGAAACAATTGAAGCAATTAAACCAGGTCCAAAACCAAAAAAGGAAGATGGGACATTAGATGAAAGAAGACGTGTTACTCCTGACAAAAAGAAAGATTATCCACCTTTAAAGGAGCATGATCACAAGCCGAAGGATTAATTCAAAAAGAAAGAGACAGCATAAACTGTCTCTTTTTATAATAGTTGCAAATTTTACAAATGTTTAATTTAAAATTATAGATTAAACAGAAGTAAATTCCTTAATAATATTTCTAATTCCTTCTTGCCATTTTCGTACTTCATCTTCTACATTAATCAAGATAACACTGCATATTTTATTATCATGTTCTCCGTCTTTTTTTAAGTACACTCCTGCGGTGCTATTTTTATTATTTCCAGGATAAACCAAAGCTACTTTATTGGCATCATAGTATTCATGATAAACATACATTTGCCTTAAGTCATCGGGAGAAGGATTATAACCATTTAGATTTTTCCATTTGGTATCTAAGACAATATTTCCATCATTAGTTTCAATAAAAATGTCTGGTTTCATTGAAGTTCTTCTACCATTTTCTGGTTTCCAAAAAAACTTTGATGTCTGTGCTTTTATTTTAATAAAATCACTTGTGTTTTTCTTTAAGCTTACATATATAAATTGTTCCCATAAATGATTCATATCAAACATTAAAGCTAAGACATGATTTTTTCCCTTGGTTACATCTGGGTGATATTGGAGAAGCAATAATTTTGCAATTTCAATGGCTTTTTGATAATGCTTATTTTTTCTATTGTAAATTAATTTTTCAAAAGTAGAATCTGAAACTTTTATGTCTGGCATTTCAGGAAAATTCAATAATAAAACACCAATACGACTATGCAAGTCATGATTGCTATTTATTTGTTTTAACAACTTTAAGGTTTTGTAAATAATGAAATGTAACGTATGTTCAATATCATAGATAGAATGACGAACATAAAAGCGTTCTTTATGAATTAGATTTTGTTGAATATGTTTTCCGAATTGTAAACTACCTTTTAAGGATGTTACATTTCCTTCTTTTTTACGATACTTTTTTACTAAGCCATTATGCAGTAAATATTCTACTTCTTTGATGAATAACTCAAAATATAAATCTAAAATTGTATTAGGTTTTATTTTTAAATTACTAGTGCTGGTCGATTTAATGTCAAAACTACCTACCGCTCGCAACATTCCAATTAATAAATTACGCCACTTACTGTCTTCTGTTTCTGAATGTGGAATTCTGTCTGCCTTTGGTAAAACTTCAATTAATGTATTGCCAACTTGGATAACTCCAACATGTTCATTAAATTGAATACCATTATAAACTAATTTAAAGAAAGGCTTACCATTACCATAGTAACGTTCTAAAGCTTCGAATTGCTCTTTAGTGATTTTTTTTTCACCTCGATCAAAACGAAGAATTTCATGTTCAAAAACAACGATATTTTGTTTTATTATGCTCAAATTACTTATTCATTAAATCTTGTATGGCTTGACCAAATTTCATTTTTTCATCAAGCTTAAATCTATGGTCAATAATTTCATAAATATTTCTATCTTCAAAATCATTATCAAGATCGTCAAATTTGGCAAATATATTCGAATCTTTGTTAGACTCTTTCAAACATACAAAGCCCTTTCCTAATACTAACCCAATTTTACTATAATCTCCAAAGAAATATTCCTGAAGTAAAGGAATGATATTGTTATAAAAAGAATCTATGATAGAATTTTCATCTTTATTAAGTAAGTAGGAGTGACCTATTTTATGATCTTTATCCAATAATTTTTCGATTCTTAAATTGATTTTTTCAAGTATTTCAAATGCTTTATGACCAAAAATTTCATTTTCTAATCCTTCTAAATTATAATCAGGAGGCATTTCTTCAAAACAAAAACGTCTTCTTAAAGCAGCATCCAAAGCTTCTACACTTCTGTCTGCTGTATTCATTGTTCCAATAATGAATAAATTTGGTGGTACTGAAAAATATCTTTCTGAATATGGTAATTTTACAATTATTTCATCTTTAGTTAGTCTTTTTTCCGCTTCGATAAGTGTAATTAATTCGCCAAATATTGATGATACATTTCCTCTATTAATTTCGTCAATGAATAATCCAAAAGGTGGAGCCCCAATAAATTTTTCCTTTCTTTGCTCTTTATTATAATTTAAAATACAGTCTGACAAACTTGAAAAACCAGCCAATTTAGCTGCTTCATCACAACATTTGTAAAAAAGACCATCTCTCACAAAATAGCTTAAATCAGAGCTTTCTTGATTCTCCACGTTTAGTCTTGGTTTTATTCCTTCTATGAAATCTTCATATGTAAAGGATTGATGAAAAGTTATAAATTCATAGTTGTTTTTTGTTTCTAACTTATTCGTATAATTTTTAATCTCATTACCTAGTTCGCATATATCGGTAATAAGTTCTTTTTTTTCTGGAATTATTTTCCAAAGTGAATTAGGAAATTTATTAAAAATTAACGGATATGTACGTTTTGTGTAGTCGACAGTTTTAGATTCCTTTATTGTGTGTTGTGAAAGTTGTCCCCATAAAGTTTGGTCGATACTTTCAGTATTAGAAGCATTTAATTTTATTTTTATAAATTGATGTTCTTTTATTTGTGGGACAGACATTTGTTTGTTTTCCACATATAACGTAAGAGCAATAACTTGCCACCAAGTTAATTTGCTAATTTTTTCAATTAGAAATTCTTCTTTTGAAACAGCTTTGCTACTTTCAATAAATTGAGAAAAAAAATCATGCTTTAATTTATGAGTTTTTCCAGTTCCAGGAGGGCCGTAAAGAATTAAATTGAGATTTTTAGGCATAATTTTATTTATATTATTTGTTGTTAAAGATTGAGTTTTTACTTCAAATTGAGTATCAAAATAAGGTATAAATAATTTAGAATTTGCTTCTTCAATCTCTCTATTAGGTATTATAATACAAGTAGAATTATCATTAGGCGTCCACCATTTTTTATCATCATTATAAGGCTCTTCTTTAATTGCTTCCGAAACAATTTCGTAGGATCGTTGTAGCCAGCCATCATCGCCATAATCTTCATATTCACAATAAGAAGCATCGCTCGTTATTCTACCTATTACTTCTAAATTGTAATTACCTCTGCACATGTAAAAGTAATCTCCAATTTTCATTTCTTGTCTAAATGTTTCTCCTTGCGTTTGGGAAGAAACTCCTTTCGCTTTAGTTTGACTATGAACTATAATAAGATAGTTGTTGTTGAAGAAATTAAAGGCTTTGTCATCAATGTCTTTTGGACTCATTGAAACTTTAAAAATAGATTCGTTATGACTTAAATTAACTATATTTGATTTTGATTTTCCTTCTTTTTTTTGATAGACACGCTTGTTGAATAAAGTATCATGATATGTAAAAAAAGAGGTGAACTTAAATATACCATTATCATGAATCTCTTTCTTTATTTTTTCTATCCTTGAAACATTGTTTGATTTTACACTTTTACGTTTATAGTTTTTATTTTTTTGAAGTACTTCATCAATTACCAATCCTTCTATACTTATCTTAATATCTAATTCTTTAGGGAAATCAATTAAGCCTTCCTTTGAATTACTTTTTACATTTTGAAAACTGTGATTAGCATCTAATAGGACGATACGATCATTTTCTCTAAAAGATTGAGATAATTCAATATATTTTTCTTGTGATGATATAATATAGAAGTTTATGAAATTTTGATTTCTGGCATCTATTATAAGCTGATTTAAATCTAGTTGTATAGGATGAATGAAAGGCTGAAAGTTGGCTTTAACTCTAGAAATTAGCTCGGGGTAAGCATTATGTAATCTTAGAAATTGATCATTTTGGCAATTTATTTCCTCAATATTTATGCATAATAAACTTTTTCCATAGTTAACTTCACTAATTTTTCCAATGAGTAATTTATCATTTGAGATAAAAATTGCGTTATCATTTTCAACAAGTTGTCCATAAATATTCTCCCAGCGATTATTTGCAGGATCCTCCCAGAGTATTGTTTTATTTTTAGAATTATATTGGCTTAGAATACTAATCCTTGTAAGTAAAGTTTTCGTCATTATAGTTGTAATAGAAAATCGATTTATTAGTTTTAAGGAAATCGGTTAATGTTTTAGTTATTTGCACAATAATACTTAATTATTGTAGATTATTTATTTTTTTATCTGTTAGCAGTTTAGGAATTTTATTAGTTTACATCTCTTTCCAAAATATAATTCAAAATATAATCATTATCATAATTTAGTTTTATGGTAATTCTTCTAGTTCTTTAATTAACAAAATAATAGATAGCCATTTCTTTTGCCTTGAAAATAAACTCTGAAGATTTACTAATTAAAACTAATTTTCTCATCATATAATTATTCTTTGCCTTTGTTTTACAAAGATTTCCATTTAATTGGGTGTAATATTATGGAAATCCGTAATGTATTAATTTATTTCAGCAAGTCTAATAATTATTAAAATCCAAATATCAAGTATTTACACGGTATTTTTAAAATAACCTAAGAAACAAAACCTTTATTCTGCATCCAAATAAGGACTTAAAGTTTTGGCTAGTTAATTGAACCAATAGAAACTATATCTCAATTTGGTTTTTATATAAAAACTGATTTCCAAAAATCATTCTTCTGAAAACCAGAACCCTAGCCCTGATAGGAGCGGTATACTTTTTCTTGCTTCTTTAGCAAGGAAAAGATATAGCGGATAGCAGGAAATAGCTCCTAATAAAAATCCTCACTTCCAACCTCACTTTATAAAAGCAGATTTAAACTTTAGATCAGCATAAGAATGAAGATTTGCGTACAATTTGGTTTCAAATTACAATCTGAAACAAAGTAACGGACTGAATGCTAGTTTTTTTTGTGCGGTGAATTTAATTTTATACGAATCAATTTTATAAGACGACCGAAGAATAAATTTTTAATGAATAATCTAACTTTTAAATTTATGAGAAATGCTTTTCTACTAATTGCAGTTTGTCTGAGTACGATTTTGTTCTCCTGCAAGAAAGATAAAGATCAATTGAATGCGGAAACTGAAAAGTCTGATAGCGCCGACACTGCATTGATTGCCGATAGAGGCTGGCCACGCGAAGCTGAGAATAACGGTGCGAAACTGGTTTATTATCAGCCTCAGGTAGATGACTGGAAGGATTTTAAAGAACTTACGGCGCGTGTGGCTTTTTCGCTGACTCCAAAAGATGGGAAACAAGTTTTGGGTGTGGCTTCTTTAAAAGCGGAAACATTGGTAGACAAAGACAATAGAAGCGCTTTTATTAAAAATCTTCAGGTAACTGATGTGCGTTTTCCTGCTCTGGACAAAAAGAAGGTTCCAGAAATGGAAAAGCTGTTTAAAGAAACGCTTCCTCAAAGTGGAGATCCGATTTCTGTAGATCGTATTTTGGCAGATTTAAATCATACTAAAAGTCCGCCAAAAGGAATTGCGGGCAAAAACGATCCGCCTGCGATTTTTTACAGCACCAATCCGTCGATTTTGCTTATCGTGCAGGGAGAACCGGTTTTGGTTCCTATTGATAAATCGGATATCCAATATGTGGTGAATACCAACTGGGATTTGTTTTTTGATAAAGCGGGAAAAGATTATTATTTATTGGTAGATAATATTTGGCTGACTTCGAAAAGTGTTGAAGGCAAATGGACGAAAACGACCAAATTGCCTGCTGGTTTTAGCAGTCTGCCTTCGGGACAGAATTTTGATGATGTGATTAAAATGATTCCGCCGCCTTCTTCTGGAGGTGCGCCAGAGGTTTTTTACAGTAATAAACCTGCGGAATTGATTGCGGTAAACGGAAATCCGAAGTTTGTAAAAATTGACGGAACTAAATTGATGTATATTGATAATACCGAAAATGATGTTTTTGCCAGTGAAGCTGATGGACAGTATTATGTATTATTATCGGGAAGATGGTTTAAATCTAAAGCTTTAACGGGACCATGGTCGTACGCAAGCAATAGTCTGCCAGCTGATTTTGCTAAGATTCCGAAAGATTCTCCACGTGCCAATGTGTTGTCGTCTGTGCCAGGAACGCAGGAAGCGAATGATGCTGTAATGTTATCGCAAGTTCCGACAACTGCTATTTTGAAAAAATCGGATGCTGAAGCAAAGGTTAAAGTAACGTACGATGGTGGAACGCCTCAGTTTAAACCTATTGAAGGTACCAAAATGCAGTATGCGAGCAACACTCAAGAGAAAATTATAAAAGTTGGGGATTTGTACTATTTATGTTTTCAAGCGGTTTGGTTTATGTCGACTAGTCCAAACGGACCTTGGAAAACAGCCGATTCTGTTCCGAAAGAAATTTATACGATTCCGCCGAGTTCGCCTGTATATAATGTGACCTATGTAACGCAAACGACAACAGATACTACAGTTGAAAGCAGTTCGACTGCAGGTTATTTGGGCGCTTTTATTATAGGTGCTACGTTTGGCGCGATATTGACGTATGGTACAGGATGGTATTATCCGCCTTATATGTACTATGGCGGATTATATCCAATTTATCGTCCATGGCCTTACGCGTATGGAGGAGGAGCGGTTTACAATCCGTGGACAGGTGGTTACGCGGCCGGAAGACGTGTTTACGGGCCATATGGTGCTGCTGGAACTTCGGCTTGGTATAATCCGGCAACAGGAAGATACGGACGTTCTGCAAGTGTTCAGGGTTGGTATGGAGGCCGTACTGCGGCAAGCACTTATAACCCGTGGACTGGAAATTATGCCAGAACTAATCAAGGTCATAATGCGTATGCGCAATGGGGACATTCTGCTGCGACAAATGGCAATCAATGGGCGCAGACTGGACATATTACAACTCGACGCGGAACAGCAGTTGGTTATAAAACTTCGGGAGGACAGGAAGGTGTAATTACGCATCATCGTGGCGGAGGAACTACTATTCATACCAATAATAATCTATATGCAGGTCACGATGGTCACGTGTATAAAAGAGATGCTAATGGAAACTGGAGCCATTATAATAATGGAAACGGTGGCTGGACACAGGCAGGAACTTTAGGTTCGTCCAAAAAATCTGGTGAAGGAATTCAGAATAGAGGCAATCAGAGACTTGGTGGAGATGGCGCAGGAGAGCGTATTCAGCGTGATAAACCGAATCAAGGATTAGGAGCGAATGGAGCAGGAGAACGAATTCAGCCGAGAGCAAATCAAAATTTAGGAGGCGAAACCAGAATAGGCGACGGAGCACAACGCGGTAATTTAAGCGGCGAAACTAGAATGGGTGACGGAATCCAAAGAGATAATTTCCCTAAAGAAGATCAAACGCTTGGGCATCCTGATAAACCGCTTGGAGAAGCTGGACGCCCTGATGTGACAAACGACCTCGATCGTTCTGCTTTTTCAAGAGACCGCGGAGAAATGCAAACGCGTAACTTTCAAAACATCCAAAGAGGTGGCGGTGGAGGTGGTTTCGGCGGTGGCGGTTTTAGAGGCGGGGGAGGCTTTAGAGGAAGAAGATAAAAGAGTAAAAGGGTAATTATAATTCAGAAAAATCAGGAATGGTAGCAATACTAAACCTGATTTTTTTTATTTCAAACGCAAAGTGCGCAAGGATTTTTGCCTTAGAGAGTGTTTTAAGTTCGCTAAGCTGAGTTTTTATTAATCGCGCAAAGTCGCAAAGACGCAAAGGTTATTTTAGAATTAAGTATGTTTCACGCTCCCGATAGCTATCGGGATAAAAAGATTGCAGCAGATGCGCGCAGATTATTTATAAAAAATCTTTCTAGATCTGCTAAGATCATTTAAAATCTGCGTGAAACAAACTTTGCGTCTTTGCGCCTTTGCGAGCAATTTCCATCAGTTTTATCCACAAAGCTTTGCGTTATTTGTGTTTTTGTAGATTCCAAAAGTAAAAAATCCTTGCGCACTTTGCGGTAAAAACTCACCAGCATTAAACAACTTACAGACTGTCCGTTTCACCCTGAAGTTTGTCCGCTTGAACTATTTTCTCATTTCGTAAGAAGCATTACCGATATACTTTTGACTCAGAAATTAACTGATAACAAATAATTTAAAATCAAAAGTTATGGAAACGAAAAAACAAAAAACATGGATTGTAATCGCAATTATTATTTTAGGAATCATAGCCTTTTTAGTTCCGAATCAGATTACGGCGCAAACAGGAGTAAAACGCACCGATTTGCAAAAACACGATCTAAGTATTCCTGGACGTGAAACCATTCAAGCTAGAATCGATTTTGATGCACATTCTGCATTTGGAAAACACTTTCACCCAGGAGAAGAAGTAATTTATGTTCTGGAAGGTTCTTTAGAATATCAAATTGAAGGCGAAAAACCAGTAACGCTAAAAGCTGGAGAAGTGCTTTTTATTCCGGCAGGCGTGGTGCATTCGGCTAAAAATAATACGAATGCTAAAGCAGCTGAACTGGCGACTTATATTGTAGAAAAAGGAAAACCGACTTTGACTTTGGTGAAGTAGATTGTTTCACGCAGATTTAAAAAGATTTTGGCTGATTTAGCAGATACTGAAATATTTTTCTCCCGCAGATTTTGGAGATCAAGCAGATTATCATAAAAATAAAAATCTAAAAAAACCTGCTGTAATCTTTTTAAATCTGCGTGAAAAAGAAATTACGATATAAAAAAAACTTTGTGACTTAGTGCCTTCGTAGCAAAAACACATACTGTCCATTTCAACCCCAACTTTGTCCACTTCACCTTTTTTCTCCTTTCAAAACAAGCAATGTCAAGATACCTTTGACGAAGAAATTAACTGATAATCAAATACTAAAAAACAAATAATTATGAAAACGATTTTAAAAATTACAAACAGCATTTCAATAAAAACAATCTTAATCGCTATCCTTTTTATGGGAACAGCATTAACTCAAGCACAAACTTCAACACAAAAAACTATAGAAATAAACAACTCGCTAGGAACTTTAAAACAAATCAACGCTGGACTTTTAAATGTTGGTTATACCGAAGCAGGTCCAGCAAACGGAACTCCAGTAATATTACTTCACGGTTGGCCTTACGATATTCACAGTTACAACGAAGTCGTTCCGATTCTGGTTGCAAAAGGATACCACGTCTTTACACCTTATTTAAGAGGTTTCGGAACAACAACTTTTCTTTCAAAAGACACATTTAGAAACGGTCAGCAAGCGGCTTTAGCAAGTGATATTATAGCTTTTATGGATGCACTTAAAATTGATAAAGCTGTAATTGGCGGTTTCGATTGGGGAGCAAGAACAGCGGTTGTGGTTTCAGCACTTTGGCCAGAACGTGTAAAAGGTTTGGTTTCTGTAAGTGGCTATTTGGTAGTGAATTTAGAAGCAAATTTAAAACCGCTTCCTCCAACTGCTGAATTAGGATGGTGGTACCAATATTATTTCGCAACCGAAAGAGGAAAACAAGGTTACACTCAAAACACTTACGATTTTAATAAATTGATTTGGAAAATTGCTTCTCCGCTATGGAATTTCGACAAAGCAACTTACGATCAAACAGCTCAATCTTTTGACAATCCTGATCATGTGGCAATTGTGATTCACAATTACAGATGGAGACAATCTCTAGAAGCAGGAGAATCTAAATACGATGCTTTAGAAAAACGTCTATCAGTAAAACCAGAAATTAAAGTTCCAACCATTACAATTGGAAGTGATTTTGACGGCGCTTTCGCGGATGGAAAAGCGTATGCAAACAAATTCACAGGAAAATACGAACACAGAATCTTAAAAGGAATTGGACACAACGTTCCGCAAGAAGATCCAAAGGCGTTTGCGCAAGCGATAATTGATGTTACTCAATTGAGATAATTAGTGAATTAGATAATTAGTCAATGAGACAATTAGATAATTAACAAGTTCAATCAAAAATCAAATTTAATTACAATTTTAAAATAATCTAAAATCTAAAATCAACAATCTAAAATTTAGAATCATGAACACAAAAGTTTTATACACAGGAAAAACACACACAACAGGCGGTAGAGAAGGAGCTTCTCAAAGTTCAGACGAACAATTGAATATCAAATTAAGCGCACCGGGATCTTCGCGTCCGGGAACAAATCCAGAGCAGTTATTTGCTGCAGGATGGTCGGCTTGCTTTATCGGAGCTTTAGGAATTGCGGCAGCAAAACAAGGAGTTAAACTTCCTGCTGATACTGCGGTAGATGCCGAAGTCGATTTGTGTGTAACGGAAGGAGAATATTCGCTTCAAGCGAGATTAAATATCAGCCTTCCAGGAATAGATACTGAGACTGCAGAAGCTTTGGCGGCTCAAGCACATCAAACTTGTCCGTATTCTAAAGCTACAAGAGGAAATATTTTTGTAGAAATTAATATTCTTTAATTAGTCGTTAACCTGCAAGGTTTTCAAAACCTTGTAGGTTTTTATAATTTTTTAGAATGTTCAAATCATACCTACAAGGTTTTGAAAACCTTGCAGGAAAACAATAACTAAGGAAATGAAAGAAATTAAAAAAATAACAGCTTTATTAGTGCTGTTTCTTTTAACAGGAAACAGCATTTTCAGTCAAAACTCAGACAAAAAAGGTTTCGCCCTTTTAGAATTATATACCTCAGAAGGTTGTTCAAGCTGTCCGCCGGCAGATGAATTGTTGGGAAAAATCCAGAATGAATACCGCGATAAAAATGTTTATGTTCTGGCGTATCACGTAGATTACTGGGATAAACAAGGCTGGAAAGATATTTTCAGCAATGCTAGTTATACGCAAAGACAATACGATTACGCTCAATTCTTAGGAAAAGAACCAATTTACACGCCGCAAGTTATCATTAACGGAAAAACAGATTACATAGGTTCTCAAGAAACAAGTCTTAGGAACGGAATAAAATCGGCGCTTTCGAAACCTGCTGCAACTGATTTGTCTTTAGAAGCCAAACAGCAAAATGATAAATTAACGCTGAATTACAGTATTAATGGGACTTTGAAAAATAGCCGTTTATTGGTTGCAATAGTTCAGAAATCGGCAAAAAGCAATGTAAAAAGAGGAGAGAATGCACATCGCATTTTATCGCATTTTCAGATCGTGCATCGTTTGCAGACTATTGATTTGAAAACTTCAAAAGGAAGCACAACAATTGCTTTGCCTAAGAATTACAATACTCAGGATTTTGAAGTGGTTGGCTTTGTTCAGGATAGTCGAACTGGAGCTATTTTGGGAGTAAATCGAGTGTAGTTTTTGTTTCCCGCAGATTTGGCAGATTAAGGAGATTTTTTTGTTTCACGCAGATTTGAATAGATTCACGCAGATGTTTGTTTAAATCACTAAACACCAATACACTACGTTCTGATTGTCATTTCGACGAAGGAGAAATCTCTACAAGTAGCTCCGTACAGGATGTCGCCAATCTTTGTAGAGTTTCTAGCGAAGATTTCTCCTTCGTCGAAATGACAAACTATACTTATACGTTTCTGTTATTAAAAATAAAATAAATCTGCTCGATCTGCACAATCTGCGGGAGAAAAATCATTTTTTTGTTTCTGGGAATGACAAAAAACACAAACTAATCTATGTGAATTAATACAAGTGAAACGCCTTTATGCGCAAAGAAAAACTATGTTTCTATGTGTTAAAATTATTTTCAAAATAAACCTATCTTTGGCAGAGCAAGATCAAAAAACAACCTTAAATTATGGAAAAAGTTAAACGCTTTCAGGTTTCTCAAAAAGTCATTTGGGGAAGTTCTATCGCGCTGGCGGTTATGGCTTCGATACCCAAGCTATTTGATGCCGATTCTACGCTTCATGATCTTGTTATAAATTCTTCGATCACCCTGCTGTTTTCTCTTTTTATATGGTATTACAATATTTATAGTTTGCCCAAATTTTCGTCGCAACGTGCTAATAGAAGTCTGTTTAACTGGAAACTTTTGCTGAGTGTTGTAATGGGGATTCTGTTGATGGTAATTCTCGTAATTGCACATCAGGAACTTTTTCAGGTGTCAAAGATGGACGCACCGATTATGTTCGAACTTCGTGGAGTTTTGATCAACCTTATTGTTTATATGTTTTTGCATTTGCTTTTTCAAAATTACCAAACGCAGCAAATGGGAGTCGAATTAGAACGTACAAAAGCAGTAAATCTAGGCGCTCAATACGAATTGCTGAAACAACAGGTTAATCCGCATTTTTTGTTTAATAGTTTGAATACGCTGAAGTCGATGGTCGATATTCAAGATCCGCAGAGTTCAGATTTTATTTTGAAATTATCTGATTTTTATCGCTTTACTTTAGAAAGCCGAAAAATGGATTTGATTCCGCTTAGCGAAGAACTTCAGATTTTAGATTCGTATGTCTATCTGCTAAAAGCGCGTTTTGAAGACGGATTTGCGGTAGAAAAAGAAATCGATCCCAAACAATACGACTCGGCTATTCCGCCTTTTTCGCTGCAGTTATTAATTGAAAATTGTATCAAACACAATATCGTTTCTTTAGATAAACCTTTGATAATAAAGCTGTACACCGAAAATGAATTTCTGGTTGTTGAAAATAAAATTCAGCTGAAAAGAGGCGCTATTTCTACAGGTGTCGGTTTAGATAATATCAACCAGCGTTTTATGCACCTGATTCATAAGGAAATTGAAATTGACAAAGACGAAACCACTTTTAAAGTAAAAATACCACTCCTTTATGAATATCATAATAATTGAAGATGAAGTAAAAACGGCCAAAGCGCTTGGCCAGCTAATTCTGAGCATCAGACCTGATGTTCAGATTTTGTCGTATATACAAAGCATTGATGGAGCGGTTGATTATCTTTTAGAAAACGATCAGCCCGATCTTATTTTTATGGATATTCAGCTCGCAGACGGCCAGTGTTTTGAGATTTTCAAAAATGTTGAGGTTCTGTCACCTGTGATTTTCTGTACTGCTTTTGACGATTATGCGATCGAAGCTTTCAAGTCAAACGGAATTGATTATGTTCTAAAACCTTTTTCAAGAGATAGTATTTCTCAAGCTTTGAAAAAAGCAGGAGAACTGAAAAACTTCTTTCAGCGAAATAAAAAAGCGATGCCCGATTTTGAATATTTGCTTACGCGAAATGGAGAAAACAAAGGGAAAAGCAGTTTTTTGGTTTTCAAAAACAACAAATATCAGACGGTCTTAACGGAGAATATAGCGTTTTTCTTTATCAAAAATGAAACGCCTACGATTATGACTTTAGATAAAAATGAATATCCATTAACACAATCATTAGACGAAATTCATAAGCTTTTATCGCCAATTCAGTTCTTTAGAATAAACCGACAGTATTTGGTTAATTTTTCAGCTATAAGAGAAGCAGAACATTATTTCTCGCGTAAAATAATCGTGAAATTAAGTGTTCCGACAGAAGAAAAAATATTGGTAGGAAAAGAAAAAGCAACAGTATTTTTAAGCTGGTTAGAAAACAGATAATCCAATTAATTTATCGTTTTCTATAAATTAATTGGATACTTTTTTAGAGCCATAAATCGACTCCAGGAAACATAAAACAACTCAAAAAGAAAAGAGCTGATAATATAAAGCAGATAATTAAAATGATTTTTTTCATTAGAAAGAATTAAACTGAAATAAAAAAGAGAGTTTTTTTAGTCTCTATAGTAAGCTTCGGAGAAGCGAAATATTTATAGCAAAGAATAAACGTTTACAATATAAAGCTCCGGAGGAGTGACATATTTTTTATCACAATCTTTAATATATGCCGCTCCGCTGGAGCTTTTATTCACTTGTGGCATTTCCAATTCTATAAATATTTTGCTCCTCTGGAGCCGCTTTTGTAAAATGATTTACCTTCCTTAAAAGTTTTCAGAAGAAGGCGTGTAAGTCGCAGTATATAATTTTCTATACATTGCATACGTTACGCTTACCATTACAAAAGCAATTATCGCATCGGTTGCTGCACCAAAACCTAAAACGGCAATTTTTGAAAAGAAAGCAAAGATGATATCGAAAAAGATTCCTGCGAAAACCCATTCTTTCAATCTCAATAATTTGTTCGGAATTAAAAGTGTGATTACTCCAGCTACTTTAAAAACGCCGAGAATGTAAATAAAATGCGCTGGATAACCCAATTGCTGTGTTATTCCCCAAACTATTGGATTGTTTGTTAATTCGAAGAAACCGCTTGCGCCAAACCATAAAGAAGTTAATACTGCGCCTGTCCAATAGATAATTTTTGTTGTTTTTGAGTTCATGATTTTGATATTTAAAGTTATTTAACGGTACAAATGTGCGTTGAAAGCCTTAAAAACGAAATCGAAATCTTGGTGAAACGGACAAACTTCGGGGCGAACTGGACAGGAGCTGAGGTGTTTTTTTACCGCAAATGTTTTTTTACCGCAAAGTGCGCTAAGGTTTTTTCTATATATCTTTGCGCATATTTTAAGTTCGCAAAGCTTTGTGGTTATTTTTTTAACGCAGAGAACGCGGAGGGTTTCGCAAAGTGCGCTGAGTTTTTTTTATATACTATAAGTGTATTTAAGGTAGCAAAGCTTTGTGTTTATTTTTTGACCAGAGTGCGCTGAGTTTTTAATCGCGCAAAGTCGCGAAGGCGCAAAGATTTTTTAGGAAGCTTAAATATATTTCACGCAGATTTAAAAAGATCTAAGCAGATGCGCGCAGATTAATTTATAAAAAGCCTTTTAGATCTGACTTAATCTGCAAAATCTGCGTGAAACAAACTTCGTGCCTTCGCGCCTTTGTGAGCATTTCAGCCAGCTTTATTCACAAAGCTTTGCGAACTTAAAATATGCGCAAAGATATATAGAAAAAACCTTAGTGCTCTTTACGTTAAAACACACAACGTAAGCTACAGCCCAGCAATTAAGGCCTGCATTAGTTCATCAGCTTTATGATGTTGTAAAGTGCTTGTATTTTGTCCCGACCAGAAACTAATCATGTCGGTTCTGCCTTGTGCAAGAGCGGCGACTTTTAAAGGTGCTATTAATTTGGTTTGAAGCGGAAAAGGTAATACTTCCGTTTCAAAAGGAACAGCGTCAGATATTTTGTTGGAGATCATTCGGCCCATTCTTCCTGTAAGCGATTTTGAAACCGTTGTTGGAACATTCGGATTGTCAAAAAGCATTTTTTTATGAACAGGAGCGGCACCAGATTCGTCGGTAACCATAAAAGCCGTTCCCAATTGTACAGCGTCGGCACCGAGAGCCATGGCTGCTGCGATTCCTTTTGAGTCAATAATTCCGCCCGCAGCGATGATCGGCGTTTTGGTCTTTGCTTTTAATTGCTGTACCAATGTAAATAATCCTGTGAAAGAATCTTGTGCAGGTTTTAGAAACGACGGTCTGTGTCCGCCTGCTTCAAATCCTGCGGCGATAATAGCGTCAACTTCAGCATCTTCTAGAGCGAGTGCTTCTTCGAGAGTTGTGGCAGCGCCAATGGTTTTGATGCCTAGTTTTCGGCTTTCTTGCAGAATTTCTTTAGACGGAATTCCGAAAATGAAACTAAAAACGGCGGGTTTAAGTTCGAATATAACTTCAACCTGCTTTTCAAATTTCGAAGGAATATCAGAAGATAAATCTGGAAGCGGAATCCCTAATTCGTCAAAATACGGTTTAAAAAGCTGTTTGATTTTTTCTAGTTTTTCAGCAGGATAATTTACAAGACTTTTATCGACATCATTCACCCATAAATTGATATTGTAAGGTTTAGAAGTTGCCAATTTAATTTCTTTTCCTGCTTCTCGAATTTCGTCTGGAGTTAGCGTATAAGCACCGTAACTGCCTAATCCGCCTGCGTTGCTTACGGCAGCCAAAAGAGCGGGAGTCGAAAAACCGCCGCCCATCGGACCTTGTAATATTGGATACTCAATACCTAGTAATTGTGTTATTTTGGTTGAATTCCACATTGTGTTTTATTTTACGTTTGTTAGTAATTTATTCACAATAACCCATTTGCCATCAACTACTACAAGACTTAATTGATCGTAATAGTTGTATTCAAATATCGGAACTTGAACTTTCGCGACAGCGGTATTATTGATAATTTCTAAAGATAGGATTTTCATCTTAAAATCTTCGCCCAATTCCTTTGGACTTTTACGATTTTTTACGCCTTCTAAATATTGTTCTACCGTTTTAAAATACGGCTGACCGTTAATATCTCCCGAAACAATTGCTTGCGGATGAAAAGCGCTTTGTAGCGTAGTAACGTCACCATTGTAAATTCCGTTAAAATAATTCATTAAAACAGCCGTAATCAAAGCTGCATTTGTGCCAAAACTTTCCATAATTTTTTGATTTAAAATTGATGTTTAATTGATTGTCAGGCTGAGCGGAGTCGAAGCCATTTATGAAACCTAAACTTTCAAGTCCACTCAAACTAACAATGCTTTAAAAGGAATTAAATGCTGTGTCCAGCGACGTGACCGCCATCTAAATTAATGATTTCTCCATTCACAAAATTGCTTTCGGCCAGATAAAGCGCCAATTGAGCCACATCGTTGGTTTCTCCAATGCGTTTCAATAAATGCAGTCCTGCTAAACTATCGGCATTGTCAACTCCCGTTTTTGCTTGCAGCGGACTTCTAATGATTCCAGGAGCAATCGCATTTACGCGAATATTATTTTTTCCGAATTCTGCTGCGAGCTGTCTTGTAAAGGCATGAATACCGCCTTTACTTGAAATAGGTGCAGTAGCTGGAAATCCGTCGATGGCGTGATCGACCAAAACAGTTCCGATATTAATGATTGATCCTTCGCCTTGCTTAAGCATTTGTTTTACTGCTGCTTGACTGGTAAAAAAAGTTCCCTTTAAATTAATGTTTAAAAAACGATCCAAGTCTTTTTCTTCAACATCTAAGAAAGATTGCGGCTGAAAAATTCCGGCATTGTTGATTAAAACATCAACGCTTCCAAAACGGTCTAAAGCAGTTTGAACCAGTTTTTTTCCAGTTTCTATTAAACTTACGTCGCCATGAACCATTGCGAGTTGATTAGAATGACCTAATTCGTTAAATGTATTTTCAAGATTCTGAAGGTTTGCCGAGTTGATTACGACATTAAATCCTTTTTCTAAAAATAACTGTGCTATCGATTTACCGATGCCAGTAGAAGCACCGGTTACTAGTATTGTTTTCATTTTTTTCTGATTTAAAAATTTATTTCTTTTGAGCAGTAATGCCTTTTTCGCGAAGTGCCGAAACCTGTTCACCTGCAAATCCCCAATCGTCCAATTCGATTTCCTGAATTACGATATGTGTAAGGCTGGGATCTTTGTCTAAGACATCTGTAATAAGTTGTGTGATGCCTGAAATTAACTGCTGTTTTTGTTCTCTCGTAACGCCTTCACGTGTTACTTCAATTTTTACGTATGGCATGATTTCTAATTAATTATGAATTATTAATTATGAGTTATGAATTATTTTAGACTTGCTGTTATATCTACGTCCAATTCAAATTCATTGTAGATTAAAGTGTCTCCCAAATTGGTGAAGAAATTTCCGGAACGGAATTTCATATCATATTTAGTGCGGTCAATAATGATTTTGCCAGAAGCTTTCAGATCATTTTCGTTCCTTTTTACTTCCAAATTAAAACCAATCGGATGAGTAATCGCTTTAATCGTTAGTTTTCCTTCAACAAAATAATCAGAAGAAGATTGTTTAGAAACTGCGGTAATGTCTAAAAATGCTGTTTTGAATTTGTCTGTAGAAAAGAAATCATCAGAAGCTAAATGCCCTGCAAATTGTTGGTTTGTCGCAGGATCTGTAACGTCAAGAATTACGATAGAAGTAGTGTCGATAACGACATTTCCGCCAGAAAGTTCTCCATTAGAAAAAGTAAAATTACCTTCTTCAATATTGATTGTTCCATTGTGTTGTCCAGTAACTTTTTTACCAATCCAGTTTACTTGACTTTGCGTGTTCGAAATTTTAAAATTTTGAGTTTCCATTATTTGTGTTTTTAAATTGTTATTAATTTATAGTACAAAGTAATGGCGGTATTCAAAATTGATTACGTGATGTAGATCACATTCGTCAATGCGGTTTAGAGGCGTTGTACAATCGACTTAAAGTTTCTCTGGAAACACCGAGATAAGCGGCGATTAAATGTTTTGGAACCATATTGTATAAAGCAGGATAAAGCGCCAGAAGCTCTTCGTATCTTGTTTTGGTATCATTATTCATAAAAGAAAGCAGTCTTTTTTGAGAAGCCACATAACCGCGATTGGTTCTCCATCTAAAAAAATGTTCTACTTCATGAATTTCGCTGCAGATTTTTTCTCGATCATTATTAGAAAGAGAAAGAATTTCAACATCCGAAACACAATCCACATTTATGGTTGCTTTGGTTTTGTTGTAAAGCGCCGCATAATCAGATGCCCACCAAGTTGGCATGGCAAACTGCAGAATGTACATTTTCACTTCATCATTCACATAAAAAGATTTTAAACAGCCCGAAACCACAAAGTATTCCTTGTCAACATCTTGCCCTTCACTTATAATAGTTTGCCCTTTTTGGAAAGTTTCGGTTTTAAAATGCGAAAAGAAATAGTCAAATTGTTCGTCTGTTAATGTGACAATTTTGGCAACATGTTCTTTTAAAAGTGTTTTGGCATCCATTAGTGAAGTTTTGCAAAGAGTAAAAGTACTAAATATTAAAACGGTCGATGCCGATTATTTTTGTTGTTTTTTAAAGTAAGAAACAAAAAAGGAAAGCCAGTTTTTTCAGGAATGAAATTTTACGGTTGAGTCGTGAAAAATGATTATTCGGTTATATAAAAAAAGATTGAAGCCTTTATTTGAGGAATTTTGCCAGAAAGCTTAATTACTATTTTATGAATTCACCCCTTACTATAATCGCCGCGACTAATTTTTCTGCCATTGCCACTAATGCTGTTGCTTATGCTGCTGGACTTGCAAAAGCTACAGGTGCAAAATTGGTTTTATTTAATTCATTTTCGTTGAGTGTACACAGCGCCAACTCTCATATTACTGCAGATGCGATGCAGAAACAAATTGATAGGGCAATTTCCAGACTGGAAGATTTAGCCAAAGAAACAGCCAATTCATTTCAAATTGAAACTTCAGCAATCTGTACGTATTCTTTTTTGGAAGACGAACTTCCGAGAATTATTAAGGAAACAAATGCAGATGTTGTGGTTATGGGAATGGCTGAACGTTCTTTCGAACAGGAATTATTAGGAAATTCGACTACATCGGCCATTAAGAATCTTCAGATTCCAGTTTTAGCGGTTCCAGAAAATGCTCGTTTTATAAATATAAAAAAGGTGCTGTATGCTTGCGATAGCTTAAGTTTTTCGGCTATTAAGAAATTCAGTTGGATTAAAAATGCATTAGGAGATTTTGGTGCAGAAATTGAATTTTTTAGCGTAGACGAAAAATTAGATGATTTGAAAGAAGAACAGCACAGAGTTTTAATGAATTCGAATATCGAAAAAGAATTTGAAGACGTAAAATATCTATATAAAACCGTAAGATCGAATGCCGTAATTAACGAAATTAAGAAAGAAATTAAGAATTACGAGGCTGATTTGCTGATTATGGTGCCTCAAAAGTATGGTTTTTGGGATTCTTTAGTCCACAGAAGCAAAACTAGGATTCTGGCAGCCGGACTTGATATTCCGTTATTGTCGTTTCCAAATTATTAAAGATTAATTTGATTTAAAAATAATGATATAAAAATTACAAGGTTTTTTTGAAGAAATTTTATCAAAATAAATTTTAACAGATTTTTTTTGATTTTAGGGATTCTATAATTTTTGGAGCTTGTTGGCCAATATCGAAATTATATTTTAACATTTGAGGCAGTTTTGTTAATTATTCTTAATTACCTGCTCGATTAAGATTTTTTTAAATTAATTTTGTGGCACTCTAAAAACGTAATGCAAATAGGTTTTTTATCAGTATGGCAACAGCTATAAATGGGAACTATCTACAAACTGAAACAGCATTGTATGATTTTAAAAATAAGATAAATTAAAGATTGTATACCAAGCAATGCCGAGAAAACACTTGGTGTAGATTTTTAATTTATTTTAATTGGATTTTGTATAGTGTTTTTAGTTTGTTCCGTTTTTCTAAAAACAATATTTCTCAGAAAAGTTATTGCCAATAGATTTAATCGGCTTTTTGGGATAATGATTATTTGGAATGTCAAAAAGAAGAAAAAAGTAGTAAGCATTGGTTTTAAGGGTACAAAGCTTAAAAAAACAAAAACAAATGGGCGCAGTAATTACAGCTATAGGTGGTTTCGTACCATCATCAATCTTGACCAACAAAAAGATTTCAGAAACGGTTGATACATCGGAGGAATGGATCATTAAGAGAACTGGAATTAGAGAACGTAGAATTGCAGACGACGATACGGCAACATCTGATCTTGCCGCAGCTGCGATTGAAAATCTTATCGAAAATTATAATGTAGATCGTGGCGAAATCGAAGCTTTGCTTGTAGCAACAGCAACTCCAGATCACATTTTAGCGCCAACAGCAAGTATTGTCTGCGATAAAAGCGGACTTACAAATGCTTTTGGAATTGACATGAATGCAGCTTGCAGCGGATTTTTGTACGCCTTGGAAATGGGGGCAAACATGATCGAAAGCGGACGCTATAAAAAATTAATCATCGTTGGAGCCGATAAAATGAGCTCTATCGTAGATTATGAAGACCGAAATACTTGTATTCTTTTCGGAGATGGAGCAGGAGCGGTTTTGTTAGAAAAAACAGAATCGGATTACGGTTTAATGAAAACGATTCTGAAAACAGACGGAAGCGGTGTTTCTTCTCTAGCTGTGCCAGCAGGAGGTTCTAGAAATCCTACGTCTATGCAGAGTCTTTTGCACAGAACACATTATTTAAAACAAGACGGAGCGTTTGTATTTAAAAGAGCCGTTGCTGCAATGAGCCAGGTTTCGCAAGATGCTTTGGTGAAGAACGATATAGAAGCAAGCGAAATTGACTGGGTTGTGCCACATCAGGCTAACTTAAGAATTATTAACGCTGTAGGCGAAAGTTTAAATATTGATTCTGAAAAAGTTAAAGTAAATATTGACCGTTACGGAAATACAACTTCTGCAACTGTTCCGTTATGTTTATGGGACTTTGCAGCCGATTTCAAAGAAGGTCAGAATGTATTGATTACAACTTTTGGTGCAGGATTTTCTTGGGGTGCAACATGCTTGAAATGGGGCGTGATGCGTGAGAAAAAAACAGTTGAAAAAAATGTGGTAAAAGCTGAAGCAGAAAATGTTTTGGTAGCACATTAATTTTCAAAAAATAAAAAAGTGAATGGGGTTATTCAACCAAAATAAAAAATCGGGCAAGAATTTTTTCTATAAATATTACAGGGTTATAGTAATTCCGGCCGTTTTTTTGGTTTATCTCTCTTCGTATTATTGGCTTAATCCGTATCGAAGTTTTGATGAAAAAGGGTTGCTAGATATCGATCAGACCTTCGATATTTTCATAATTTTAGTGTATTGCGCCATTCTAACAGAGCTTACACTTTTTATAGGCAGAAAACTTAATTATTATATTAGTTGGGAACAAAATCCGGCATTTAGAGCGATAGCACAGTTTATCTGTTTAATTGCCGGAAACAGTCTCTTAAACCTTATTTTTTCTAGTATCTGGGATTATCTGTATCCTTGTACAGCACTAGAAGAAAACGATTTGGTTACCATTTGGCAGTCAAAAATTATGGCTGCAATTATTTCGCTTTTAATGAGCGCCATTCATACTGGAATATTTTTATTAAACAGATGGCGAATTAATGCAGAAGAAACAGCAGAATTAAAAATAAAAGCTTCGGAACTTCAGGAAGCAGTTACACGATCAAAATTAGAATCGCTAAAAATGCAGTTAGATCCGCATTTTGTATTCAATAATTTCAGTACGCTAACAGAATTGATTTATGAAGACCAGAAAGAAGCAGCTTCGTTTCTAGAAAATATAACGAGAGTATATCGTTATATGATTTCAAATTCTAATAAAGATACGATTACGGTAAAAGAAGAAATCGAATTCCTAAACGCGTATTTTTATTTATTGAAGAAAAGATTGGGCGATAAAATCGATTTGAAAATTGAGATCGATTCTCCTTCTTTAGCGCTTCATTTACCGCCATTAACGTTGCAGTTATTGGTCGAAAATGCAGTAAAGCACAATATGGCAACTTTAGCCAATCCGCTTACGATTTCTGTTTTTTCAGATTCTGGAGATATTATTGTTCGAAATAACTTGCAGCGAACAGCTGGAAAAAGTCTGGTTTCTACCGGAATTGGAAATAAAAACATTGAATTCCGTTATAAAATTTTATCAGAAAGAATGCCGATTTTTAACGAATCAAACGGCTATTATGAAGTGCGTCTGCCATTAATTTAAAAGTTATGAAAATTTTAATTGTAGAAGATGAAAGCATTAATGCCAGCCGATTAAAAAGGTTGTTAGAAGAGCTAGAACCCGATTGTGAAATCGTAGGGATTATTGATACGGTTGTAGATACAGTCGCTTGGCTGAATTCAAATCCGTGTCCTGATTTAATTACAATGGATATCCGTTTAGCCGACGGACTGAGTTTTGCTATTTTTGATGAAATAAACATTACTTGTCCTGTAATTTTTACTACTGCTTACGACGAATATGCTATTCGCGCCTTTAAGGTAAACAGCATCGATTATTTGATGAAACCCATCGAAAAAACCGAATTGGAATTTGCCTTATCAAAATTCAAATCTCTAAATAAAAACGAAACCAACGTTACAGATATCGCTGGCATTCTAAAAGAATTGATCCAAAAACCAGTATTTAGAATGCGCTTTTTAGTAACGTATCGCGACGGCTATAAAAGTGTAGACGTTTCAGATATAGACTTCATCTATTCTGAATTTAAAACCAGTAATTTATTTCTAAAATCGGGTGTAATTATCTCGATTCCACAAACCATGGAAGAACTGGAACAAGAACTGGATCCAAATATCTTTTTCCGTGCCAACCGCCAGTTTTTCATTCGTGCAGAAAGCATCAAATCTATTGCGAACTACTTCAACGCAAAACTAAAAATCCAATTAAAACTAGATCCCGAACGCGAGGTAATCATCAGCAGAGAAAAAACGCCTTTTTTCAAGCAATGGATGGATCGCTAGGGAAGGTGCTGAGTTTTTTTCGCCACGAATTCACGAATTTTTTTTAAAGTTGCTAAGCTGTGTGTTTTTTCTGCCACGAATTTCACGAATTGCACTAATTTTTATACTGCAGATATATTTCTCGAATTTTTATTTTTTGAAATTATTTGCCACTCCCGATAGCTATCGGGATAAAGGATTAAAAAGGATTTTATTATAATCTCATTTTTGGTCATCCTGAGTGATAAAAATTCGAGAAATTATTCGTCAGCAATTTAACGCAAAGCATTAATTAGCGAAAATTCGTGAATTCGTGGCAAAAAAAACACACACCTTAGCAACTCCAAAAAAAATCTTCGTGCCTTTGCGTCTTTGTGGCAAAAGCAAAAAAACTCAGAAGCTTAGCGACTCACCATCTTAGAAACTTTAAAGAAATCTTCCAGTCTTAGCGCCTTCGTGGCATAACAAACCCCGTCCGTTTCGGTGCCAAAAAATGTCGTTTGGGTAAATTTCTCCAATAAAAAAGTCCTTTTCTGCTGTTATTTTGCGCCCAAATTTGAGGTAATTCATTTAAAAATGAAAAGTAAAATGACAAAACAATTTTTTAGAAATAATAAAGCAATTGGCAGAATTGCAATTTTATTGATCACAATTTCTCTTTCTTCATGCGGAAAAAGTGGAGAAGGACAAATGGCTCCTCCAAAGCCAGAAGTGGACTTCTTACAGACGAGTTCTGTAACGGGAGAAGTAGAAAAAAAATATCCAGGAACAGTAGAAGGTACCGTAAATGTTGATATAAAAGCACAAGTATCTGGCTATCTAGAGGCTATTTATGTAAAAGAAGGAGATTATGTCACCAAAGGACAATCCCTTTTTAAAATTAAAGGCGATGTTTACGCCGAACAAGTAAACAACAGCCGTGCAGCTTACAAAAGCGCTTTGGCGAATCAGGCAAATGCGAAACTGGAAGTAGAAAAAATCAAGCCTTTGGTGGAAGGAAAAGTTTTCTCAGACATGCAGCTAAAAACCGCACAAGCCAATTACGAAGCAGCAACTGCACAAGTAGCACAGGCTAAGGCCGCTTTGGGATCATCTCAGATTAATGCCGATTTCTCTTTAATTAAAGCTCCTGTAAGCGGCTATATTAGCCGTATTCCAAACCGCGTTGGGAATTTAGTGACCCCAGCAGATACAGTTCCGTTAACGGTTTTATCTGAAATCAATAATGTGTTTGTTTATTTTTCTCTAACAGAAGCAGACTATCTAGCTTTTTCTAAAGATGCAAAAAACAATCAGACTGTAAGCTTAATTATGGCCGATGACAGCGAGTACGAACACAAAGGAAAACTGGAAGTTGCCAGTGGAAACATTGATCGCGCTACAGGGACAATTGCTTTAAAAGCCATTTTCCCAAATCCGAAAAAGCAATTGCGTGCGGGAGGTTCTGCGCGAATTGTATTGAATAAAAGTTTATCGTCTGTTATTACCGTTCCGATGGCGAGCGTAAAAGACATTCAAGACAAATTCTTTGTTTTTATTCTAAAAGACGGCAACAAAGTAGCTATGGTTCCAATCGAAATCGCAGGTAGCGCTGGAGTAGATTATTTTGTAAAATCTGGACTAAAAGCTGGAGATAAAGTAGCGCTAAATTCTATCGATGTGCTATTTGACGGAATGGAAGTCGTTCCAAAAACCGCTGCTAAAAATACAAGCAGTAAATAATTTTTCATTTAATAAAATAACATTTCCATGTTAAAGAAAATAATAGACAGGCCAGTATTGGCCACAGTTATCTCTATTGTACTAGTGATACTGGGGATTATAGGTCTTACCCGATTATCTGTAACACGATTCCCAGATATTTCGCCGCCAACAGTTATGGTAAGCGGATCGTATCCTGGAGGAAACAGTGAAACCGTAATTCGTTCGGTAGTAACGCCTTTAGAAGAGCAGATTAACGGAGTAGAGAACATGCAGTACATCAAATCGACTGCGAGTAATGATGGAACATTTTCAATCAACGTCATTTTTAAACAAGGGGTAGATCCCGATCAGGCTGCCGTAAACGTTCAAAATAGAGTGCAGCAAGCAACTCCAAAACTGCCTCAAGAAGTGATCCGAATGGGATTAACGACTTCTAAGCAGCAAAACAGTATGATTGTTATTTTCAACTTGTATACAGATGATAATAGCAAATACGATGAGTTGTTCTTGCAGAATTACGCGAATATCAACTTAGTGCCTCAAATGAAACGTGTTCCTGGTGTTGGACAGGTTCAGATTTTCGGGCAGAAAGATTATTCGATGCGTATTTGGTTAGATCCGCGCAAAATGGCCAATGCAGGCCTAGTACCTTCAGATGTAACTCAGGCCATTGCGGAGCAGAGTTTAGAATCGGCTCCAGGGAAACTGGGAGAAGAATCTACTGCCGCTTTAGAATATGTAATTCGATACAAAGGAAAAAAGAACAAACCAGAGCAATATGAAAATATTGTAGTTAAAAACGTTGGAAGCAATGTTTTAAGATTGAAAGACGTTGCACGAGTAGAATTTGGTTCTATTTCGTACAGTGGAGATAACAAATCGAATAGTAAAAATGCCGTTACAATGGCGATTTTACAAACTTCGGGTTCTAACGCCAACGACATCGAAATCGGAATCAATAAAGAAGTAGAACGATTGTCTAAATCTTTTCCTCCAGGTATTAAATACGTAAACGTAATGAGTACCAAAGAAAGATTGGACGAAGCGACAGGACAGGTAAAATCGACTTTGTTTGAGGCTTTTATTCTGGTATTTATTGTAGTATTTATTTTCCTTCAGGACATTCGCTCGACGATTATTCCGGCTATTGCAGTGCCTGTAGCGATTGTGGGAACGTTTTTCTTCCTTTTGGTTTTCGGATTTACGATTAATATCCTAACGCTTTTTGCTTTGGTATTAGCGATTGGAATTGTGGTCGATGATGCGATTGTCGTTGTCGAAGCTGTTCACAGTAAAATGGAAGAAGATTCAGAAATTTCAGCAAAAGACGCTACACACGGCGCGATGGCAGAAATCACAGGAGCGGTAATTTCGATTACTTTGGTCATGTCGGCGGTATTTATTCCAATCGGATTCATGACAGGATCTTCTGGAATTTTCTATAAACAATTTGCTTATACATTGGCAATTGCGATTATCATTTCGGCTGTAAACGCCTTGACGCTTACGCCAGCTTTATGTGCGCTTTTGCTAAAAAATCACGGAGAAAAACATGGCGATCATGAACACAAAACGAGTTTTAAAGACCGCTTTTTCGTAGGTTTTAATTCAAGTTTCGACAACTTAACAGGAAGATATATCAAAGGCGTTCGTTTCTTAATTGGAAGAAAATGGATTGCTGCTGGATTAGTTGCTGGAATTACGGCAATTGCGGTTTATATGATGATGTCTACGCCAAAAAGTTTTGTGCCTCTAGAAGATGACGGTTTCATGGTGTACAGTTTGTCTATGCCGCCTGGAACAGCTCTTGATAGAACTACTGCGGTTATTTCGAAATTGGAAAAAGAATTGGCTCCAATAGAAGCGATCGATGTGAATACGAGTATTACAGGATTCAACATCTTGAGTAACAGTGCCAGTCCTGCTTACGGTTTAGGTTTTATAAAACTGAAACCGAAGAAGGACAGAGGAGCTGTGAAGGATATTGAGGAAATTATGAACATCGTAAACGGTAAACTGGCTAAAATTAAAGAAGGTCAGATTATGGTTTTCAGAATGCCTCCAGTTGAAGGATTTGGTGTGACGAGTGGTGCTGAAATTGTATTGCAAGATAGAATGGCGAGAAGTCCAGAAACGCTAAAAGCAATGTCTGATAAAGTAATTGGGCAGATTATGCAGCAGCCGGGTGTTCAATATGCTTACACGACTTTTAGAGCTGATTATCCACAATTGGAATTGGAAGTTGATGAAGACAAAGCGCGCCAAATGGGTGTAAACATCAAAGAACTTTTAGGAAATATCCAGACGTATTTTGCAGGAGATCAATCGGCTGACTTTTCACGATTTGGAAAGTTTTATAGAGTAAACGTAAAAGCGGATGGTATTTTTAGAATGGATGAAGATGCATTTAACGAAATTTTCGTGAGAAATGCCGATATGCAGATGGTTCCAGTAAAATCAATCGTGAAATTCCACAAAGTTTACGGTCCAGAATCGGTAAATCGTTATAACCTATATAATTCGGTAAGTATTACGGCGATGGCGAAGCCAGGTTACAGTAACGGTGAGATTATGAGTAATCTGGAGCAAGTTTTAGATAAACTTCCGTCTGATTACAGTTACGAATGGACAGGTTTAAGTTTAGAAGAAAAAGCAGGAGGAAGCCAAACGGTTGCCATTTTCGGATTGTGTTTATTGTTTGTATTCTTCTTATTGGCAGCACAATACGAAAGTTATTTACTGCCGCTTGCCGTATTGCTTTCTATCCCGACAGGTATTTTGGGAGCCTTCGCCGGAATCAAAGCGGTTGGTTTAGACAACAACATTTATGTTCAGGTCGGATTAATCATGCTGGTCGGACTTTTGGCTAAAAATGCCATTTTGATTGTAGAATTTGCTTTACAGAGACGTCTTGCCGGATTAAGCATAATCGAAGCGGCAATTGAAGGTTCAAGATCAAGGTTACGACCAATTATCATGACTTCGCTGGCTTTTATTGTAGGTATGATTCCGCTAATGTTTGCTTCTGGAGGAACAGCCGTTGGAAACCGATCTATCAGTGTGAGTGCCGCAGTAGGAATGTTTAGCGGTGTTATTCTAGGAATTTTTGTGATTCCGTTGCTTTTCATTGTATTCCAATATTTACAAGAAAAAGTATCCAGAAAAAAGATCGCAACTCAAGTTCAAACGATAAAAGAATAAGAATGAAAAGTATATATAAAATCGGAATGGTTTTACTTACGGGCGCGATTATGACATCGTGCGTGGTAGGGAAAAAATATTCTCGTGAAGATTTAAATGCTCCAGAAAAATACCGCGAAGAAGTCGCGGTTACTGGAGACACGGTTTTGCTTCCGTGGAAAAACTATTACAAAGATCCTTTGCTGGTTGCTTTGATAGAAAAAGCTTTAGTCAAAAACAATGAAGTGATCATTGCCATGAAAAGCATGGAACAGCTCGATCTCAGCTATAAACAAGCCAAATTATCGTTATTACCCACACTAGATTTCGATGCTGGAGCGAGCCGTTCTTATCCATCTAAAAATTCCCTAAACGGATCTTTGAGCCAGCAGTTTATTGGTAAAGATTATATGGACGATTACAGTGCCAATCTTCGACTTTCTTGGGAAGTGGATATTTGGGGAAAAGCAGCGATGCAGAAAAGAGATGCTAAAGCAACTTATTTTGCTCAAAAAGAGAATCTTTCAGCTTTAAAAACCAGAATTATTGTGCAAGTGGCGCAAGCGTATTACAATCTTTTAGGTTTAGACGAACAGTTGAAAATTGCAGAGAAAAACATCGAATTGAGTACGAATACTTTGAGTATGATGCAATTGCAGTACAATTCGGGTTCGATTAGTTCTTTGGCTGTAAACCAGACAGAAGCGCAGAAAAAAACGGCTGAATTGCTAGTGCCTTTAGCGAAAGCGAATATTGCAGTTCAAGAAAATGCTTTGCAGATTTTATGCGGAGAATATCCAGATAAGATTGAAAGAGCAGGAAATATAGATGCAGCAGAAGTTTCAGTTGTTTTCCCATCTGGAATTCCAGTTTCACTTTTAAGCCGAAGACCAGATGTAAAAGCAAGCGAATATGCCGTTATGTCTGCTGCTGCGAAAACAGGATTGGCAAAAGCAACCATGTATCCAACTTTAAGTTTGAGTCCGTCAATTGGGGTGAACTCTTTTGAATTTGACAACTGGTTTGATTTTCCAGGTTCTTTAACTAAAACTATTGCAGCCAATTTAGCGCAGCCGATTTTTAGAAAAAAAGCGTTGCGAACTGCTTATGAAGTCGCTGTTTTAGAACAGGAAAAAGCGGCTGTACAATTTAAACAGTCTTTTATAGTAGCAGTTGGAGAAGTAAACGACGCCATGTCTCGACTAAAATATGCTGACGAACGTATCATTTTAGCAAAAGATAAAGCAGCATCGTTAGACAAAGCCACTTCAGACGCTGGTTTGCTTTACAAAAGCGGAATGGCCAATTATCTGGAAGTAATTGCAGCTCAGAACAGTTCGCTGCAAAACGAATTGGATCTGGTAACTATAAAACTCGAAAAACTGAATGCAGCAATTAACCTGTACCGTGCTTTAGGAGGCGGAGTAGAGTAGTTCTTTATTTTTTTTACAATTCACCGTTTCTGTAAGCAATTATGGAGATGGTGAATTTTCTTTTGAATTGATTTTACTGATTTATGGACAAAATTATTTTTACCCGATCAGAACTTTATAACTTGGTTTGGAAATTTCCAATTCCGCAGATTGCCAAACATTACGAAGTTTCCAGTATGGGAATCAAAAATGCTTGCGAAAAAATGAATATTCCGCTTCCTAAAAGCCGACATTGGATTGCTCCAGCTTATAAAAGAAAAAGTATTCCTCGACTTCCTTCAGATTTTAAAGGGAATCCTGAAACTGCCATTTTGAAAAAGACTTACGAAATGCAGCTTCGAGTTCCAGCTCAATCTACACCTTTATTAGATTTGGCACAAAAGATAAAAAATGATACTAATGCGCCTTTAATTGTGAGCGAAAAGCTTGAAAATCCGCTTGCTATTATTGCTGAAACAAAGAAATATTGGGACAATAAAATTTCAAATAAAAATACAGAAACCGACAAATTTCAGATTTTGGATTTAAATGTTTCTAAAGAAAACTTAAATCGTGCTTTGCGGTTTATGAATGCTTTTATTCAGCTGATTGAATATCGCGGACATGAATTTAAAAAAGGCCTTGACGGTTTAGATACAGTTATTTGTAAAAACGGAATCGAAATCAAGGTTGATTTGAGAGAAGCGCAGAAGCGACTGACTAAAAACGGTTTAAGAGAAACTTATGGCTACGTTTTTACAGGAGATTTTATTTTTAGAATTTCAAGCGGATCGAATAAAAAAGAATGGCGAGACGGAAAGGTTATTCTAGAAAATAATCTTGCGTTAATTATGGCGAAAATAGAATTAATGGCAGCAGAAGATTAATTAGTGAATGAAATTATTAATAGAAGCCGTAGCAGGATAATCCACAAAAGGAGCCCAAATTATAAATTAAAATTTTGGGTTCATTATAACGAATCCGAAGGATTCAAATGTCTGTAGCGTATAATTTGAAGTTTGCTATAAAGAATCCGGAGGATTCAAATATTTATAGCACATAATTCTTGCCGCCTATATGTGACCCCGAAGGGGTCATACCCACGCTCTAGAATGAAATTCTATAAACATTTGAATCCTTCAGATTCCTATCGAAAGTCTTTTTTAAAGGTCAACTGAAAATGTACGCCATTTTGGTTTGTAATCGACAAATCTCCTTCAAGCGTATTGCTTAAACCATTTATAAGCGTCATTCCAAACGAATCGCTATTTTGCAATGCTTCGATATCCTGTATTCCAATTCCGTTATCAGAAATATGAAGCCTGTAATAGTCTTCTGAAATCTCCGTTAACGCTAGACTGATTCTGCAGTTTTCAACATCTTTAAAAGCGTATTTTATCGAATTGGTAATGACTTCGTTAATAATTAATCCGATAGCAATTGCCTGAGAAATATCCAATTCTATCGGGTCAATTTTAACTTCAAAATGAATATATTCTGCGTTAAAAGATTCTTTGAGATAATCAACCAATTCATTGCAATATTCTGGCATATCGATCATCGAAACATTATCTTCCCGATACAATCTCTGATGAATCAACGACATCGCATAAATTCTATTTTGGCTGTTTTTGATGGTAGAAATCGCCAAATCATCCTTTAAATAAGACGACTGCGAATTGAGCAAACTAATTACAGTTTGAAGATTGTTTTTTACGCGATGATGAATTTCTTTCAAAAGCCATTCTTTTTCTTCTACCAAACGTTCGAGTTTTATATTCTTCAGCTTAATTTCCTTTTCTTTTACTTGCAAACGGCTCGTATTGCGCTGTTTTATTTTGGCTCTGTTGTATAATAAAATAATGATAATCAGGAGTAAAAATAAACTGCTGACAGAAATCGTATTAAGAAGTCTAGACGATTGCAATTGACTTTTCTGAAGATTCGTCTGCTGTTTTAAAGATTTAATGTTTTGTATTTTGGCAGAAGTTTCAAACTTAAATTTTAAATTTTCATAATCCCGATGCTTGGCAATATCATCAATCGAATCCTGAATTCGAGTATAATTTTTCATGTGGTCGATTGCGGAAAGATAATTTCCGTTGATCGAATCGATTTTAAATAAAGAAAGCTCCAATAGCTGCGGATTAAATCCTTCTGTTTTTGGTGTCGTAATAGAGAGAATTCGATCTGTAATCTCTTTTGCTTTCTGTGGCTTATTGATTTTAATGTAAAATAAAGCCATGATCGAAGAACAAGTTGCTACATCTTTGACAGCTTCTTTGTTTTTCAATTTCTTGGCATAAAAATCGAGTTTTTCATAACTAGCTTCAGCTTCTTTCAGTCTTCCTAATTCTTCATAACAGCGCCCTTTAAGCTGGTATAAAATCATGTTGTCAAGGTCATTTTTCGGCGGATATTTTTTAGCGTTTGTTTTCAAATATTTTAGCGCTTCGGCATATTTAGAATTGTCCATTAGAGATCGTAAAGCTCCAAAAAAGCTTTTGTACCAAGTTCCTGCGTTTAATTCTCTCTGGTTGTACTCAATTCCTTTCTGATAAAATTTAAGAGCATCTTCATAGTAGCCCGTGCTAGTGTAAATGTTGCCTAAACGTATATAGAAACTGTCTGCAAAAGCGTAGTCTTTTGTTTTTTCCATTGAGCTAACGCTTTTCAAAGCATAATACAGCGAATTTCGTAAATTGTTATTCAGCAATTCGATATACGAAATGGTAGTCTCCGTATATTGCGTATGTAGAAAACCTATTTTTTTCTGAAGATTAAGACTGGTAAAGAGTTCTTGTTTGGCCAATTCCATTTTTCCAGTCCAAAAATGCACTGGAATTATTTTCATTAAGGTTTCAATTTCCTTTTCTTTATTTTCTGTTTTTTTGTAAATATCAAGAGCTTCGGCTAAAACAACTGCTTTTTCAGGATTATCATCTGGCATATAAGTGCCTTGATTGTTTATCGCTTCGGCTAATAATTTATCATTTTTCGTTTTTCTTGCTACGTTGACCAGATGCGAAAAAATCTTGTTGCTTAGTTGCGTGTTTCCTGCTTGATAATAGTATTTGGCAAGGAGAAATTGAGATTGGAAAATCCATTTTTGAATGTGTGTTTTTTCCGCTAGTTTTTGAGCCTTATGAATATACAAAAGCGCATTTTTCAAATCATTTTTTTTAGCGCCAGTTTTAAACAGATAAAAACTCCCAATCTGCAATGCCAGCTTGATCTGGTTAATGCTGCTCAGTCTTGGCAACAGCATTTCTGCACCACGAACATAATTGTTGGTGATTAAATTATTTCCAGGAAAATCAGATCCGTCATTAAAACCTTCATCATTGGCAAGTGTGTAGGGTAAATTATGCGCTTTGCAGGCCAAAATCATGGCGCTGTCAATATCTATAGAACCTTGATTAACGTTACGAAGATAAATCGCAACATTATGAAGCATCAATCTATCTTTCTGAAGCTTAAGTTTATCGGTTTTGTTTTGGCAAAAAGAGGGTGTGGTAAAGAAAGTTAGTAAAAGTAAGAAAATTACTTTTTTCATGTTTAGGAGTGTTTGGAAACGTAAAACTAAGCGTTTTAAAAGTGTTTAGAAAACATTTTTAGCCATATTTTTTGCTTGAAAAAAGAATTTATGTGATGAAACAATATCAAAAAAAGCTGTCTAAAATCTAGACAGCTTTTTTAAAATGTTATGTATTCGCGATAAGTGAATTTCAGTTTTTTACTGCTCTGAAATTTCTTTTAATTTGTCCATAGCTTTTGGATACGTACTGTTGAAATAATCCAGATATTCATCAATAGTATCCATTTCGACAGTTACCGTTGTAATACCGTTATTTTCCTCAAAAGTATAATTTTCATGTCCGCCGGCCCATTTTTCAACTTGTTCGCCAGTCGTTACTTCGTTATCTCCATCCAAAAAACCGTAATGGCGAATGGAAACAAAATCAGCAGGTTTGTTTTCCTCAATTTCCGAAACCATTCCGGCTTTTTTACCGTTTTCATCCGTTCCAACAAAACGGATTTTACTTCCTTTGTCCCAACTGCCTTCATAAGTAGAAGTAGGGTTAAAAGTTTTGACCCAATATTCGTAAGTGGCTTTGTCCTTTAAGCCGAGCATCGTTTCATATACCTTTTGAGCAGATGCATTTATTTCTTTTTTAAATTGTAATTTTTGCATGGCTTCTTTGTTTTTATATAATCTTAAAGGTATATATTATTTTGATCAAAAACACCAAAACTCTTTGACAATGATGTTGATAGCGTGTTGATAGCGCGGATTTGCAATCCGTGCCCGCAACAGTAAGACACAATGCAAATTATCAAATACAAACTCAACACTAAATATGTAGTTTTTGTATTTGTAGAAAATAGATAATCTTTATGGGCACAGATTGCAAATCCGCGCTATCGGGTTCGAGTAATGAAGAAAATGTTCAAAGAATGGAAGCACGTTTCTTGTTAATTTCATCAGTAAGTGTACGAGTTTCTGAAGTACTCTTTTCACCTAAAATGTATGCTAATTCCGAATAATCAATTTTACCAAGTATATGATAATCAATTAGTGTTTCTCTTTCTTTTTGAAAGTCGTCTGAATTAATTAATTCAAAATCATATCTTTTGGATCTACCTGGTTCAAAATAGATTATTATAAAATTATTAGTTCCATTTGAAAGTGCGGGCCCTAAATTTCCACTTGAAATATGAGCCAATCTACCAACATAATCATCATTAGAGATTTTAATTTTTCTTATTTCTGTAATGGGATAAATTTCATTGCCAATAGTAATTGATTCTTTTTCAAATAACAAGTAACCGTCAAGTTTTCCTCGAATCGGTGCAATTTCATTTAAGTTATATAATTTTAAAATCACACCAAACATAAAGGTACTGACGGCAAGCCAAGCAAAAATTTCATCAATAAAGTTAGGCTGTAGATCAAGAACCTCTTGTTTAAAAAGCATTACACCACAAATAAAAAACAAAATAGAATATGTAATTCTTTCTGTACTCCAATAAAATTTATTTGACTTTATATAAATTGAAAATTTTGGCATTTTTTTTCTGTTATAATAAAAAGTTAGAAGACTTTTGAAGTGCGTGTGATTTATTAGACATTCAAGGAATTAAACAATGGCAGAGACATTTGCGTAGAGACTTAGAAGTAATTCCTTGTGGAGCATTGGTGATTTATCTCCCCCTTTGTGTATCCAAAGATTTTTTTGCAACTTCCATAATTGCATATGGTTTTACTTGCATTAAATCTTCTTTATATTCAACTTTTCCACCAACTAATTTACAATAATCGTCTTTCATTTTTTTTAAAACTATTTCCACACCATTTAATACTTGATTAATTTCGTCTTTTTGCTTTTCCAAAAATTCTATTTCAAAATATTGATAATAGTCTACGGCTATAGTTGATTTATTTTCATTAATAAATTTGTCATCGATTCTGAAAAATTCTCTTTTATGATTAAATATTGAATCAGGAATATGCAAAGACCAATTTCTTAATTTATGAAACTCATCAATTATAAATTCTTCTTCACTTGTTAAAGCATCAAGATCAATATTTAGTAGTCTTTTATTTTTATGTAAAATTTTTCTGAATTTTCTGTATGAAAACGCTTGTTTAGTTTCATCACCAATTAAATTAAAAATGTACTGAAATAGTCGACTAGTTTTGTCGCTAAATGATTCATAAAATTCCGCTTCAATGAATTTTTTTCCTGGATTATTCTTTAACAAAAAGACAATTTCATTTTCATATTTTTTTAGTCTTTTACTTTTTTGAGTTGTATCTATTATTAATTCTGATAAATAATAGATGTAATCTTCTTTGACTTTAAACATAAAAATTTTAGAAGTGTTGTCTTTCATTTTGTGATGTTGAAGTTGTTAGTATTCGTTTTTTTTAGCGTTTGCGTTTAACTTATTATATCGTTATTTATGACTTGTATGTAAATGTAAGTAGTTTTATTACAAATCAAAAAAACTTTTCAATTCGAGAACCAAACAAAAAAAAGCCGTCCTAAAATAAGGACAGCTTTTCTAAAAAATCTAGTTGTGTAGTTCTGGCGAACCAGTTTAGTAAGCAATTAATTAATTTTAACCAAATGTTTTTCAATAGCTTCTCTTTGAGACTCGTATTGAGCTGGAAGTTTCAAGTTTAGACCTAATTCTTCTAAGCTTTCGTCTACAGTAAATCCAGGATTATCTGTTGCGATTTCGAATAAAACGCCTCCTGGTTCTCTGAAATATAGAGAGTGGAAATACTGTCTGTCAATTTGCGGCGTAATCTGTAATCCGTATTCTTCGATTTTTTCTCTGAATTTCATTAAAACTTCGTCATTCGGCACGCGGAAAGCCACGTGGTGAACAGTTCCGTTAGCGTTTAAACCGCGTTTTTCTTCTGGTAATTCTACCAAGTCAACAATTGCAGCATTTTCTACAGCATCTGTTGCATAACGGTAACGGTTTACATCCTGATCGATCAATTTATAGCCAAATATTTCAGTTAAGATCGCAGCCGTTGGTTTGATGTCGTTTAAAGTCAAAGTGATGTTATGAAAACCTTTTGTAGCCACATCTGCTTTTACTTCGTCAGTTTCCCAAGCTTTTCTATTATCGTCTGTTTTAGATTCGATTAACTCCAATTTTAATCCGTCTGGGTCTAAGAAAGTCAAATATTTTTCACCAAACTTTTCAGCTGGTTTATTGTAAATTACATTATACTGTTCAAAACGTTTTTGCCAGAAATCTAAGCTTCCTTTTGGAACAGAATATCCAATTTCTGTTGCCATTCCAGAACCTTTTCTTCCTTGTTGGATTCCTGCTCCCCAAGGGAAAAAAGTTAAGATTGTTCCTGCGCTTCCTACTTCGTCACCAAAGTAAAAATGGTAAGTTCCCGGATCGTCAAAGTTTACTGTTTTTTTGATAAATCTTAATCCTAAAACTTTTGAATAAAAGTCAAAATTGCGTTTAGCGTCACCTGCAATTGCAGTAATATGGTGTAAGCCTAAAATTTTATTTTCCATGGTATTTGTTATATTAAATTGTTATTGATTTTCTTTTACAAATTTACGGCGGTTATGCATGTTGATCGATTAACCTAGATTAAGAAATGAAAAGGCATTCTTTTTTGAAATGGCAATTACCAACCAAATAACATTCCGATTTTTAAAAGGCTTTGAAATACAAGACGTTTAAATCAATAACAAGTTTTAATAGATACGATATATCGTAATTTTATGAAATTGAAAAGGCATATTTAGAAAATGTTAGTTGCAGAGATGATTTTAACACATAGAAACATAGTTATTGTAAATGTAAAAAGGCGTTTCACTTATTTAAATGCACATAGCAAACTATGTGTGAGAAATGAATTTCTCTTTTGTCTCCTCTTATAGACAAAAAAAATCTATGTTTCTATGTGTTAAAATTACATCTCGTTCAATTTAGCGCAATCGATTAGCTATTTACTAAAGCCTATTTCTTAAATTTACGCTCTCACCGCCAAAATACCACAATAAATACCGTTTATGGAAAAGCCAACAGATAAAACTGCGATCACAATAAGCCGATTGCAGGAAAGAGAAAGAGAACAAATGCTGATTATGGATATTTGTACAGCGCTTTCTCAGGCTTTAAGTAAAAATGAATTTGGTGCTATTGTAAATGGATTGGTAAAAGAAAACCTTCAGTTTGATGATTTTGTTGTAGTTTCTTCTTATGACAGCAAAGCCGAATATCGGATTTTCTATTCAACAGATAAAAATACAAATTCAAAAAGTTATCCTCAAAATGATTCTTTTTTTGATTGCTGTACAGAATCTGCTGATATTGTTTTTTTTGATTTAAAATCAAATCAGAAAAATCCAGATTACATTCAGAACATTAGTGAAAAAGGTTTTAGAAACGGAATCGGAATTGGGCTTCCATATATAAAAGGAAATCGAAATGTGCTTTTTCTTTTCTTTAAAAATGTCAAAACTTTTAGCAGAGAATCTCATCGCATTTTGAGAGGAATTGCCATGCAGCTTTCTATAACACTGAGAAATATCGAATTGACACTTCAAAGTGAAATTGTTCTAGCCGAATTGGAAATCTTGAAAAATAATATTTTAGAAAAAAGAGAAAGAAAAAATACGCAGCAAAACCAAGATTTTCATGGAATTATTGGAAGCAGTAATGCTATGAAAGAAGTTTACGAATTGATTTCTCAAGTGGCCTCTTCCAATTCTACTGTTCTAATTTTGGGCGAAACAGGAACAGGAAAAGAACTCGTAGCCAACGCCATTCACAGTTTGTCTGAGTTTTCGAATCAAAAAATGATTAAAGTAAATTGTGCTTCTATCCCTGAAAATCTTATTGAAAGCGAATTGTTCGGACATGAAAAAGGCGCTTTTACTGGCGCAACAGAACAGCGAATCGGGAAGTTTGAACAAGCAGAAAATAGCACAATTTTTTTGGATGAAATAGGGGAGCTGCCTTTAGAATTGCAAGGAAAACTGCTTCGGGTTTTGCAGGAAAAAGAAATTGAAAGAGTTGGCGGAAATAAAAGCATAAAAGTAAACGCTAGAGTGATCGCCGCAACCAATAAAATTCTAGAAAAAGAAGTTTACGCCGACCGTTTTAGAAGCGATTTGTATTTTAGATTAAATGTTTATCCGATTAAGCTTCCCGCTTTACGAGAACGCAAAGACGATATTCCTGTTTTGGGCTATTTTTTCTTAGAAAAACATGCTTCAAAGATGGGCAGAAATGTAAAACGTTTTTCTAAAAAAGTACTCAACAGCATGATGGCTAATGCTTGGCCGGGCAATGTGCGCGAACTGGAAAATATGGTAGAAAGAAGCATTTTATTTGCCAAAGAAGAAAAGATCAAAGAAATGATTTTTCCAGAAATTGCAATTGCAAGTCCAGATAATTTAGTAAATGAATTTTATACCAAAACACTTCAAGAAGTCGAAAAAGAACACATTCTAAAAGTTCTAAAAAAATGCAACGGACGAATTTCTGGTCCGCAGGGCGCGGCTGTTTTGCTTGGTTTGCCTTCTACAACATTGACTTCTAGAATGCGAAAGCTGGGAATTAAAAAAGAACACTTTTTGGATTGATGTGATATTGCAAGCTTAAATTATTCTAACACATAGAAACATAGTTTTGGATAATGTCAAAAAGACGTTTCACTTGCATAAATGCACATAGCCCTGCTTGCCAACTTTGTCAAAGTTTTAAACTTTGACAAAGTTCTCGCAAAGAACTACACATAGAGCTATGTGTTAGAAACTAGTTTCTTTCTTTATCCTTTTAGAAGCAAAGAAAATCTATGTTTCTATGTGTTTAAAACATTTTTCAACTTTGTGAAAGTTCAAAACTTTGACAAAGTTCGAGCAGAAACTTGAAACTTGAAACTTGAAACTTGAAACTTGAAACAACGTCTTTAAACCAACTTTATAAATATCGATTTTCTCAGTTTAGGTTCAAGATTTTTAGTTTTATGACCTTTTCCTGTGGTGTCTTCTACCAATAAAATAGAACCTGTTGGGAACGTTCTTTTTTCTCCTAGAGAAGTTTCGATTTCTACGCCTCCTTCCAGTAAAACAATGTATTGGCGGTCTGGCGCATTGTGAAAATCGTAATCATAAGACGGACTCACTTCTCTAAAAACAATAGATTTCACCGGTTCATCGTCAGATAAAAAACCGATGTCGCCATTGTTTTTCAAAGGAACTTCAAAGTCTTCAAAATGACTTTCTCCATTGGCATCGCTGTAAACACGTGTAATCGTAATCATTATTTTTTATTAAAGATCAATGCATTAGCACAATTTATTTCATCTTGACTGATGGTATGTCCCATGTTCGGGTAGATTTTTTTAGTAACATCAGCACCCATTTTTTCCATAAGTGTTTCAGTATCATTGACTCTTTCTACAGGAACGTGAAAATCTGGATCGCTTGTTCCTATAAAAACAGGCGTATTTTCGAAATTTCCACTATAATGATTTTCATATACTTTATCGCCAATCAATCCGCCTGTGAACGCTACGATTCCGCCGTATTTTGCAGCATTTCTTGTCGTGAATTCCAAAGCAAGACAAGCCCCTTGAGAAAACCCTAAGAAATAGATATTTTCTTTTTCGATTCCGTTTTGCTGAATAGCGACCACAACTTGATGAATCGCTTCTAAAGATTTAGAAAACGAAGGTTCATTTTCGTCCAACGGAGCTAAAAACGAATACGGATACCAAGTTCTGTTTTCTGCCTGAGGCGCCACCAAAGCAAAATCATCAACTTTAAGATGTCTCGCAAGCGAAAGAATATCATGAGCACTGGCACCGCGTCCGTGTATCATAACCAACGCTTTTTTTGCTTCGTTTAAAGGAATACCGTCTGTTAAAATTTCTGTATTCATAGTATATTTTTTTTAGTGAATTAGGTTTGACGCAGATTTTAATCTTTGTGTATAAATTTGTTTCATGCAGATTTTTAAAGATTCTAGCAGATTAGAATAGATTTTATTTTAAGAAATCTGCGCAAATCTTTTAGACAATCAAAATCTGCATTATCTGCTAAATCTGCGTGAAAAAAAACTTTGCGCATAGATTTGTTTCACGCAGATTTTAAAAGATTCTAGCAGATTAAAATAGATTTTATTTTAAGAAATCTGCTAGATCTTTTTTCGATAAAAAGATCTGCATTATCTGCTAAATCTGCGAGAAATAAACTTTGCGTATAAATTCGTTTCACGCAGATTTTAAAAGATTCTAGCAGATTAAAATAGATTTTATTTTAGGAAATCTGCGCAAATCTTTTATCGATAAAGGAAATCCAAATTATCTGCTAAAATCTGCGTGAAATAAACTGCCAATCTTTGTCGATTTACTAGTGTGATCCTTCCTTCGTCAGGATGACAAACTATGAAGTTCCTTATTAAAAACTAATTATTTTTTCCAAATATCCTCGTATTCGTCTGGATGTCTTTTAAATTGCGCGTGAACGTAAGGACAAAGCGGTAAAACCTTCAAATTATTGGCGCGTACATAAGAAACCATTTCTTCTAAAAGTTTTTTAGCGTAACCTTTTCCTTCTGCTTCTGGTTCAACGCCAGTGTGATAAATCGTCAATAGATCAGGTTTGATGCTTACGGTCATTTCTCCCAGTTTTTTATCGTCAACATAAAGATTAAAAGCTCCATGTTTTTTCTCGTCCAATTCTAGTTTTATTGTTTCCATTTTTTTGGCTTTAGTTGTTTTATAAGGACAAAGTTCGTTAAGTAGTCGGTTAAGTCCTCTTAATGTAGATTAATTTCTTTTGGTTGCTTTTGCTCGTGCAGAATTTACGCAAAGCTCGCTAAGATTTTTTATAAAAAGCTCAAGCGGAATCTAGATATTAAGTTCGCAAAGCTTTATATTAGGTAAAGCTTTGCGAACTTTTAATCTTAATTAAATCCTTAAAAAAACTTTGCGTTCTTTGCGAAAATCCTTTGCGCACTTTGCGTAAACCTTTGCGTTCCTTGCGGTTAAATCAATAAAGCAATTTAATTATATCCCTGCTTAATTCCTAATTTTTTCATTTTAGAATATAAAGTCTGCGGTTGCATTTTTAAAAGTTCGGCAGCACCGCCATTACCCGAAACTTTGCCGTTGCAGATTTGGAGCGCATTCATAATATGCTCTTTCTCCATTTCTTCCATTGACTTTATTTTGTCTGGGCCAGTTTCTAAAGAGAGAATGGCAACGCTCGATGGCAAGTCAAATTTTTCAATTTCGTTTGTTTTGGCGAGAAGCACATTTCGTTCCATTAAATGTTCTAATTCGCGCACGTTTCCTGGCCAATTGTACTTTTTTAATTGTTCTAAAGCTTTTGCGCTGATACTGTTTACATTTTTTTTAGAACTCGCTGCATACTTTTTTAGAAAGTAATGCGACAATATTTCAATATCTTCTTTTCGTTCTTTTAAAGTTGGCAACTGTATTGGAAAGACATTTAATCGATAATACAAATCAAGTCTGAAACGCCCTTCGGCAACTTCTTTTTCCAGCGATCTGTTGGTAGCCGCTACAATACGAACATTGATTTTTATCGTTTTATTTCCTCCCAAACGCTGAATTTCTTTTTCTTGTAGCACGCGCAATAATTTCACTTGAGAATCGAGTGGCAATTCGCCAATTTCATCCAGAAAAATAGTTCCATTATTAGCTTGTTCAAACTTTCCGATTCGTAATGCATTGGCACCTGTAAAAGCACCTTTTTCATGGCCGAAAAGTTCAGATTCTATTAAAGACTGCGGTAAAGCGGCGCAATTTACCACCACAATCGGGTTTGATTTATGAGCTGAAAGTTCATGTATAGCGTGTGCGACTCTTTCTTTTCCTGTGCCGCTTTCGCCTAAAATAAGCACAGAAGTTTCGGCTGGAGCTACAATTTTTATTTTTTCTATAACTTCATTCAAAAGTGGACTCTCGCCAATAATTCCTTTAATTTCTTGGTTTTCTGTATTGAATTGGCTTCCTGCCAAATCTTCCTTTTCTTGATCGAATCGGTATCTTGCAATATCCAGCATTACTATAAGATCTTTTTCTCGAAAAGGTTTTACCATAAAACCATACGGATGTGTCGCTTTTACGGCTTCTAACGTGCTTTGATTGGTATTGGCAGAAATGTACAGAAAAGGCAGATTTTTTTCGCGAAGTTCGTTTGCGAGATCAATTCCAGTCAATTCACCTTTTAATATGATATCCAGTAAAATCCAATCCGGACTTTTATCTTCGATTAATTTTCTAGCTTGAGCCACAGAAGCAGCAATTCCAACCACTTGATAACCTGCTTTGTGCAGCATGATTTTCAAATCATTTGCAACTATAAATTCATCTTCAACAATTAATATTTTCTCCTTCATCTATAATGATGTCATTTAAGAGTTCTCGGCCGTTTCGTCAAACTCGGTTTTTCCTGTAAAGGTAATTGTGATTTTTAATCCATTATCATTTTTCATATTAAAAGTGCCATCAATCTGGTCAGTTAATCCGATTATTAAATTCATGCCGAGTGAATTTCGTTCGATATTTTCAAGTTTTTGAGAAAGCCCAATTCCGTTATCAGAAATCTGAAGCCTGTAATTTTTTTCGCCAATGTTTTGGAAGATAATGCCTATTTTTCCTTTTCGATCGTCGGGGAAAGCATATTTAATGGCATTGCTGACGGCTTCATTTATAATCAAGCCGATGGGAACAGCTTGGGCAACATCGAGATAGGTTTTTTCTACTTCTAAAATAAAATTAATTTTTTCGGCTGTGCGAAAACAATCTTTCATGCAATTGATTAATTCGTGAACATACCAATCCATATTAATATTCGCCAGATTATCAGATTGATATAATTTCTGATGAATGAGCGACATGGCATGCATTCTATGTTGGCTGTTTTTGATAGCCATTAAAGCATCTTCGTTATGCAAATAAGCCGATTGTGCATTTAGTAAACTTATGACAATCTGAAGGTTGTTTTTTACCCGATGGTGAATTTCTCTTAAAAGCCATTCTTTTTCGGTCAGCAGTTTTTTGTTGAGCTCGTTGAGTTCAGCAATCTGCTGGCGCTGTATTTCTATTTCTTCGTTTTTCTTCTTTTTTAATCTAAAAGCGCTGTACAAAAGCAATAGAAAGAGAAATCCAACTAAAATATTTTTGTACAGCGCTGTTTGTTGAGCATCAATTTCTGAAGTCGTTAATTTTGGAGACAGCAAATTTTGATTTTCTTGACCCATACCCGTATTTCCAAACAAAAGCAAACCCATTATGCATAAGGCAAGAAAGTGTTTTTTGATGGATAGAATAGGGGAGAAAATCATTTTTTCAGCTATTAGAGTATCATAAATCTGCAATCCAAAAAATGTATATTTACCTAGTCTCGATGGTATAAGTAGCAAATAATCATCGCAACTCCAGGCACGATTAAAGTTCCTAATCCGAAGAACTTTCCGGCAACAGCTCCAAGAAAACAGCCTGCCAAAAATCCGATTAAGGTAACCAGCTGTTTTTTAAAACTTAAAAATACTTCCGCATCTTTAAGTCCGTTTTTCAGCAAATTGCCCAGATCTAGAGAAGCCTGAGTTACATTTCCTGTCATCATAGTTGTCGGACCGTGGGTTTCTTTAGCGTAAAGCTTTCCAAAAGCATTCTGAAGTCCCATAGCAAAAACGGTTGTCATGGCAACGGTGTACATTGTCCATTCTTCGAAGTTTTGCAAATAGCCAAAAACGTACGATGCGATACCGCTTAAAACCAATAACACGCCTTCCCAAAACAAAATGGTATAACGATTAGTAGCTTTTTGCGCAATTCTTCCTCCTGTAATTACCGCGATGATAAAAATGGGAAAAGTAAGCAGTTTTACCCACGCATGTATATCTGAACCTTTTACAATTTGATAAGCAAAGACGATAAAGTTACCCGTTACGTGAGCCGAAAATATCGAATCGGCAGCGACAAAAGTGACGGTATCGCAATACCCTGCTATCATGGTTAGAAGCAGGGTTACGTACCAAATATTTTTTTGTTGAATTTCCATAATTTGTTTTTAGTTTAAATGTGCGCGAAGCATCCACGCCATTTTTTCATGATTTTCTACTAATCCTGTAATAAAATCGCTTGTTCCTGCATCTTGCAAGTCATTGGCAATATGATTAATGTTTTCTCTTAAATAAATAATAATGCTTTCGTGATCTACAAGCAATTCTTTGATAAAACCATTGCTGTCGTTTTTCTCTTGTAATTCTTCTGTAAGATGCGTCAAGGCAAGAAAATCTTTTAATGTAGCTGGCGTATAATGTCCTAAAGATCTAATTCTTTCTGCAACAGTATCTACAATCTCGTCGATGGCGTCGTATTGCTGTTCAAAGAAAAGGTGTTTGTTATAAAAATCTGGACCTTCAACGTTCCAATGTGCTCTTTTTGTTTTGGTATAAAGTACAAATTCGTCTGCAAGAACTTTGGCTAAAATAGCTGCGATTTTTGAGATGTTTTCTTGTTTGATTCCGATGTTTGTTTTCATTTTTAATTTGGGTTTAATTATGTTAATTGTGAATAAATGAAACACATAGAAACATAGATTTTTCTTTTGATTTTGAAAAGAATAAAGAAAGAAACTAGTTTCTCACACATAGTTGTGTGTGTAACTCTTTGCGAGAACTTTGTCAAAGTTTTAAACTTTGACAAAGTTGGCAGAACAGCTCTATGTGTATTTATGCAAGTGAAACGCCTTTTTTACATTCCAAAAGCTATGTTTTTATGTGTTTTAAAAAATTAATTGTTTAATAAGTCTAGTAAATAATAATCTAGAGAATATGTTCCCGCGCCAAGCGCAAGAAGCAATAACAGCGATAAAGTGTACATATAAGGTACGTCGCGCACTTCGAGTGAATCATTTCTATGGACCACAAAATAACCAACTGCCGTTACACCGATTGTTGGGAGAACAGCAAGTCTTGTCCCGAGTCCAAGAATAATGAAAAACGGAATTACAGTATCTGAAAATGTTGCCACCAGACCGTTTAGTTTTTCAGGCAGATGCAACGGATTCGGAACGTGTTCTTTCTGTCCTTTTTCGACTCTGAATTTTTTCATTCCGTGGACTCTGAAAAGTTCTACAGCCAGTAGCACTCTAAAAACTAAAAGCGCTGCATTGTTGAATGCTGTTCCTAAATCAGAATGGAGGATTTGTTTTATAATTTCGATCATTTTTTTGAAATTTAGAAAGCAAAACAAGAACAGCCTAAAGCGCCCCAGAATGCATTATAATTGTTTACGGGAACATTGCTCATTCGCGCCGCGTCGTGATTGTGTAAGTGAACATCACAGCTTCCGCTGCAACTGTGAATCTGCGAAGTCAGTTTTGGTTTTACATTTGCTTTTGCATTTTTTTCAATCGCACTCTGCAAACCGCTTCTTACTGGATATCCGTTGTAAATATTCGTTGGCGACCAATCTGGTAAAATCGGAATATGAGGCGGAGAAAATGAAGAAAAATCACCATTAGCATACACAATTTTTCCGTCTACAATTGTTAAATCGGCTTCGATTTTTTTGATGTCTTCATCGTCAATTGAAAAATAATCGCGATCTAAAACTACTAAATCAGCAAACATTCCCACTTTAATATCTCCTTTTTTAGTCTGCTCTTGCGAAAACCAAGCACTTCCTCTTGTATACAATTCTAAAGCAGTTTGTCTGTTCAGTCTCGTCTCATTATACAATTGCAAGCCTCCAACTGTTTTTCCAGCGGTCATCCAATACATAGAAACCCACGGATTGTAACTGCTCACACGTGTAGCATCTGAACCCGCGCCAACTGGAACTTCCATTTCAAGCATTTTTTTGATTGGCGGTGTATTTTCAGCTGCTTTTGCTCCGTAACGATCTGTGAAATATTCACCTTGATACGCCATTCTGCTTTGTACAGCGATTCCGCCGCCTAGCGCTTTTACACGTTCGATATTTCTTTCGTCAATCGTTTCGGCGTGATCAAAAATCCACGGCAATCCGTTGAAAGGAACGTCTTGATTGATCTTTTCGAAAACATTCAAAAATCTTGTAATGCTTTCGTTATAAGTGGCATGAAGTCTGAAAGGCCAACGATTTTCTACTAAAAGACGAACTACTTTTTCTAGTTCAGCTTCCATATTTTCAGGAAGATCTGGTCTTGGCTGAAGGAAATCTTCAAAATCGGCAGCAGAGAAAACGAGCATTTCACCCGCTCCGTTATGACGATACATATCATTTCCTTGATATAATTTTACCGTATCAATCCAATCGGAGAAATCTTCAAACTCGTGTTTTGGTTTCTGGGTAAAAAGATTGTACGCAATTCTTACGGTCAATTGGTTCTTTTCATTCAATTCATTAACCACTTTATAATCGTCTGGAAAGTTTTGAAATCCGCCTCCCGCATCAATAACACTCGTGATTCCAAAACGGTTCAATTCTTTCATAAAATGGCGAGTCGAATTGATTTGGTGCTCGTAAGAAAGGGTAGGACCTTTCGCTAAAGTCGAATACAAAATCATCGCATTTGGAGTCGCAATAATAAGTCCTGTAGGTTCTCCATTAGAATCGCGTTGAATATGTCCTCCTGGAGGCGCGGGCGTATTTTTATTGTAGCCAACCGCTCTTAAAGCTGCTCTGTTCATAAGTGCTCTGTCATACAAATGCAAAATAAAAACAGGAGTATCGGGTGCAATAGCATTGATTTCTTCTAAAGTTGGCATTCTGCGTTCTGCAAACTGAAATTCAGTCCAGCCGCCAACCACACGAACCCATTGCGGATTTGGAGTGCGATCTACTTGCTCTTTCAGCATTCGAAGTGCATCTGCCAAAGAAGGAACGCCATCCCAACGCAATTCTAAATTATAGTTTAATCCGCCGCGAATCAGGTGAATGTGCGAATCGTTGATTCCCGGAACGACTCTTTTGTTTTGAAGATCAATGATTTTGGTTTCTTCAGCAGCAAAAGCCATAATATCGCTGTCGTTTCCAACTGCAATAAATTTTCCGTCTTTAATTGCAACTGCTGTCACATTTGGCGTTTCTGTATTGAAACTATGGATTTTTCCATTAAATAAAATTAAATCTGCTTTCATAACTTTTATTTAGTGTTCAACTTTGCAATTGCTTGCTTAATTCCTTCTCCTGCAACCGTGTAATAAGCAGGGCCAGCCAATAAGATTATTTTCTTTAAAGGTTTGTGTGTGGCTAATTTTTTATCTTGTAAATAGGTTTCTGTTCTATACGCTTCAAAAGCACCTAAAACCACATTTTCGGCAACCAAAGCTGTCGGAGAATCAATTCCAGCATCTTTAATATCGCTTGCAAAAGAATAGTTTGAAACGCCTAAACGTAAAGCTTCACGCATGGCAGTGCTTCCAACACTAATCATTAAATCAGGAGAAAATTTGTTGCGATCTCCTAAACCGATTAATAATAATTTTTTGGAGGCTAAAGTGCCTTTTGGAGGCGTAATCAATAAAGTTTCAAGCGAATGGCCTGTAAATTTGCCAGTTTTACGCAGTTCGGTAATAATGCCTTTTAGCGCATCGTCTAAATGCACCATTCCGTTAAGGTTGGCAGGCAGGGCAGGAGGGTTGGTAATATCACTTTCTGTATATTCAAAAACGCAGGCAACTTGTAAGTCCGCTTGAGCTGCAGATGGTCCCTGAACCAATCCGTTTACTGCAACGCCGTCTACTTTCCCCCAAGTTGTAGTCGAACCAATTGAAGCTGTTTGTGCAAAAGCATTGTTACTAAGCGAGCCTGCAAATGTTATAAGTAAAAGCATCAGATACGAATATCTCAATCTGTTTTTTGCTGTGTTTGTTTTCATTGCTAAGGGTTTAGTTTTATTATTTTGATTTGTTTTTTAAACACATAGAGACATAGATTTTTCTTGTTTTGAAAAAAGGATAAAGAAAGAAACTAGTTTCTAACACATAGTTCTATCTGAAAAGTTTTGGGAGAACTTTGTCAAAGTTTAAAACTTTGACAAAGTTGATTATTGTTGATACTATGTGTATTATTACAAGAGAAACGCCTTTTATTCACTCCTAAAAGCTATGTTTCTATGTGTTAAAAATTTAATTTTGTTGTTTTAAAATTTGAATCCGAGTTGCACATTAAAGAAAATACCGTCTTTAGCATTCGGAGTAATATCGTTGATAAAGGCGCCAGTTTTGAAATACTGAAACCCGTTTGAAATTGATATATATTTATTGATATTATAGGATAAACTAGCCAAATAAGCTGTTCCAATATATCGTTTGTCTGACATGCTTCCTAAGCGATTTAAACTTCCGCCTGGTCTGTAAACACCGTCTTCTAGTGAATATCGCCAGTTGAAAACTACATCAAGCTGGAACTGTAAGTTTGAAAGCAGATCCATCGTGGCATAAGGATGAATATCAATCAAGTTGACTGGCCCAATTTGTGGATTAAATCCGAAATAGCCTCCTTTTGGAAAAAGCGGATTAAAGGTCTGCAAATCACCGTCGCCTTGAATTTTATCTCCCGAGATATAATCGTTTCTAAGATTTATCGTAGGTTTAAATTTGGTGTTTTCAAACATATATCCAACGTCAATAGAGCCTGTCCAAGCATTTATATTTCCCGAACCAAAAGTGCCAAATTGGTAGGCTGCTTCTAGATTGTAAATAAAACCGCCTCCATATTTCCAGAATCTTGTGCCAATGGTATGTCTTCTTTCTGGAGCAATTCCTTCTTCAAAAACCGATCGATCTCTTCGTATTCCGAGATAATACAAATCAAGATTTCCTGCTTTTGGAATGATTATTTTAGAATAAGCTCCCCAGAGATTCAGCTGTTTAGATATTTTATTATCGAAAACACCCGAATTCACAGCATCCTGCATCATGGCAAAAGCATCGATGTAAAGCCTTTCAGAGGCATACATTATTTTCCCTCCAGTAAAATACAATCGGTCGTTTCGCCCTTCCTGTACAGAAATTAATCTTCCAGAACCGTAGTCAAGTTCTTGTCGTCCTGCTCTGATGATTATTTTTTTATCTTCTTTTTGATATACATTCACATCCAAAAAAAGATTTTGCACATTCAGCTGATCTTGATCTGTACCTATCGTTCCGTTGAATATTCCATCTTGTAAAGCGCTTCTAAGCTGTGCAAAAACTCTGAAATTTTTTCCTAGATGAATATCAGCATGAAGATCATAGCGCTGGAGTATAAAATTGTTGCTGCCGGTATCAAATCTCCCCCAGTCTTCATTATTGAAATAAACATATTCATATCGGGCTTCGCCGCCAATTGACATATAAAAGTCTTTTTCTTGATTTAACGGAATGAATTTTAATCGTTCGTAAAAATTTCTGTTCGAGTCTTTTAAGAATTCATAATTTTCATCATAACGCATCAGCTTAAAATTTTGAGCCGACGCAAAGCTTCCAAAAAGGAGAAAAAGAAAAAGTAATTTGGCGTTTGATATGGATTTTGCTGATTCCAAAATAATGAAGGCTTAGAGAGTTTGTTTTTATGGGTTTCAAATTTCAAGTTTCAAGTTTGACATTAAAATTGAAATTGAAATTTGGGATTGAATTTTGATTTAGTGTTTCAACATGTTGTGTGCGTAGTGAATTCCTAAACCGTAAGAACCACCGTATTTTTTCATTAAAGAAGTCACAGGACCGTAAGTTGCTTCGCGTGCCCAGTCTCTTTGCAATTCTAATAAATATTGGATAGAAGTAATTGGAATTGCTCCAGCCTGAATCATTCTTTGTACAGAACGTTCGTGCGCTTCAACGCTTACATCACCGCATGCATCTGTAATAATGTAAACTTCGTAACCTTCTTCGATTGCCGATAAAGCTGGACCAACAATACATACACCAGTCCAAAGTCCAGCAAGAACAATTTTTTTCTTGTTTTTAGCCACAATTGCTTTATAAGCATTTTCATCTTCCCAAGTATTCATTGAAGTTCTGTCAATATATCCAGAAGTAGCAATTGGGTAAAACTCTTCAACTTCAGGAAAAACAGGTCCAGAGAAGCTTTCTTCGGCCACAGTAGTTACAACTGTTGCTACATCAAATATTTTTGATGCTCCAGCTACAATTGCCACATTTGTACGTAGTTCGCTTAATGGAATATTGTGTGTTGCAAAGGCCATTTGTCCTTCAAAATCGATTAATACTAATGCGTGATTGTCTGGTGATAATAAGTTAACTGATGGTTTCATATTATTTGTTTTAAAATTTATTAATTGGTTTTTGGCTAATAAAATGCCATATTTTTAATTTGCTACAGAACACTGTTTTAAGTTTCGAGCAGTGAAAGATTAGTAACGATATTTCGTAATTTTATTAAGGAGTTTTGATATTAATGCGTAGAAAGTTTCTTAATCATTTCGGCAGAAACTGCATCGGCATAAATTCCAAAAGCGCTGGTTAAAACACCTTTTAGATTGTAGATTTCAGATTTAATTCCATAAACAATATCTTCATCTCCAGGATTAGTATCGCCTTCAAATCGGAATAAATATTCAATCTTGAATTCTTCTGGCGACATGCTCTGCGTGTTGTTGTTGTAACGAATGCAGTTGCTGTCTAGATTAAAGTTTTCTGTAAAACCTTGTGTGCTCAGCCATTGCAAAGCTTCTACAACGGTATCAAAAGAGGGCTGCTGAAAATAACTCATAATTGAAGAGGATTAAAACTGCCTGTAAACAACCTTTACAGGCAGTGATTATTGATTATTTGATGAAATCTAAAATATCGTTGTTGATCGTTTCAGCTTCTGTAGTTGGCATTCCGTGAGGGAATCCTGGGTACGAAATCAATTTTCCGTTTTTAAGTAATGCAGCTGACTTTGGCGCTTGATTGTAAGGAACAATTTGGTCGTCTTCTCCGTGTAAAACCAAAACGGGAATATCTAAACTCTTTAAATCTTCTCTAAAATCGGTTTCAGAAAATGCTTTAATTCCTTCATAGTGCGATAATACAGAACCCATCATTCCTTGACGCCACCAATTTTGTTTGATTCCTTCTTGGACTTCTTGTCCTTCACGGTTCCATCCGTAGAATGCAATAGGGAAGTCGTAAAAAAATTGTGCTCTGTTAGCGGCAGTTCCTTTTCTGATTTCGTCAAAAACTGACAACGGCACCCCTTCAGGATTAGATTCGTTTTGAACCATTATTGGCGGTACAGCGCTAATGATAACCGCTTTTGCTACGCGTCCTTTTCCGTATTTTGCAGCGTAACGAATTACTTCACCGCCACCAGTTGAGTGCCCTACGTGAATAGCATTTTTTAAATCTAAAGCTTCTGCTAATTCAGCAATATCAGATGCGTAAGTTTCCATATTGTTTCCTTCAGAAGCTTGGCTAGAACGTCCATGTCCGCGACGGTCGTGTGCAATAACTCGGTACCCTTTTTGAAGGAAGAACATCATTTGTGCATCCCAATCGTCACTAGATAAAGGCCATCCGTGGTGAAAAACAATTGGCTGTCCAGTTCCCCAGTCTTTGTAATAAATTTGTGTTCCGTCTTTTACTGTAAATGTGCTCATGATTTTTTGATTTTAGGATTAATTTTATTTTTAAATATTTGAATAATTTGTAATTATGTTTGAACTTTTAACAAATAGATTATAGTTTGTTTATTGTTGTTAGGTTTCTGATGCAAACTTATCACGGAAATAAACGCCTATCGATTAATCTATGTTAAGAAGTGAAAAATCGACTTAATTTTTTTTGTTTATCGAAGTCTTTTCTGTGGAAGTTTGATTTTTCCTCGAACGAAATTGCGGGATCCCGACCTGAAAATGGCAGTCTAATTGTTTTCATATTTTTTAGCATTCTAAAGTGGTTTATTTGAATGCCATAACTATTGCCAATTAACATGCCTTATTTGCAGTGTCTTTATTTTAAAGGCTTTGATTAAAAACGAGTATTTTTTTATTTACGATATTTCGTTAATTTATGAGTAATTCGCTTTTTTGCTCATAAAATTGGAATTGCCTTTTATAAAATAAAAATGAAGATTAGTTAAAATAAATACAAAATAGTATGTACTTTTGCCACCAAACTATTTGAACAAGCATTGAAAAGGTTAATCATTATAGCACTTTCTATTTTAATACTGTCGCCATCTTTTGGCAGCTTGTTCGTTTATGCTTCTTTTAAAATCAATCAGAAAGAAATTGCCCAAACGATTTGCGTTCAGCGTAAACAGGCTTTTAACAGCTGTAACGGGCGATGCGAACTTCAAAAAAGCATTAAGAAATATTCTGATAACGAAAGAAAAATGCAGGACAGCTTAAAAGACAAACTAGAGCTTGTTTATGTTCAAAACACTGCAGAAATTAATCTTAACGTAATTCCAGTTATCGAATCAAAAGATAACGCTTCTATTTTGTTCGAAAAGAAACCAATCGGGGCTTCTTCTCTTACTTTTCATCCTCCTCTCTATACTGTTTAGGATCAACATTAGTTTTTAAATTCCAAAAATTAAATTCCAATTTTTTAAATTCCAAATTCCAATTTGGAATCTGAATTCGAATTGTTTTACTTTTTCGCTTAGCGCGGATTTAAAATCTTGGCTTATCGATATTAAGTAATTATTTTTTGGAACTGATTTTGATCTTCTTTTTGTAAGTGAAGAAAATAGCTTTATGCAATCTTCATTTGCGTTGCCATTTCTTGGCTTATTTTAACAGCATTTGGCCTTTTTGCTATTCAAAAAATTATGGCTTAATGTTATATTGTAAACGTTTTTTTTATAACATTCATCAAATGAAATCTTTTAATTTTTGGATAATCGCACTGTTATTCGCGGTTACTTCCTGTACAATTGATAAAACAGATTACGAAGCAGAAACGGGTTCTGAAGTTCCTGAAAGTTACGAATTTAAAGAAGCTACTTCGCTTACAAGCGGGAACTATAAAATTAGTATTGAAGCTTTAAACGGAGCATTCTATAAAGGCTATAATGAGCTTCATCTGAAAATTACCAATACTCAAAACAACCAAGAGCTAACAACTGCTACAGTGACTTTTCTGCCAATACTGAGCAATGCAGACGGAAGCAAAAGTTCATGTCCGCATGAGTACAATGTTGCTTATGATGCTACAAATAAATACTACAGCGGTTATTCTGTTTTTACAGGAGAAAGCACTACGACAGCAAGTTGGAAATTGTACATCAGTTTTACAGCCGATAATCAAAAATATGAGATCAATAAAGATGTTACTGTTGAAAAACAAAGCAATAAAAACCTCAATATGACTGCTTTTGCAGGAAACGATGGAGAACAATATGTAATTGCATTGGTTGCGCCTCAAAAACCTACCGTTTCAGAAAATGCGTTGGTTGCAGGTATTTATAAATACAATAAACCAACAACTCCTGCTGGAACTTTTCCAGATCCGTCTCAGTTTTCTTATTCAGAAGTTGCGGGTTATACTTTAAAGTTAGATCCGAGAATGCCTGAACCTTCAATGGGAAATCATTCTTCTCCAAACAATAAAGATCTAACACAAGAAAACGATGGATTGTATCATGGTGTAGTGAATTATACGATGACAGGAAACTGGACATTGAACTTTATTATGATGAACCAAAACGGATTGATCGTAAAAGGAACGATAGTTCCGACGGATCATACGCCTGGTGTAGAAGGCGTGAAAAGTGAACTCTATATAGATACTTTATTCTAAAAACATGAAATATATTATAATGCTGCTTTTTTTGGGAATTTCAGTTACAGCTCAAAATCAGCATGCACATCACGATAGCATAAAAAAATTAGAAGAAGTAACGGTAAAAAGTGCGACTAAAAAGAAAATTGAAACAGAGATGAAAATGGCTGTTTCGGTAGATGAATTTTTGTCTTCGTCAGATAATATCAGTTTTATAAAACGTGGGGCTTATGCTTGGGAGCCTTTATTGAACAATATGAGTACCGAACGTTCGACAGTTACAATTGACGGAATGCACGTTTTTGGCGCTTGTACCGATAAAATGGATCCGATTACGTCTTATGTGGAAAGCAATAATTTGGCTTCAATTGATATTAAATCAGGTCAGGAGGGAAGTTTGCACGGGTCAACGATTGCAGGAAGCATCGATTTAAAAAGAAAAAGCACACAGTTCGGACTTCAGAAAAAATGGAATGGTGCTTACCAAACGGGATTTGAGTTTAATAATAAGCAGTTTTTCAATTTAGGAAATGTGTCTTATTCAGGAACTAAATTTGTTGCCGATGGAAGCATTTCATACCGAACGGCAGATAATTATTCTGATGGAAACAACGACGAAGTAAAACATTCGCAATACAATAAATTCAATACTTCGTTGGGATTGGCATATAAAACCAGCGAATTATCTTCGCTACGATTAGATGCGATTTTTGATATGGCAAAAAATGTAGGTTATCCTGCCTTACCAATGGATTTGTGGCTTTCGCGTGCGTTAATTACTTCGGCTGCTTACAAGCAATTGTTTGAAGAAGGATTGGTAAGAGTGGTCGATACAAAAGTGTATTTCAATACCATTGAGCATTATATGGACGATACGACGCGACCAGAAAACTTGGTTCACATGGATATGCCGGGTTGGAGTACAACCTATGGATTGGTTTCGAAAGCGAATTTGAAAAAGAACAATTACTCTTCTGAAATTCAGTTGAATGCTTATGATAATCTTTCTATTGCAGAAATGCGCATGTATCCGCAAGATCGAAGCGAAAGAACCATGTTTGCCTACAGTTGGCCTTGGGTTACGACACGTTTTGCCGGACTTTCTATGAATAATTCTTGGGATCTTTCAGAAAGAAGTCAGGTGAATTTGGGCGGTTCTTTGGGAGTGAATTACAATTATTCGAAGTATATAGAATTCAACTGGATTTTTCATCCAGGAGCGCCTCAAGAAAAAACGAGATTTCTGCCAAGTTTAAATGCGGGATATCATTTAAACATAGATCAATTTAATTTTTCTGTCGGAACAGGTTACGGCCATAGAGCGCCTTCTGTTTCTGAGGGTTATGGTTATTACATCTATAATAGTTTTGACCGTTACGATTATATCGGAGATCCGAATTTGAAAAATGAAATTTCGTACGAAGGAAATGCAAGCGCAGGTTTTAAAAACGAAAGATTAAGCATTCAAGGAAAAATAAACTATTTCTACATTCAGAATTATATTATTGGTAAAATCTTAAGTCTCGGAAGTCCGATGAATTATCAGTCGGTTGGAGTAAAAGGATATACATCTTTAGATTATGCCACGCTTTTAAATATGTCTGCCAATGTGAGTTACGATATCTTGGAGCATCTGCACTGGAAAGGAACGCTAACGTATGCTCGCGGAATGGATGATAAAGGAGGAAATTTGCCTTTTATCCGTCCGTTGAGTTATCTGACGTCATTACATTATATGTATAAAAATTTCGGAATTCAGACCTCTGTTAGTGGCGATTTTGAGCAGATTAATTACAGTCCGGAATATGGTGAAGATTTAACTGGTGCTTACACCATTTGGAATATTTCTGCTGATTATTCTTTTAAAATCAATAAAGTAAAGAGCACGATTCAAGTTGGGGCTGAGAATTTATTAAACGCATATTACAGCACTTATGCCGATTGGGGAAATATCCCGAGAATGGGACGTAATATTTTCACGTCTTTAAAAGTGAATTTTTAATTAGAATATAGAGAAAAGAATATAGAAAACAGAAAGAAACTGTTTCTAAGACATTGCCTCTGTGTTTTATTATAAGTGAAACGCCTTTTTTAGATTCCTAAAAATCTATGTTTCTATGTGTTAAAAACAGTCAACCCAAAGAGTAAAAAAATGAAAAAAGTTTTTAGTATCACAATGACGATTTTGTTCCTGCTGGTTTCTTTCCAGCAGGCGCTTATCATTGTGCACTTTAAACTGAATCAGAATGCCATAGAAAAAGAATTTTGTGAAAACAAAGCAAAACCAGAACTGCAATGTCATGGTAAATGCCATTTAAAGAAAGAACTTCAGGACACAGAAAAAAACACCGATCTAGAATTGAGAAGCATCAGTAAACAGATTGATATCGCTTTAATTTCTAATATTGAATTTGCTGTTTTAATTCCGAAAGACATAAACGCTAAAAAGGTTTTTCTTTACAAAGAATATGGTCAGACAGAACCTTGCCTTGAAATTTTTGTACCGCCGCCTATTTTATAATTGAGTTTTTTTCTCCTGCAAGGTTTCCAAAACCTTGTAGGTGTTATTTAAAGCCATTCAAATACCTACAAGGTTTTATAAATCTTGCAGGACATGAAACTTTTTTTAATTAATAAAATACAGTACAAAAATTAAAATCATAAAAATGCAAAATTTTAAAAAATACCTTTTATTATCTGCTGCCGCTTTGGCATTTGTTTCTTGTTCAAGCGATGACGATGCGCCAGCTGCAAACAATGTAACGCTAGAATTTAACAATACGTTTAAAGACAAAACCATTGTTTTAGGCGATGCAACTTCGACTTCAGCAACGACAAATACTTCAGCCGCTGGACAAATTCATCATTTTTCTGAGGTGAAATATGTAATCAGTAATATTCGTCTAATAAAAGACGACGGAAGCGAAGTGCCGTACAATGTAAATGATTTGGATAAAGGAGCAACGGTAATCGATCAGGCAAAAACAGCTTCTTTAAGCTATGTTTTGAGCAATGTGCCATCTGCAAATTACAAGCAGATTAAATTCGGTTTGGGAATCAAGACAGAACAAAACACTTTGGATCAGACAAGATTTCCTAAATTTTACGCAGCGGCTGGAGCTAACGATACAGAAATGATGTGGGAATGGGGAACAGGATACCGTTTTACAAAAGTGGAAGGTTTTTACGATACCGAAAATAAAGTAATGTCTATACATACCGGAAGTACGATAGCAGGAGCTGAAGGTGCTTATAAACAAGGCGTAAATGCTTATAGAGATGTTACTTTAAACTTAACTGTTAATGCTATTGTCGGGCAAAACGCTCCGAAAATCAAAATTAAAGCTGATTTCGACAAATTATTGAGCGGAAAAATCAACACTATAACATTATCGACAGGAGAAGGAGCAAACGATAACGCAACTCCAAACATTCATACAGCAGCTCAAATGGTAAAATTTGTAGATAATCTTGGAGGAAACGGAACAAGCGATATTTCAGGAATGTTTTCTGTGACTAGCGTAGAAAACTAAATTAACGCATTGCTTCAAGATTTCGAATAGGTTTTAAAAATGAATTGCCTCCATCTTTAGATGGAGGTATATTAGTTGGCAAAAGCCTGGATTATTTGCTATTTCTAAAAATCCCCTAGTTAAAACTAGGGGCTATAGAAAAAACTTTAACAACTTATCTTAATCAATATGGTTTCAACAAATCAAATCAAATTTGATCTGCTGAAATCTTCATAAATCTGCGTGAAACTTTTTAATCTGCAGGTTTAAAAAATCTATTGTGAACCGTCTGAATTTTAAAGACGGCTCTATTTTAAATTCATTAAAAAATGAAAAAAATATTTGGCTTCATAATAATTGCATCCTTTTTCGCTTCTTGTAACAGCGAGGATTCGGATATGATTTCTTATGATAATCCTGAACTTTCATTGCAAATTCCGGCCGACTTCCCAGAAGTAAATGCTTATGTGAGTTTAAATAAACCCACAAAATATGGTGTCGAATTGGGCGAAAAATTGTTCTCAGACAAAAGGTTAAGCGCAGACAATACGATTTCGTGCTCAAGCTGTCATATTCAGGCGAGTGCTTTTGCCGACCACAATCCGAGAGCTATTGGAATCGAAGGCAGAATCGGACTTAGAAATGCGCCTCCAATTCAAAATCTGATGTTTTTAAAGTTTTTTAATTGGGATGGAAGCAGATTGCAGTTAGAAACGCAACCTTTGGTTCCGATTATTACGCATGAAGAAATGGATTCTTCGATTTTGGAAGTTATCGGAAAAATTAAAGATGACGCTTCTTATAAAGATTTGTTTAGAAAAGCATTTGGAGATCAGGAAATTACTCCTGATCGAATTTACCAGAGTATTGCACAGTTTGAATACACTTTAATTTCTGCGAATAGTAAATACGATAAAGTAAAACGCAAAGAAGGCCAGTCGTTTACAGAAAATGAAGCGGCAGGTTATGCTACTTTTCAGCTGAAATGTGCCAGCTGTCATAGCACCGAATTGTTTACCGACCAGAGTTTCAGAAATATAGGTTTTCCGTTAAATACAGATTCTAACGAAGCAGGACGCGGCAGGGTTACGGGTATTCCAGCCGATTTTATGAGTTTCAGGGTTCCGACTTTAAGAAACATAGAATATACGGCACCTTACGGAAGTTTTGGCCAGTTTGAAACTTTAAAATCGGTTTTGGATTATTTTGATAATGGTGTTTTAGAAGCTGATAATCTGGATCCTATTTTTAAGAATAATGGGAATAGAATTCCGCTTACAGAAGTGGAAAAAGAGAATCTTATTGCGTTTATGAAAACGCTGAGTGATCAAGAATTTATTGGGAATTAGTCAGTTGGTTTATTGTTTATTGTTTGTTTTGAAATTATCATTCAAGTGTCACGCTGAAGAAGGAAATTATTTAGATCACATACAAGAATCCAGAGGATTCAAATATTTATAGAATGTATGTTGGACCGTGGTATGACCCCGTAGGGGGCAAATATCATCGGCGTTAATTATGTTCTATAAATATTTGAATCCTCTGGATTCTTTTGCTTTAACATATAAAAAAGGGATTTTTATTTATTCGTTTTTACACGCGCTTTCGCGAAAGAGCGACAATGAATTTGATTCTAAGTTTATATCTAAGAATCCGGATTCAAATATTTATAGAAAATTTATGCTGTAGCGTGAGTATGACCCCTTCAGGGTCAAATATCAGCGGTGTTAATTATGTTCTATAAATATTTGAATCCTCTGGATTCTTTTGCTTTGATATGTAGAAAAAACGGATTTCATTTATTTGTTTTTATACGTGCTTTCGCGAAAGAACGAAAAAGAATTTATAGGGAAATAGGCTGTTGTTTGTTGTTTTGGAATTATCATTCAAGTTACCTTGAGAAAGGAAATAATTTTTAGATTCACATTAAAAGAATCCGAAGGATTCAAATGTTTATAGCATAAAATTTTCAACGTAGATATGTGACCCCGAAGGGGTCATACCCACGGTCCAGCATAAATTCTATAAATATTTGAATTCTTCGGATTCTTTTACTTTATAAAAAAATCGAATTTTTTCCCCTCCGTTTCTATCCTCGCTTTCTCGAAAGCAAACCCGTTGTAATTTGAAAACACTTGATTTTACTAGTATTCCCATTTTTTTTAGAATAAAATGAGAAATGTTTATAATATGTTGATAAATAATACGTTCCCGACAGTGTTAAATTCTGATTTCGATAGATTAAATGTTTTAAATTTAGTAACTGAATGATAGTTAATTATTTAAAAGTATTTGAATATGGAAAGAGCTATAAAATTACAGGTTCGTAAGGAACTTGATGGAAAACAAGAAGTAAATATAATTAAGCTGAAAGGCAGTTTGATAACTAAAGGCTACACAGAAATTATTCATATTAGTGATAAGGACGATGAATTTTACATTAATTCATTTGCCACCACAACTGCCAGCAATGAAGTGAAAGAATTTATTTTGGATTTTATAAACAAAGAAAATTTAAGCAATACAATTAGCGTTCTAGCTTAATAGTGTAGAACAGCATAATTGCATTGCTTAATGTTATTTTTTGTTAGTATTACACTGCACTTGTAAAACTTGTACTTTGATCCAGATAAAGAGGCTCTTTTGGCAGATCTTCTGGTTTCTCGTCCCAATCTCCCCAATCTCCTACATAAGTTTTACGAAAGATTAATTCGTTATTATCGCCATTACAAACCAAAGTTCGGTCTGTACAGGTTTTGGTGTTTGGACTGAAATTAATTTGTAAATTTTCCATGACGTGATAATTTAATTGTTTTATGAGATTATAAAATTAGAAATATCGTCTTGGACTTTGTTATAAAATAATATTAAATTATTGTTTAATTTTAATGTATGAGTCTGAAATATAGAGTGGTATAAAAAAAAGCTAAACAGGATTTGTTTAGCTTTTTGTGTTATTTTTTGCATCTTCCTCGAGGTTCATCGCCTTCGCGAAGTATAATTTCAGAATGTAAAAATTGTGCGGCATCGGCAGAGCCTTTTACTTTTTCTGCACTGCGTTCCAGCATTTCGGCTTCAAATTCGTTTAAAACACTTTTTCGAAGTCCGTTTTTTCTCCATTGCGATTTTGGATTGCAGCATTTGGTAATTTTTTTAGCCAATTTTAAAGCGTCCAACAAAGCTTGATTCGCGCCTTGACCTTTAAATGGACTCATCGGGTGCGCGGCATCGCCAATTAAAGTACTGTTTTTATTTTTTTCTAATAATTGGGAACTCAGCAATTCGCGGTCATAAACAGGATATCCAGAAATTAAACTTGATTGTGTAGCCTCTAAAATCTGCGGAATAGGAGCATGCCATTGCGTTCTGCGAATCGCTTCTTCTTTAAGAGCTTCAGGTCCTTTTGCACTTAGTTCTTTGGCTTCTTCTTCAGACATTGGAAAACTCAACTGCCACATCACAGAATCGGCTGTGTAAGGCATTACATAAATGCGTTCATTGCCATTGGCTGTCTGAAAAACGGTTGCCGAATCTAATAACGGACTCGAAATATCTTCAAGCGAACTTAGTGGACAAATTCCCAATATTACAATACAGCCCAAATAACGGAGCGGAGTTGCATCTTCGCCAATTATTAGTTTTCGCACTGCACTTCGAATACCGTCAGCACCCACAACAAGATCGGCTTTAGCTTTTTTAAATTCTCCATTTACCTGAAAATTCAATTCAACACCATTTTCATTTTCTTGAAAATCTATCAATTGATATCCCCAGTTAATGGCCTTTTCGCCAAGCTGTTCTAGTAAAGCCAACCGAAGCGATTGTCTAGCGATATGGATGTTGGTGCGTTTTATAGGTGTTTTAATTTCAGTTTCCAGCCATTTTCGCGTTCCCCATTCGCCTAAAACTTTTCCTTCTGTATTATGAACAATATGTTTTGTCGAAATAACTCCGTCTAAAGAAGTAATTCCTAAGCCTTTCATGGCTTTGCTGGCTTGTTGGAGCGTTAGTCCGTAGCCTTGAGATCTGGCGTCAAAGTTACTGTCTCTTTCATAGATACTAAAAGGTATTCCACGATGCAGACAGGCGACAGCCAAAGCAACGCCTCCAATACCGGCACCAATTATAGCAACATGTGGAAAATCGGTATTAACTGGTGTAAAATGATCGGATTGAATTAATCCAGAACCAGAACAGTTAGTGCATAAATGTAGATGAGCTTTAGGTTTAACAGGAGGAGAATCGGTGCTTTTTGTTCTCTCATATTCAGCCAATTCTGCCTTATAAATGCGCTGTGCCTTCTTAGTGAGCCCACGATTTATTTTGCCCTGTCCTTGGCATTCCTGACATATAATCCACATAATCTGCTAACTTACTTTAGTATGAAGTTGCAAAGTTACATCAACTATTGTATTTAAACTACTGATTTTCAAAACTGGAACATATTCAATATAAGAATTTTAGTATTTTGAAAATCAGTCAGTTGTATTTATTGGTTTGCTTTTTTAGTTTGATTCTATAAAGTTGTCAATATAACGGGCAATCATATCAGGATATTGGTGCTGCGGGCCATGTCCTGTCTGAGCAATCGTGATCAGCGTTGCGGTTGGCAATTTTTGGTTGAGCTCGAACCAGTTTTCTGGAGGAAAGCAAACTTCATGATTAGCAGAAATAATTAAGATTGGAACATTGGTCTTCATTAATTTTTCTCTAGTATTATAAGGGTCATTGATATAATCATCATGAGATTTACTGTAATATTCCCAAAGTTCTGGTCTCACTTTTGGATCTTTATTTTCTCTTTCCTGTATTCTTTTATGACTTTCTACCGCTGCATTTCGGCTTATTTCAGAAGTTGGCTCAAAGAATAATATAGTTTCATGTTCGAGTGTATAATCTGGAATATAGGCTGTTTTAATAAAAATTTCTTCTAGGTTATGATTTACTTTTCCTGGAGGTTTGGTTCCAATTAAAATGGTGTGCGTAATTCGGTTCGGAAATTCAGTTGTTATTACTTGTGCTGCCCAGCCGCCTAACGACCATCCGCCTAGTATAAATTTGTCAATTTTTAAAGCATCGGCCAGATCAATAGCATCTTTTCCAAAACCTAAAATCGTTTCATGCGGTGTTCCTGTAGAAGAAGCAAGTCCTTTATGATTAAAAGTGATCACTCTGTATTTTTTTGCCAATGCATCCAAAAATGCGGGATCCCAATCGTCTAGATTCCCTCGAAACCTATTGCAGAGAATAATGGGTAATCCTTCGCCAATTGAGCGATACGCTATTTTATAATCTTGAACAGTGGCAAATTTAGTTTCTGACTGGCTTGCCTTACTTAAAGTTTTTTCTTTTTCCATGGTACTAAAAATTTATGTTTTAAGAGTTAATATTATTGATGAATTCTTCTGTAGTAGAAAGCACATGTCCATAATGAGGGAAATTAGTTTCGACTGTTGCTTTTATTTCTTCCCAATTAAAAGCGCCAATTCCGTCTTTGATTAAGGTAACATGATAACCCAGCTCGACACCAAATCTTGCAGTAGAATCGATACAGGTATTGGCTCTCATGCCTGCGAGAACAATTTGGTCGATATTATGCTGACGCAAAAGAAAATCTAAATCGGTATTAGCAAAACCACTCGCTGTCCAATGATTTTGAGCAATAAGATCGCCTTCTTGCATACTAAGCTCTGGGTGAAATTCGGCTCCCCACGAATCTTTTTCAAATAGCGTAATGCTTTTGCTTCCTAAATGCGAAGGCGCCATAAATTTCCAGTTGAGATAATCCCTAATTTGGGTATTCCGATGGGGTGCATAAATAATTTGGATTTTCTTTTCTCTTGCAGCAGTTAATAGCTTTTTGATGTTATTAACCACTCCATTTCCTTCCACGGTTTCCTTTGTTACCGAATATAATTTCCCGCCTTCAGAAAGAAAATCATTAAAAGGATCGATAATGACAATGGCGGTTTTTTGAAGTTGATACAAGCTCATAATTTCTAGTTTTTTAATTTAAGTTGTTGTAAACTAATAATATGCCATTTGCTTTCTAGTACAGTTTAGTTGCTGTTGCGTGAATTTTCAGAAAAGGAAAACTGCGATATTTAACTAATTTTCGAAATATGGTCAATTGATCTAGAGCGAACTAAGCAGTTTTATTTTATAATTTTTGAAAAGGATTATATAAGTAGTGAAGGCTGGATTTGGTTTAATTTTATTAATCATTATAAAAAGAAGAATTATGGACAAGAATAATCAAACCCAGAAAAACCCGAACCCAAAACAGGGCGGAGAAGATCATCGAACTGATACTAGAAAACATCAATATAAAGAACACGATGAAGTTTTGACTAACGATGAAAATTATGATGCTGATACCAAAAAGTTTAAAGGCGAAGCGCCAGAACTCGATGATAAGTTGAATAATGAAGAAAAAAAATAATTCAAAAACGTCTCAATTTTGTTTGAGACGTTTTTTTATGGACTTTTTTTAACAGATCGAACTGAAGATGTAAAAATATGAGTTGATTTTTATAGATTTGTAAAAATCTAATACAATCTCTCAAAATACTATTTGAGAAACCATATATAATACAAGGCATGAAATCGATTACTTCAGTTTTTTTTCTTTTAATGTTTGTTTGTTCCAATTCATACTCGCAGTTGAGTTCTGAAAAAATATTCGAAAGTTTTAAACAAGGTGAGCGTACCAATTGTTCTTCTATAGCTTTTATAAAAGCTTCATTAAATGTGTACGGACTAGATAATCTTTTTGTTAGCGAAAAATTAGCGAATGATTCTTATAAGATTACACTAAAAAATAACGCAACCTTTCATTTGGATAGCAGCGAAGTAAATAAAGCGACAAAATCTGCGGGTTTTGTTTATATCAAAGATAATTGTGACAGCGAAAAAATAAGAGATTATGCTATTTTGACTTATGCCGTAATGGCAAAATACATGCAAATTATCGATAATGAACCCACTTTTGAGAAAGCTTTGGAAGAATTGGAAGAAGGAACGGTTTATACTCCAACCATTTATAAATATTTAGGATTCAAATTAGGCAAGCAGATTCAGAAATTAAAAAGACAATCTGGAAGCGAATATTGCGGTGTTGTCGCATGGTCAAAAGCGCATGCTGTGTTTGTTTGCGAAGATTTTATGGATTATTACGGCAACAAAAAAAGCATTTGGATCAAATATCCGGGTCGTTTTAGAATTATTAAGTCTTAAACAATACGTAGTTATACTGCCGAAAAATCCTTAATTTCTGGGGTTTTGGTGTACTATTTTACTTATCCCAACGTAACAAATGTAATTTTATTGTGAAAAAGGAAATATAAAAGTTGCTTTTTAACATAATTTATATATTTTTGTTTTTATTCAAGAACCAAATCTATTATGAAAATGAAGAGTAAGATTATTTTATTATGTGTCCTTTTCTTCTTGACAACTGCTGCTGTTTCTGCGCAGGCAAAAAATGCACCAAGAAGTATCATTAGTACAACAGCTTTAATTCGTAAATACCATGATCAAAAAGAATTAAGTGGTATGCAAAAAGGAGAACTTTTAGAATTGTACATTGAGCGTATTAAAGTTTTGGTAAAAACACTTCCTTACATTGCTTTGGTTACTAAACCAGGTGTTACAATGGCAGATTTGGGCATTCCTGATACAGCAGACAACAAAAAAATATTAGACGGACAAGCAGAAGGCACAACTACTTTCTTAGATACGACAGTAGAATTTCAAAGAAAAATGATGCCTTACTCAGATAAAGGAAATCTTATCGCTGCAATTTTATTTTATGAAACTACATTAAAATCTTTACACGAGTTTAACGAAATGTAAATCATTTTAAAAAACAAAATACAAACTCCAAGGTCTTACGATCTTGGAGTTTTTTTTTGCTTTTACTTTATTAAAATGGAATTTAAAAGAATTAAAACGACTTTTAATTTTTCTCTTTTACTATAATTCTTATAAAAACACAAAATCAACAGTATTTTGTAACTATTTTGTTTTTAGTGTTTTATAATATCTGCAACGATTTCGTTAACAATTTTTTTGCAAAAAGTTTATTTAAAATTTGGGAAATCGTATTTTTAATTTACTTTTGTTCTATCAAATTAGTAGAGTTTAAAAATAACTAAGAAAACGCAGTGATTAAAATCCACACACTTCCATTTCAAATAAGCAAAACCATTTGGCAATTCGGCCGAATGCGTTACTGCAGTTAAAATTCCTCTTTTTTAATTCATTATCAATTAATACCAAAACCCTAAATGGGTTTAAAATTTTATAGGCCAATTTTAAATAATAGTAATCCAAAAAAAAAGTAAAAATGAAAAAACGAATGTGCTGCAGCTAAAAGAGAAAACCATTTTTGCAGTTGCAGAAATGGCAGAAGCTTAAAAGAAATAGTCATCTCTAAAAGGAAAGCAGGAAGATAAAATTATCCTTGGCTTACCTTATTTTAAACTAAAATAAAGTAATGAAAATAAAATTAAAAAGATATGCTTACTTATGTGTGTTGTTAATTTCAATTGGAGTTAAAGCACAAGATAACAAGCCATTAATTCAGTCTAAACTAGAAGGAAAAGTAATTGATGCCGTTACAAAAGAGCCTATTATTGGGGCTTCTATCACTATTAAAGGAACTACGCACGGAGTTCAAACCGATTTTGATGGAAAGTTTTTCTTTCAAACAGGACAAAAATTGCCTTACACTTTATTAGTAAGTTATCTAGGATATAAAAAAGCTGAAGTTGTGGTAAATGAAAATCCAGTAACGATAAGCCTTACAGAAGAACAAAATCAATTATCAGAAGTTGTAGTTACGGCTTTGGGTATTTCTAAAGAAAAGAAATCTTTAGGATATAGTACACAAGCACTTAAGACTAAAGATATTGCTGAAACAAAAGAAACTAACTTCTTGAATAGTCTTAGCGGAAAATTAGCGGGTGTTCGTATTACAAATTCGCAAGGAGATATGGGATCATCTCGTATTATCATTCGTGGAGAAACTTCAATTGCAGGAAATAACCAGCCATTGTTTGTGGTAGATGGAGTTCCAGTAGATAACTCGCAGTTAGGAAGCGTTGGTGGGGCAACTCGTGACTTTAAAAATGCTATTGCCGATTTGAATCCTAATGATATTGAAACATTGACTGTATTGAAAGGGCCAAATGCTGCAGCACTTTACGGATCGCGTGCAGCGCATGGTGTTGTGTTGATTACTACAAAATCTGGAAAAAGTCAGAAAGGATTAGGAATTACGTTGAATTCTGGGATTACGATTTCTCAAGTGTCTACTTTACCAAGCTTTCAAAACTCTTATGGTCAAGGATCAAACGGAAGATTTAGTTTTGTAGACGGTAAAGGCGGAGGCGTAAATGATGGTGTTGACGAAAGCTGGGGGCCAAGAATGGACGGAAGACTTATTCCGCAATTTTACTCCAATGGAGCGGCTGTACCTTTTGTAGCACATCCTAATAACGTGAAAGACTTCTTTAATACTGGTATTACTTATGATAACAGTATTTCGGTAGCCAGATCAGATGAAAAATCGGATTTCCGTTTAGGGGTGAACAATCAAAAACAATTGGGAACAGTGCCTAATAGTGAAGTGAATAAAACCAACTTTACGCTTAATACGAATTACCAAATTTCAAAAGGTATCAAAGTAGGGGTAACGGCAAATTACATTACAACCAATTCTCCAGCTTTACCGGGAGGTCCTTCTGGAAACCGTGCTGCAGGTGTAATGTTACAGTTCCTTTGGTTCGGTCGTCAGGTTGATATTAACCAGCTTCAAAGCAATAGAGAAGTGAACTGGAATAACAGTTACTACAGCAATCCGTATTGGAATGCGTATTACAACACTACAAGCCAGCAGCGTAACCGTATAATTGGAGACGTGCATTTGGATGCTAAATTGGCTGAAGGACTTAATTTTAAATTCCGTACAGGAGTTGATTATTATAATGACAGAAGAAAATATGAGATCAGATATGGTACAAACGGAACTCCTTTCGGATCTTATGCTGAAGATGCTTACACAGTAAATGAGCAAAATACAGAAGGTATTTTTACTTATACTAAAAAAATAAACGACGATTTTACTGTAGACGCTCTTGCCGGATTTAATATTCGTAATCACAGCGATGCCAACAATTATCAGAAAGCACCGCGTTTGGCTGTACCAGATTTGTACACTTTAACCAATTCGCGTGATCCATTGACATCATCAAACAACTTATCAAGATTAAGAGTGTATAGTGCTTATGCTTCTGCGCAATTTGGTTATAAAAACTATGCTTTCTTAAACGTTACAGGGCGTAATGACTGGTCATCTACATTACCAAGCAGCAACCGTTCTTATTTTTATCCTTCTATTAATGGTAGTTTGGTTTTATCTGAAGCTTTCAATTTGAAAAGCAATACGCTTGATTTCTTAAAAATACGTGGTGGATGGTCTGAAGTGGGTAACGATGCAGATCCGTATCAATTGGCTACGGTTTATAATTTCCAGACAGCATTTGACGGAAATCCAATTCAAACTTCATCACAAAGAAAATTGAATGAAAACCTGAAACCAGAAACAACACGTTCTACCGAAGTAGGTTTAGAAGCTACTTTCTTTAAAAACAGACTTCATTTTGATGCTGCTTATTACAATACAAATAGTTTTGACCAGATTTTGGAGATTAAAACCACAACTTCAAGCGGTTATAACTCCCAGTTAATCAATGCTGGTAAAATAAACAATAGAGGTATAGAAATTCAATTGGACGGAACTCCTATTCAAACAGAAAACTTCAAATGGAATATTGGAGCAAATTATTCTAAAAACACTAGTGAAGTTGAAATTTTAGATTATGCCAAACAAATTCAAAACTATACAATTGGTACTTCTGGAGGTGTAGATGTATTGGCATCTGTAGGTCAAGCATACGGAGCACTTTACGGAACAGCTTATTTGCGTGATGCGAGCGGGAATATTGTAGTAGGAGCAAACGGACTTCCAAAAGCAGATCCAACGAAGAGAGTTTTAGGACATTACACCCCAGATTATTTGGCAGGTGTTACCAATACCTTGACCTATAAAAATCTTGAATTATCGTTCTTAGTTGATGCTAGCGTAGGAGGAGAAATTTTCTCAGGCACCAACAGAACAGGTACTTATACAGGAGTATTGGCTTCAACGCTTCCTGGGCGTGGTGCTGAAAACGGCGGTTTAAGTTATTATGTAGACGGAACTACAAAAACATTGGTAAACGGAACTGCCCCAGCGGGTGTAACCGTATATGACGATGGTATGATTTTTAACGGAGTATACGAAAACGGATCTCCAAATACAACCGTGTTAAGTGCACAGGAATATTATAAAGCATCTTATAACATCAGCGAAGCATACATTTACAGCTCAACTTTTGTAAAAATGAGAGAAATAAAATTGTCTTACAATGTCAATAAAGCATTTGCAAGAAGACTTGGATTAGAAGGGGCAAGTATTACTGCTGTTGGCCGTAACTTGTTCTTTATCTACAAAGACGCACCAAATATTGATCCTGAAACCGCTTTCAATACTGGAAATGCGCAGGGATTGGAAAGTTTAGCTTTACCAACTACCAGAAATTTCAGTCTTAATGTTAATCTTAAATTCTAAAACTCAGCATCATGTTAAAAAAAATAGCATATATAACTCTCTTTGCCTTAACGTTTAGCTCTTGCAGCGATACGTTGGATGATATCAATAAAAATCCAAATGCAACCGAAACACCATTAGCGCCTTACTTGTTAACCGGTACATTAAAACAAGGAGCCGACTTATATTGGGGTTCTACGAATAACTTTGACTCTTCTTTATTATTTGTGCAGCATTGGGCAAAAATCCAATATACAGAGCCAGATAGATATGATGTTTCAAACGCTTCATTCGTTACTTTATGGAACACTGGTTACGCAACCTTAATCACAGATTTGAATACCATCATCAATTTTCCAGATGCGCAGGCGAATTCAAATTATAAAGGAATTGCTTTGACACTTCGTTCATGGACATTTTTATTGTTGACAGATGCTTACGGAAGTATTCCGTACAAAGAAGCTGGTCAAAGTATAACGCCTTCATACAACACTCAAAAAGAAGTGTATACAGGATTACTTGAAGATTTGAAAAACGCTCAGTCTTTATTGGGTGCAGCAAATGGAACAGTAACTGGTGATTTAGTTTATAAAGGAGACATTGCAAAGTGGAAACGTTACGTAAACTCGCTTCGTTTGCGTATAGCTTTAAAAATTGCTGACAGAGAACCTGCTTTGGCTAAACAAGCTGCAATAGATGCGACTAATGATGCAGGAGGAGTTTTGAGCAGCAATAGCGATACGTTTAAATTTACATACATTAGCTCACCGCAGCAAAATCCAGCCTCAGCTTGGTTTGAAACTCGTGATGATTACCGTATTTCTAAAACGATGGTTGACAAACTAAAAGAATTTGCAGATCCTCGTTTGCCAGTTTATGCACAATTGCCATCTGATGCAAGTGTTGGTACCTACGTTGGAGGAGGAAATGGATTATCAAACAGTGATGCTAACAGCCAAGGTTTTGCTAAAACATCAAAACCAGGAACTTATTTCCTTACGTCAACATCGCCTGCTGTAATTTATTCGTATTCTGAGGTATTGTTCAATCTTGCAGAGGCAGCTGCACGTGGTTATATCGCTGGAGATGCAGAACAGCTTTATAAAAATGCTATTACAGCATCATTTAATCAGTTTGGTATTAATGACGCGACAGTTATTGCGAATTATTTGAACCAAGCAAGCGTAAAATACGATGCAACGAATTATGCTAAATCTATTGGAACACAAAAATGGATTGCCTTTTTTGGTCAAGGTTTAGACGCTTTTGCAGAATGGAGAAGATTGGATTATCCTGTATTGACAGCTGGTCCAGCAACGGTTTTGGACGGAAAAATACCTTCGCGTTTTTTCTATCCTGGTACGGAGCAATCATTAAATGGCGTAAGCTATCAGAATGCTTTAACCGATCAAGGAAAAGATTTATTGACAACCAAACTTTGGTTTGATGTGAAATAAATTTAGATTATAATAAAATAAATTTCATCAAAAAAGCCCTGCGTCACAATCGTGATACAGGGCTTTTGATTTATATTAAATCTGTTTTACAATTTTTCATACCAATTTAAAATATAATCGGCAACGCTTTCCCAGCCTGGTTCTCCGCAGATAAAATGGCTTTTGCCGTCGAATATTTTAAGATCGACACGGCCTGCATTTCCGTTATATCTGCTCGCAATTGTTTCTGTTAAACTTGGAGGAAAGATATGATCGTTACTGCCTCCGATAAATAGAATAGGTTCGTGCGGTTTTTTGAAATTGATATTCGAAAACGAATTTAAAACCAGTTCTCGGCTCACTTTATAACTTTCTGGCACTGCAAATTTCTCAAAAGCAATACTTTTTTGTGATTCTGGAATAGTATTAAAAAAAGCATAATCGTACCATTTTCTGCTTCCCATGAAATATTTATTAAAAGAGAAAAAGCCAAAAGCAGGAATTACCGTTTTTAAGGTTTGAAAAGGCGGAAACACATTTTTTGGAGGCGCTCCGTCAATACTTACGCCAGCTGCGGCTTTGCCTAATTCGACTAATTTTAAAGCGGCCATTCCAGCCATGGAATGTCCTATTACCAAAGGTTTTTCTGGCAATGTATCTATTAATCGGCTAATATTATTGACAACATCTATAAAACCTGTTTTGGTAAGGTTAGGATGAACCTTAGCTCTCAATTCGGCAGGATTTCCATCGTGTCCAGGATTGGCCGGCGCATAAACGGTATATCCTTTTTGTTCATAGTGCTGTTTCCATTCTGCCCAAGTTTTGTCGTTAACAAAATTTCCATGAATAAGCACAATTGTTTTGGATTTTGACATGATTCTTTTATTTGATTAATGTTAGAATTTCTTTGAAAACTTCTTGTCTCGAATCTTTAACCAGTTCATAAAGGCACATTTCAACATTCGTTAATGCAGCCCCTTTATGCTGCAATTTCTGCAAAGCGATTAAAATGCTTTCTTCTGCTCGAGAAGAGACACAATCTGCCGCAATTTCGACTTCGAAGTTTTTTGATAATAGTCCCAAAGCAGTTTGATACACGCAGATATGAGCTTCAATACCGCAAATTATCCATTGTTTTCTGCCAGAATTGATAATTGCTTTTTTAAAAACTTCATTATCCAGAGCATTGAAAGAAAATTTTTCAATTGGTTGCTGTTCGTGCAATAGTTTTTCTAATTCGGGAATTGTTGCACCAAGTCCTTTCGGGTTTTGTTCTGCCCAAATTATCGGAATTGAAAGTAGTTGACAGCCTCGAATGAGTTTTTCTAAATTGGACACCAGTTTTTCGCTGTTGTGTACAATCCGCGCCAATTTTCCTTGAACATCAATTACAATCAATCCGGTTTTTTCTTGTACAAGCATAACGATCTATTTAATTTGGAAACTAAATTTACAAATTTTATTTATGTAAAATATTGAATTTTAAAATGTTATGTTTGTTTAGGGTGAATTTTACTTCAGGTATTTTTTAAGTTCCGCCGCAGCCTGAAGAAACAGCGCTTTTGTCTGCGGAATTTCAGCCAACCCATTCAATAATCCAAAATCGTGAATGACGTCATTGTAGCGCACCGTTGTCACGACCACTCCTGCATCACTTAATTTACGACCGTAAGCTTCTCCTTCGTCTCTTAAAATATCATTTTCTGCAACCTGAATTAAAGTTGGAGGTAAACCTTTTAGTTGAGACAAACTTGCCTGCAATGGCGAAGCATAGATTTCTTTTCTTTTAGAAGGATCCACATATTGATCCCACATCCATTTCATTAAAGAATCAGTTAGAAAACGCTGTTTGCCGTATACTTTATACGATTCTGTTTCAAAATTAGCATCGGTTACAGGCCAGAACAGAATTTGCACTTTATACAAAGGCGTTCCTTTTTCTTTCGCCATTAAAGCACTTGCTGTAGCCAGATTTCCTCCAGCGCTGTTGCCGACAATTCCCAATTTGCTTCCGTCGACATTAATTTCATTTCCATGAGCTGCAATCCATTTCGCGGCAGCGTAAACCTCATTTACAGGCTGTGGATATTTATGTTCTGGAGAAAGAGAATAATTGACAAAAACACCAACATAACCCGTAAGCACACTCAAGTCTCTCACCATCCTTTTGTGGGTAGGATAATCTCCCAGAACCCATCCACCACCGTGAATGAACATAAAAACAGGGAGTTTTCCTTTCGCACCAGCGGGACGAACAATATTAAGCTTGATTTTGTAACCGTCTGCGGTGATTTCTTTTTCAGATTCTTCAATTCCAGACAAATCCACTTTAAAGGCATTTTGTGCGCCAACCAAAACATTTCGCGCATCTGCAACCGGAAGCGATTCCAGTGGCGCTCCTCCAGCATTTAAAGGTTTTAAAAAAGCTTTTACAGCTGGCGTAAGATGCGGATCTGTAGCATAATCACCTTGCGCATTTGCGGGCAAACTGCTTAAAATTATATAAGGAAGAAGTATCATTTTTAGGATGATTGATTTTTTCATAATGTTTAAACTTTAGATTTACTTTTATTTTACAGAATAAGGCAATGAAAGATTTCCACTCGCAACTGTATAAACTTTGTATACCCCAAGCATTGGTTTAGAACCTTCGGCATCATGAGAACCGCCAGCGCCCGTGCTGACTTCCATATAACAGCTCACGGCATCAAACTTAAAATCGGTTTTGTTGTTGATTCTAAAATCGGGAACAATCACTTTAATCGAATTTCCTTTTGTCACGATATTAAAACCTGGGCTGTCCATATACATTGCCATTCCTGGATTTGTTGGAGGCAATACTACTTTTGGATCTCCTTTTGTGAATTCTTTTACCGAAAGTCCTCCAGCAACGCGTTTATCTTCTACAAGCAAAACCCAGTGTGCGTGCCATACTAAACCGTCGTTTAGGTAATTTCCGTCCAGGCTTTCATCCCAAAGCGGAGTATCTTCAAAATCTGGATGAGAAGTAAGAGCAAGTGCTACAATTCCTTCCACTTGACCGAAACCAATATCAGAAGATTTTAAAGTAGTTGGGAAAACGTATGCCAAAACTGGAGCGCCATTTAACTGTCCGACTGGTTTAGGCATTGTTTTGCCTGCGGTTCCTTCTACTTTAATGTCCCAAACTGTAAGACCTAAATCTGCCTTATGAGTTATTGTAGCCGATTTTATTTTAAAATCGCTGTTGTTGTAAGAGCTGCATTTATCGCAAGCTTGTGCACTGCTAAAATGTAGCAATAGAATAACTATTAATGCTATTGATTTTTTCATAATAAATTGGTTTTTTATGGGTTAACTTCCCTAAAAAACCAATTTACATGCCATACCAAAAAAGCGCTAAATAATAAGGATTTAGCGCTTTTTGAAGGATTTAAAAGCACTATATTTCGCTAAACCCATTTCGATTAGTGAGATTTCGCTAGCTAATAAAATAAGGACGCGGATGAAACGGATTACTTCGTAAAACGCGGATATGAACGGATTTTTTTATTTACCTATAAGATTAGGTTAGAATAAATTACATAAAAATCCGTGCAAATCCGCTCCCGATAGCTATCGGGATCCTGATAACGAATCCGTCTCATCCGCGTCTAAAAGAAATTAGGGCTTAGTCTCTAAATTCTCTTCTTTTTTCATTAATTGGAAATTCTTTAGAAAACTCAATTTTAAGAATCGTTCCATTATTATTTTCCATAGAAAAAGAAGCTTCCAAATCGTCGCTAAGACCTCTTATAAGACTCAGACCAAACGAATTGATTTTTTTACTGCTGATATTCGCATCAAAACCAACTCCGTTATCTGCAATTGTTAGCAGGTATTTGTCTTCGGTAGTAGGTTCGAGTGTCACGTAAATCATTCCCGTTCTGTTGTCTGGAAAAGCGTATTTTATAGAATTGGTAATAGATTCGTTTAAGATTAATCCCAACGGAACCGCCTGCGCAACATCCAATTCTAGCGGATCAATTTTAAGTTCAAAACGAACGCGCTGTCCAAGCGAGAAAGATTCTCTTAAATATTCGACCAATTCTTTGATGTAATTTTGCATATTGATCGAAGCAATATTTTCTGAATTGTATAATTTCTGATGAATAAGCGACATCGAATGAATACGGTGCTGACTGTTTTTGATAGCTGATAATGCCATATCATTCTCCAAATAAGCCGATTGCGAATTCAGAAGACTGATCACAGTTTGAAGATTGTTTTTGACACGATGGTGAATTTCTTTTAAAAGCCATTCTTTTTCATCAAGCAAATGTCTAAGATTAATATTCTTTTGATTGATTTCTTTTTCTTTCAGTTCTAATTCTGCATTTGTTCTCTGTTTCAGTCGATACCTATTGTACAGTAAAGCAATAGTAAGAACCAACAAAACCAAACTCCAGATCGAAAGCGTATTTAATAATTTAGATTTTTTTAAAGCCGTTTGCTGTAAATCGGTTTCTTTGTCTAATTGTTTGATTTTCTGTTCTTTGTTTTCAGTTTCGTACTGAATTCTAAGTTCTTCAATTTGTTTGTTTTTCGAATAATCTAAAATAGAGTCACTAAACTTTTTGTACAGTTTATGATGCGCCAGCGCCGACTTAAAATCACCATTGAGCGAATCTATTTTATAAAGTGACATTTGCACTGCTTCTGAGTCGTATCTCTTGTTGTATTTTTTAGAAGCGGCGTCAATTTTGTCCAAATACAATTTTGTTTTTTGGAGATTGTTTCGATTGGCATAAAACAAAGCAGCTGACGAATAGGTATTGCAGACGTCTCTAAACGTCAGCGGTGAATCTATACCATCTGCAGCTTCTACAGCTTTTATAAAATGCTTTTCGGCTGTGCCATAGTTTTTTATGCGCCAATAACAATTAGCGTAAGCATAATTCATAAGCATGTCATCAAGTCTATTTGGAGGATCAAATTTGCTTGTTATAGAATTCATGTATTCTATAGCTTCTTTATTTTTTCCTTTCAGAGACAAAGAGGCTGTAGCTGTAATAAAACTTTTGTACCAGCTGCCGCTGTTAAAATTATTTTGCCCGTGTTCAATACTTTTCTGAGACATTTTTATCGCCTCGTCAGTATGTCCCATTTGCAAATAGGCAATTCCTAGACGCATATAAAAGATATCGGCAAAAGTAAAGTCTTTTGTAGCTTCCATGGTTTTGACGCTTTTCATCGCATAATAAAAAGCATCTTTTATATTAAATTGAACGCCTTCGATATATGAAATTGTAGTTTCACTAAATTGCTGCTGTCTGAAACCAATTTTTCGCATCAAAGCAATATTTTGATACAGTATTTTCTTGGCATCGTTTATTTTCCCGTGCCAGAAATAAATCGTACATATTTTTCCTTTGGTTTCAATGAGTTTTTCTTCAAGACCTAAAGTTGTAAATAAGGCTTCGGCTTCTTTTAAGATTTTCTCTTTTTCAGGATCTAAATCGTACTGATACGTTGCCTGGTTAAGTAAAGCATACGCCAAAGCTGCTTTATCATTTTGCTTTCGGCGTTCGTTTACAACCTGCAAAAAGCATTTTTTACTTTCAGGATAATTATTGATTTGGAAATAAAACTTCCCTAAAAGCAGTAAACTCTCGTGCTGCCATTTTTGTATTTTTAACTCATTGCTGACTTTTACCGCATCAGATATATACAGATTGGCATTGGTAATATCTTCTGGTTTTGCATAAGGCTTGAACAAATAATAGATTCCCAATTGTAGAGCGAGCTTTACTTTATCAGCGCCTTTAGATTTTAAATAAAGCTTTTTTGCAGCGTCGATATTTTCTTTTTCGATGAGATCTTTTCCAATTAAATGCGAACCATCATTAAATCCTTCGTCATAAGCTAAAGCAAGAGGAAGTTTATAGGCCTTGCACGTTAATACCACAGCACTATCAGCGTCTATTGCGCCTTGGTTAGAATTATACAGATAAGACGAACTGTTGTGTATTAAAAGACGCTTCTTTTTTAAATCATAATTTGCTGTTGCAGGATGGTTTTGCGCTTCAGAATTAACTGCAATTAAGAGGAGCAGACAAAACGAGTAAAGTAGCTTCATGGTTTAGAGATTAAATTTTAGTAAGTTTTTGATTAACAAATATAAATAGAAACATTTGTGATTATTTGAAAAATAATATGAAAATTAAGGTTAATTGTGATTTTAATTTATCTAAATTTGGAAACCGTTAATTTTAATTATTATAATTAACTATTTTTGTATCAATAAATTAAGTGCAATATAAGACAAATTTACTCACTTATGAAAAAGTCTCCCGATAACGGATATGAAACTGTTTCTTCAGAATTTAGAAAACGGATATTAATTGTAGAAGATCAATTTATTGAAGCTCACGATTTACAGTTAATTCTCGAAAAAGCAAATTATGAAGTTACAGGAATAGCACGGTCGGTGGAGCAGGCTTTGGAACAAATTGAGATTACACGACCAGATTTGGTTTTCTTGGATATTATGCTGAAAGGAAACCGAAATGGTATTGAATTGGCACAAATCCTTAAAGAAAAATATATTGGTTTTATATTTATTTCTGCTAATTCTAGTAAAAGTATATTAGATCAGGCAAAAACTACACAGCCTTACGGTTTTATTGTAAAACCATTTCGAGATCAGGATGTTTTAACAACGCTAGAAATTGCTTTTTATCGCCAGCAGTATAGTTTAGAAAGCCAATTGATACAGCAATTTCAGCTTCAGGCAGCAATTACGGACATTATAAATTCAAATTTAAAGAAAGAAGAAGCTTTATTAGCTTTCGCGAAAGCGGCGCAGACTTTTATTCCTTTTGATTATCTAGAAACAGGTTTTGTGACTACGACACATTATGATAATCTGGGAATTGTCCGCAGAAATTTAGATCAGTATCAGGTTATCAGTTTGCAGAAACTTTCTCAAATAGCGGAAGTGTCTGAAAAAGAAATAAATGAAACCTACAGAAAGTCCAAAATAGATAAAAAGCCTATCATATACAGTGAAGAAGCGTTGATAAACAACTTTCAGGAAGCTCCAATAAAAGCTTTGATTGCGCATAATTTTGGCATAAAATCGTATTTGGTTTTTCCGATTTCTATTGCCACGATCCAGAGCTATCATTTTACTTTTTACAGCCGTAATCTCAATGTTTATTCTCAGGAACATTTACGAATTTTGAGTTCGCTTGAACTTCTTTTCTGCCAGTTTATTGCTAAAATTTATTCGAATGAAGATGTAAATCTGCCTCTTAAAAAAGCAGAAATTAAGAATGCAAAACCAACAAATAGCGAACAAGGTTTTGAAGGAATTATTGGCAACAGTTCGCAGATGAATACGGTTTTTAATTATATCCGAAAAGTTTCTCCTTCCGATACATCTGTTTTGGTTTTAGGCGAAAGCGGTACCGGAAAAGAGAAAATCGCACAAAGTATTCACGCTTTATCGCCAAGAAAAGACAAACCTCTGGTTATTATTAATTGTGGTGCTATTCCAGAAAATCTTGCAGAATCATTGCTTTTTGGTCACGAAAAAGGATCTTTTACAGGCGCCATCGACAGACGCATTGGTAAATTTGAGCTGGCAGACGGAGGAACCATTTTTTTGGACGAAATAGGAGAAATGTCTCTGGAATTGCAGGTAAAACTGCTTCGTGTTCTACAGGAAAGAGAAATTGAACGTGTTGGTGGCACTTCGCCAATGAAAATAGATGTCAGGATTATAGCGGCTACCAATAAAAATCTGGAAGAAGAAGTAGCTGCGGGAAGATTCAGAATGGATTTGTACTATCGACTTCATGTTTTCCCGATTATGGTTCCACCATTAAAAAAGAGAAAAGAAGACATTCCCGATCTGGCGAATCATTTTATAGCGGTTTACAGTGATAAAATGGGTAGAAAAGCGCCAATTCTTTCCGATTTTGCTTTGCAGCAGATTATGAATTACAATTGGCCGGGAAATATCAGAGAACTCGAACATGTCATGCAGCGCGCCATTTTACTGACAGACGGCAATACTATTAAAGAAATTGAACTTTCTATGTCTTCCAAAATGCATCCTGAACAGCCTTCGGAATCATTTTCAATCAAAACAATACTAGAAAACGAACGCGATTATATTTTGTATATCCTTAAAAAATGCAACGGAAAAATTTCTGGAGCAGGAGGCGCCGCTGAAATTTTAGACATTCATCCATCAACTTTAAATTCGAAGATTAAAAAACTCGACATAAAGAAAGGAATTATTTAAATCTCCAGTATACATGCTGTATAAATTAGAACGCGGATTTAACGGATTCGCTATCGCGAAGACGCGGATTGACGCGGATTTTTTTATGATTATTAAATGAATTGCCTCCAGTTTTAACTGGAGGTCAAAAATAAAACAAGTTGTAAGGCTTTAGCCAAACAATAAAGTTAAGCTATAGAAGCAGCTAATTGAAAAATAGGATATAAAATTAAAAATCCGTTTTTTTTCTGCGTCTTCGCGATAGCGAATCCATTTCATCCGCGTCCAATATACGCAACAGGTCAAGAGATTTTTTGAAGCCAATTGGCAATAAACTCAGCCATAGTTTCCCAGTTTTCCTGATTGATGCTCAAATGATTGAAATCGAACTCTTTATAGCACGTAATAGAATGCAGGTTTTTGTATTTTTTGAAATTTAAATAATTCAAAGAAGCTGGAATAAAAGCATCTTCAGAACCCGATACAAACAAAAGCGGATTGTGCTTTTTCTTAAAATCGATTTTGCCATGTTTGGAATAAATATCCCGTAGAATCGATTTAGATTCGGGAATTAATAATGTTTCATAAGTTTCTTTTTGTTCATCAAATGACATTTGATTAGTGAAGTATTGCTGCCATTTTTTAAAAGACATTAAATAAACTTTATTTTTTGAAGTGAAATGTCCTGAAAAAGCCCAAAGAGTTTTATAAAACGAAAAATTATAATGTGTTAGATTGCCAGGCGGCAGAGAATTGATGCAGATTCCGATCGAACCAAGTTGTTTCTGAATAAGTAATTGCGCTAAAAGACCTCCATAAGAATGGCCTATTAAAATGGGTTTTTCGGGAAGTTTATCAATGATTTCGGTATAATAATCCAATAAATCAGATAGACGAATTGAGGCAATTTTTGATTCAGAATGCGCTTGTCTTAAAACAATCGCAGATTCATTTTTGTGTGGCCAAGGAGGCGCTACAGTTTTATATCCATTATCCTCAAAAAAAACAATCCATTCTTTCCAGCAAGCATGGCTGATGAACGCTCCAGTGATAAACATAATCGTTTTTTTATTAGATAAATACATCATATCGAAGCTATTAGGTTGGTTTTTGGAAATCAGTACTATTTCATTTACAAAAAGCAAAAGAGATGCCTTTTTTGTAAAGGATTGATTATAAAAGCATTGTTCTGTAAACCGATTCTAGAATTATTATATATCGTTAAAAACGGGATTTGATTCTTGAAATATCATAATTTTTGAAATAGCAAGAAATGGTAAATGCTTTATTATAAGCTTTCTATGTTTTGGTTTAATCTTTGTCTGTTTGATAAGAAACGAATTGATTTCAATCTTTAACTTATAATTATGGAAAAAATTTATGACGCAGAGACATACTTTGCCGATTTAGGCGATCGCAAAATTGCGTATCGTTCTTATGGTAAAGGAAAAGCAGTAATTTTTGTGAACCGATTTAGAGGAACGCTCGATACTTGGGATCCGCTTTTTATTGCAGAGATGGCAAAAGAGTTCAATGTTATTGTATTTGATTATTCTGGAATTGGCTCTTCTACAGGCAGTCTTGCTCCAGATATTACGATTGTGGCGAAAGATGTAAAAGATCTTGCCGATTTCTTAAAATTAGATTCTGTTATTGTTTTAGGATGGTCGTACGGCGGACTGGTAGCGCAGACGGCTACTTTATTGTATCCAAATCTGGTGACACATGCTGTTTTAGTGGGAACAAATCCGCCAGGGCAAAACGAGATTCCGATTGAGCAAGTATTTTTTGATGCGGCGCTAAAACCATTAAATGATTTTGAAGATGAAATTGTTCTGTTTTTCGAACCAAAATCAGAAGCCAGTAAAGCAGCTGCAAAAGCTTCACACGATAGAATTCATAAGAAAATCGAAGTAGAAAAAATTCCTTCTACGATGGATGTTTTTCAATTGTATTTTGGCGGAGGCGATACTTTTAGAGATGATCCTTTAAATTTTAGAGAACAGCTTAAAAAGACCAAAACGCCTATTTTAATTATTTCTGGAGATCATGATATCAGTTTTGCGGTAGACAATTGGTACCCAATTATCAATCAGATGACAAATGCGCAGATGATTGTGTATTCGGCAACAGGACATGGACCTCAGCATCAATATCCAGAACTTACAGCACAATACATCATTAATTTTGTGAATTACATATAATTACAGTTCAATCAGCAGAACTTATTATATGCTAAAAGGAATAGTGTCAGCAGCTATTCCTTTTTTTTTGAAAATTATCGAAAGATTATTTTGAGCTTGTATTTTATAAAATGATATTTCGCTAAAAAATAGCTTTTAGCGAAATATAACCAAGAAGAATAACCAAATTTAGATTTCGATCGTCGTGTTTATTTTAGGCAGAAACAATTCAATTGAAGCATTTTGAAACGAATCTAAAGCTTTTTGATGATCCATTACGATAAAGCCAAAAGTATCGTAATGAACGCCTAAAACTTTATTTACACCGACCAATTTAGAGGCTTCAATAGCTTCTTCGATTCCCATGGTAAGTCCGTCACCAATAGGAAAAACAGCAAAGTCCAATTTTGTAAATTTGGGAATAAGTTGCATGTCTAACGTCAATGCCGTATCGCCGCTGTAATAGAAATTTCCATCAGCGGTTGACAGTACAAATCCGCAGGCAATACCGCCATAAGAACCATCCATAAAACTGCTCGGATGTTGGGCTACGACACATTTTACGGTTCCGAAATCAAAAGTAAATTTACCGCCTGGATTGATTGGATGCGCATTTTCGATTCCGTTTTTCAATAGCCAATTATAGATTTCAAAATTCCCAAGCACTTTGGCTCCTGTATTTTTCGCAATTCGTTCTACATCCAAAATATGGTCGTAATGTGCATGAGAAATAAAAATATAATCTGCTTTTATAGCATCAACATCAACCTCTTTGGCTAATTCGTTGGGTGTAATAAAAGGGTCAAAAAGAATATGTTTCCCGCCCGCAAAAACAGAAAAACAAGAATGTCCGTAGTACGTAATTTTCATGATAAATAGTTTTAAATCAGTTAATAATTAAAATATTTTTTCCAAGAAATGTGCCATTGAGGAAAAGCAATTTTTTCAAACAATTCGAATTAAAATAAACTCATGCTCTCAGCAATGATAAGGTTCTATAAAGTTAATCTTTTGCTGATTAATTGATTGTGTAACTGTTTCATTTTTAAAAACTTAGTTTCATATTGTAATGTGAAACATCAAATAAATGCACAGACTGATAATTTTCAGAGCAAAGAGGTAATTTTAGTTGAAATAGTAATAATCCTAAAATTACAAATCATGAAAAAAAATGTTCTAGCAGTACTTTTAACAGGCTTGGCAGTATTGACTTTTGTCGATATTGAAGCCCAAACCAAAAAGAAGCCTAATATTATAATGGTAATCTCAGACGATACTGGTTGGGGAGATTTAGGAGTTTATGGAGGAGGAGTTGGCCGTGGTATGCCTACACCAAACCTAGATAAAATGGCAAAAGAAGGAATGCAGTTTTGGTCGTTTTACGGACAGCCTAGCTGTACGCCTGGAAGGGCAGCAATGCTAACGGGTCGTATTCCGAACCGTAGCGGTATGACAACAGTTGCTTTTCAGGGACAAGGAGGCGGTTTGCCAAAAGAAGAATGGACATTGGCTTCGGTGCTTAAAAAAGCCAATTATAAAACGTATTTTTCAGGAAAATGGCATTTAGGAGAAGCCGATTACGCAATGCCAATTAACCATGGTTTTGATAAAATGCAAAACGTAGTGCTTTATCACTTAAATGCTTATACGTATGCTTTTGAGTCTTGGAACCCAGAGATGTCTACACAAATGCTAGATCTTTTCAAAAAAATTACAACAGGTGTGCTTGAAGGTGAAGCAGGCGGAAAAGCGCGTGAAGTATCTAAAGTTACAGAAGAGAATATTGCAGAGCTGGATATGATGATGGTAGAGAACAATTTAAAGCAGCTTGATGAATATGCAAAAAGCAAAGATCCGTTTTTTATGTGCATCAATTTTGCTAAAAATCACCAGCCTAACCTTCCTTCAAAAGAATTTGCAGGCAAGTCTCCAGGAAAAAGCAAATATTCTGATGCTGTAGTAGAAATGGACCATAATGTAGGCCGAATTATGGATAAAATTCGTTCTTTGGGAATTGCCGAAAATACGATAGTTATTTATACAGTAGATAATGGTGCTTGGCAAGACGTACATCCAGATTCTGGATATACACCTTTTAGAGGAAGTAAAGGAACAGATAGAGAAGGAGGTAGCCGTGTGCCAGCTATTGCTTGGTGGCCAGGACAAATTGAAGCGGGAAGCCAAAGCCATGATATTGTGGGCGGACTTGATCTTATGGCGACATTTGCTAGTCTGGCTGGCGTAGAGCTTCCTAAAAAAGACAGAGCAGGTGTAGATATGGTATTTGACAGCTATGATATGTCTAATGTATTGTTTAAAAAAGGAAAACCTTTGCGTGACAGATGGTTTTATTTTACAGAATCTGAATTATCGCCTGGTGCCGTGCGTATCGGAAAATTTAAAGCAGTCTTTAATACCCGTGGAGATAACGGCGCTATTGCAGGAAGTGATATGCCGGGACAACAGTTAGGATGGAGAGGTGATGAAGCTTACATTGCAACGGTTCCAGCAATCTATAATCTTTGGCAGGATCCGCAAGAACGCTATGATTTGTTTATGAATAGCTGGACAGAGAAAACTTGGACTGCGATAATTTTCAATCAGGCTATTGATGATATTATGAAGACTTATGCCCAAACACCACCAAGGCCGCTTCAAAGTGCCACATTTAGTGGAGAAATGACGATAGATCGTTTTAGAACTATGGAACAGGTGAAAAAAATGATGAATGAAAAGAAAACAACTCTCCCTAAGTTGAGTGTAGATTAAATAGTAAAAGACAAAGCCGGACAGTTATTGTTCGGCTTTTTTTCTATATGCAACGATCAAAAATTTTACGCTTTTTTAGTTTCGAATTTTTTAATACTTGTATATACAAATAATATGGTAAAATATAGAATTACTCAACTTTGATGCGTATCTTTGAGAGAATAAAAAAATGAGCCATTTATGAAAAAAATAGGATTTTTATCATTTGGGCATTGGAATAGTAATCCAGCATATCAGACTCGTACAGCGGCAGATACTTTGTTGCAGTCTATTGATTTAGCAGTAGCTGCAGAAGAAATCGGGATCGATGGCGCTTATTTCCGCGTGCATCATTTTGCGCAGCAATTAGCATCACCTTTTCCGCTGCTTTCGGCAATTGGCGCTAAAACGAGCAAAATTGAGATCGGAACAGGCGTGATCGATATGCGGTATGAAAATCCGTTGTACATGGTAGAAGATGCAGGATCTGCCGATTTAATTTCGGGAGGACGACTGCAATTAGGAATAAGCAGAGGATCGCCAGAACAAGTTATTGACGGCTGGAGTTATTTTGGCTACGAACCTGAAAAAGGCGAAACCGATGCTGATATGGGCCGTAAAAAAGCCTTAGAATTTTTGGATAAACTGAGCGGAGAAGGATTTGCAGAACCAAATCCGTATCCGATGTTTCCGAATCCGCCTGGATTGTTGCGTGTTGAACCGCATTCTGAAGGATTAAGAGAACGAATCTGGTGGGGAGCTGCGTCTAATGCAACCGCTATTTGGGCAGCTGAAAACGGAATGTATCTTCAGAGTTCTACGTTAAAATATGACGAAAACGGAAAACCTTTTCACGTTCAGCAAGCCGAGCAGATTAGATTGTATAAAGAAGCTTGGAAAAAAGCAGGACACGATCGTGAAGCAAGAGTTTCGGTAAGCCGTTCGATTTTTGCCATAGTAAACGAACAAGATCGATATTACTTTGGAGGACAAGGAAAAGCTGCTGATAGTTTTGGTTATATCGAACAGGATAAAAGAGCCATTTTCGGTAAAAGCTACGCTGCCGAACCTGACAAACTAATAGCAGAATTGGCTCAAGATGAAGCTATTCAGGAAGCAGATACAGTATTGCTGACTATTCCGAATACTTTGGGTGTCGATTATAATGTACATGTATTGTCTTCTATTTTAGAACATGTTGCTCCTGCGTTGGGTTGGAGATAAGTTTTGATAAAGATTAAGATTTAAACCCGACAGGTTTTCAAAACCTGTCGGGTTTGTTTATGTAAAATTGTTTTGTCTTTGATTTTCAATTTCTATTCGCATCATTCGCCTGTCTAATTCCTTTTGGATCTATTAGATTAAAACGATACACAAAACTCAGACGATATCTTGCCGCATTCGGAATGCTGTTATCTCTAATGACATAATCAGCTCCTGTTGTAATACTTTTGTTCTGACGGAGATTAAAAGCATTCGTAACATCAAAAACAATTGTCGCTCTATCTTTCAGTAAAAGTTTGCTCAATCCGAAATCAATAGATTGTAAAGCATTGTTGGTGGTTTGCGCATTGCGTTTTTCGCCACGGAAATTATATCTTCCCTGAAAACTAAATTTGGACGGAAGTTTGATCTGCGTGCTTAAACGAGCGGTAAAGTTTTCACTGCTGAAATCTAGATTTTCCTGCATATAATTTCCTTTCTGTTTAAAATGAAAATAATTCATTTCGGCATTAATCTGAAGCCATTTTAACGGATTGTACAAGGTAGATAATTCAATTCCGCTTCGTATTTCATAATCGATGTTTATGGGCGTTGTCAAAAAGATATCATCTTGGCGATACGTATAATCCTGAATGTAATTTTTTTCATATTGATAGTAAACAGAAGGATTTAAGGTGAATGTTTTCCAAGTTTTTAGAAACGCCATTTCAAAAGCATCGGTATAAGAAGGATTTAAATCGGGATTTCCAATGTATTGTGCATTCAAATCGGTGACTTCGTTAAAAGGATATAAAGCATACAAAGAAGGACGTCTAATGCGTTTGCTGTAGTTTAATTGTAAAGTCGACTCGTCAAACTTATAACTCAGATTAACAGTAGGAAACAGTTTATTGTATTTTTTTTGATCATTATAAGCGTTTTCTGCATCTTTAATTGAAATATTGGTGAACTCGGTTCTCAAGCCAAGCATATAGCTGAATTTATTGATTTTACTGCTGAATTGTGTATAAGTGCCCGTTATGGTTTCATCATAGTTTAAATCGTTATCAATATTTCGATACACCACCCAATCATTATCCTGCTGTTCTTCTGCTAAGTAGTCACTAGAAACCGTTCGGATTTCCGTTTTTATTCCAAATTCCAAAACAGAAATGCTGTCAATAGGCTGGATAAAGTCGGTTTGAGCTAGAAAATCTCGGCTGTTTCCTATCGAACTGGTTCTAATGCCTGGATAAAGCATTTCATTAGGAAGCAAACGCTTTGTAGAAAGATCCCATTTTTTGTCGCTGTTCCACCAGTCGTATTGCACATCAATGGTCCATTTTTTTGTTTTCTGTTTAAAAGTTCGGGTATAATTAAATTCGAACTGACTGTAATCGCGCTTTTCTTGTGATTTTCCATTTCGTACCAAAAGACTATCTGGCGTTGTACTTTCTATATCGCTATCATAATTGTATCGCAAATCGGTTTTGTCATTGTCGCGAGTTGCATTCTTTAAAAAAGCAGCGGTAATCGTTTGATATTCATTAATAAAATAATCAGCACCCAAATAAAGCAATTTCCCATCATCATGGCGGTCTTCATTTTGCACACGATTCATGTAATTTGGCGCAGTCGTACTATTCGTTACCTGATTGGTAGTGTACAAGCCTTCATAATCCGTTGAGCGAATGCTGAAATTAGAGAAAATATTGATTTTGTTCGATTTATAATTAATGCTTGGATTAAGACGGTTATCCTGTGGAGAACCCGCAACTAATCGTACCTGACCGCTAAAACCGCTTTTTTTGTTCTTTTTCAAGATGATATTAATAATACCCGCAGAACCCGCAGCATCATATCTCGAAGACGGATTGGTAATAACTTCAATTCGATCAATCTGATCGGCTGCAATCTGGTCAAGCGCATTGTTTTGGGTAAGTCCAGACTGTCTTCCGTTTATCAATACCAAAACATTGCTGTTTCCTCTAAGACTTATGGCTCCAGCGGGACTAACTTGCACTGAAGGAACACCATTTAAAACATCATGAGCAGAACCATTTTGCGAAAGCACATCTTTGCCCACTTCAAAAACTTTTTTGTCCAATTTTAAGCTGATATTCGGTTTTTGACCATTTATTTCAACCGCTTTTAATTGCACAGCATCGGTGCTTAAATTAATTGTGCCGAGTTCTATTTTAGGTTTTCCTGATAGGACTAAAGACTGGATATGATTTTGATATCCCGCATAGCTGAAAGAAATGGTTGCAGAATCGGTTAGAATTCCTTCCAAATAAAACAAACCCTGATTATCGGTAACGCCGGCTGTTATGGTTTTAGAAGCGCTGTCTTGTATCGTTACGGTTACATAAGACAATGCTTCTTTTGTGGTACTGTCTTGAACTTTACCAGAAATAGAAATTTGCTGTCCTATTCCGAAAAACGGAATAAGTAAAGCTAAAGTGTTGATTAGTAGTTTTTTCATGCTGATTGATTTTTGATTGATTTTGTTATGCAAGATTAGTCCATAAAACAAAGTACAGCGATCAAAAACATGCAAACGGCTCTGAGAACTTCTCAAATGCATTTCTCCATTCGATATTTATTTTATCTTTATCTCATGTATAAATCTTACTTTTTTATCATTTTATTGCTGCTAATGCTTACTTCTTGTAACCATTACAAAGAGTATATTACAACAGATGTAACTTATACTGTTGATTCCGATCATGAGCAGATTGAATGGGGCAAGCCGTACAGTTCCAGTTTTAAATTCCAAACCAAAATAGAGATACAGAAGCGAAAAAATCCATCTGAAGCTTTGGGACTTCAGGTTAATTCTTTTGGTGCTTTTGATGTGTATTGGGATGGTATTCTAATTGGAAATAATGGTCAAATGGCTAAAGCGGGCCGTGCTGAGGTACCTGGAACAGAAATGACGTACTATCAAATACCAGAAACATTAGCCAATCTAGGAAAACATACGGTTACCTTAGTTGGCACACAAACCGATCTTAGAGAAGCACAACGAGGGAATGATGTAAAACTAAAAAGCTATCTCCAGCTTCATCGTTCGCCACTTATTGTAATATCTTTTATGAATCTTATGGCAGGTGCTTTCCTGATTGCAGCGATATATTATTTCTTTTTATATATCAATAGCAGTAGAAAAGAATTAGCCGTTTTGCTTTTTGGAATTATCTGTCTGCTTTTCTTCTTCTTGTTAATTATCGAATATATAAAGTACTATTTGTATATTCCTTACACTGAATATTATACTCGTTTGAAAATTATCGGCTGGCTGACTTTTGCCATTTCAATGCTCGTGCCGTGGTATTTTATGCTACAGTTTGAGTTTAAAAGAAAGAAACTGGTTTTGGTTCTTCTGTTTATGGCTCTTGTGGCGGTTTATATTGGCTTTTATGGACATTATGATATTTCGGCAGCGTATTTTACCATTACAGCCCGTTTGTTTTCTCTTTTAATTGCTATTGATGCCGTAATTAGAAAAGTAAAAGGTGGACTTATTGTTGCCACAGGTTTATTGGCTGGCGTAGCGGTAAATTATTTTATGTTTTATGATTTCGGATTGTTTATTGCTTTTACCATTTTGGTGCTTTGCATGCTTTATCTGCACACGATACGTACCAAAGCAATGGAGGAAGCACATAATGCATCATTGCTGTTTTCTTCAAGATTGCAGTTAGAACTTGTTAAGAAAAATATTCAGCCGCATTTTCTTCGCAATACGTTAACTTCATTGATCGATTGGATTGAAGAATCACCAAAAGAAGGCGTAGTTTTTATTCGCGCTCTAGCCGAAGAATTTGATATTATGAATGATATTGCTGAAGATACGCTTATCCCAATTCGACAAGAAATTGACTTGTGCCGAAGACATCTGGAAGTAATGTCTTTTCGAAAAGAGATTTGTTATGAATGGCAGGAAGAAGGGATTGAAGAAACTGAAATGATTCCGCCAGCAATTTTTCATACTATTATAGAAAACGGAATAACGCATAGTCTTCCTCCAGAACAAGGCTGTATTGTATTCTGTTTAAAATTCGTTAGAGAAAAACAATTCAAGCAATATACTTTACTGACGTTTGCTCAAAACAGGCAAACCAAAAAGAACAAACGAATCGGAACTGGTTTTAAATATATAGAAGCGAGATTAACAGAAAGCTACGGCACTAATTGGTCTTTCGATTCTCATGCTGTAGAAAAAGGGTGGGAGACTGTTATTAAAATTTTTAATTAAAATGAAGATACTCATAATTGAAGACGAAGCCCGTATTGCCAAGAGAGTAGAGCGAATGACTCGCGATTTCTTTGACAAGGATGTACAAATTGTACTTGCTGATTCGCTAGAAAATGGTCTTTTAGCTATAGAAAAACATTCCATCGATCTGCTGCTTTTGGATTTGAATCTCAACGGAGAAGATGGTTTTGAAATTCTGCAGACTTTTGTGGCAGGTGCGTTTCAGACTATTATCATTTCGGCTTATACCGATAAAGCGATTACCGCCTTCAATTATGGCGTTCTAGATTTTGTGCCAAAACCTTTCGATCAAAATAGATTGGCGCAAGCCTTTACGCGTTATACGGCACAAGGAAAACAATCGGGTGGCGATGTGCGTTTTTTGGCCGTTAGAAAAGCAAAGACATTTAGACTTGTGCCAGTCAATGAAATTCTATATATAAAAGGTGCAGGAATTTATACGGAACTGCATTTAGTTAATAATAAAATAGAACTGCACGATAAATCGCTTGAAGCCTTAGAAAAACTGCTTCCTGAACCATTCGAAAGAATACATAAATCGTATATTCTCTGCTGGGAACAAGCAGACAAAATTGTCGTTGAAGCAGGAGGAAAGTACAGTATGCAACTCAAAAACGGAGCTTTACTGCCTATTGGACGTTCTAAGTATAAAGAAATTAAAAATAAACTGATTTAATACTCGCGAATCAATGCAAATAATGCTGTCCTATAGTATTCAAAACAATATTCATGACTTGTTTAGTAATTAAAAAAATAAGTGCCATACTTATCACTCGAATAATTAAACTAGACTTTTTGAAATTGAAGACAGAAAAATAGTGATAGTAGAAAATAATAAGATATACGAAGGTAAGCACAGTCAAGAAATTGTTTACTACAAGAAGAAAATCTCGGTTATCAGTAAAAATCATAATGACAGGCAAAATAAGGCTGATTGTTAAGATTCCGCATTGCAGGTACAGATTGAGAACTAAATTCTCGGTATAGTTTTGTTTGCTTTTTTTGAAGAGTAAAAAACTGCCAAGAGCGATAATCGGAATATGTAAAAACACAGTAAACTTTGAATAGTCTTTTAATATTTTAAAAAGCCCAGAAAGCTCTGTTTGATCATATATTGATGAGGTATCGATTTTAGTCCATTTTTTTAGAAAATAACCTATGGTCAGTAAAAGAATTATGGTGGCAAAATAATTAAAATGCTTGGTTCTTTTTCCTTGAACATATTCTCTAATGCTGTTTCCAGGTCGAGTAAACAGCTCTTTTATGGTATAGAAAAAACCTTTGTCGAAGTGAAATATTCCGTGAATGAAATCGTGTTGAATAACGTGAGATAAAGAAAATCTATGTGTGGATGCTGATTGGCTGCAATTGCTGCAAAATTTACCTGCGATTTCTTCATTGCAATTTAAACAGTTACTTGTCATTGGTCAGTTTTAATTATTGGTCAATTTTAGGTTAATTCTTCTGTTTTATCCTTTGAATAGTGGCGTTTTGTAAAACAGATTCGCGAATGTACTTAATTTTTTGTATTTATTATTTAATAAATTTCCGCTTAAAGCGAAAAAAATATTGTAATGCGAAAAATGCATTAACTAATAAAAAAATAGCATTTTTAGGCATAAGTTTTTTAGTTAGTTTTATCCTCAGAACAATAAACCATTTCTATTATACTTGCAAATTGTCACAAAATGATAACGACCCAAAATCTTATAATAAAACCGTATAAAGCAGAAGATTCAGAATCCTTTTTTGAAGGTGTAAACCATAACCGTGACTATTTGTATGATTACTTTGCCAACATGATCAAAGTGAATGACAGCTTGGAGTCAACAAAAAAATATCTGGAGCAGAAAGAAATAGAATGGCAGGAAAATAAAAATTATGCCTGCGGTATATTTAAAAAAGAAAGTAATGAACTCGTAGGTCACATTTCTGTGAGAGACATAGACTGGAGAATACCCAAAGGAGAATTGGCTTATTTTATTTTTGAGCAGTACGGCGGTAATAATTATGCTGCCGAAGCTTTAAAGGCTTTTAAAAATTGGTGTTTTACAGAAAAGAAGTTTAATAGGCTTTTTATGAAAATCGCTGCAGATAATACAGCCAGTATTAAAGTTGCCGAGCGCTCTGGATTTATTTATGAAGGACTTTTAAAGAAAGATTACAGAAAAGCGGAAAAAGATTTAACTGATATGAAAATATACGGATACACGGAAGAGCTGGAACTGGTAAGAACGACTTCTCAAAATACAGATTTTTCAGAATTAATTGTACAACTAGATGCAAATTTAGCAAGTCGCAATGGCGAGATGCAGGAGTACTTTAATCAGTTTAATAAGGTCGATGCGATTAAACATGTTGTTATTGCTTACATCAATGGCATTGCAGTTGGCTGTGGAGCCATAAAAGCATTTGACAGCGAATCTGCTGAGGTAAAACGCATGTTTGTTTCTGAAGAATATAGAGGCAGGCGTATAGCTTATAAAATTTTGAACGAACTAGAAAGCTGGGCAAAAGAATTAGGTTATACATCGACGGTTTTAGAAACGAGCAATGTACAAACAGAAGCAGTGGCATTGTATACCAAAACTTATGCAATTATTGAAAATTACGGACAATATGCAGGAATAGAAACGAGTATTTGTTTTAAAAAAGGATTGTAAATACTCATATTAGCTTTTTAAACTAAAACAACTTCGATGCTTTTATTACTAAACATCGAAGTTGCAGGGTTTATTTTTCGGTTCAAATTGGTTTAAAAATTATATTATGCTATAGCGCATCCCAAGAGGCACTTGGGTAGTAGATAGAGCTTGTAACTGGAGCTTTCCAATACTCTTGGCTTCCGCCACGGAAAGTGTGAAGACTCACCGCATTCACATTTCGCTTAGCATCGTTGGTCACCCAGCGAATTTTCTGATTCAATATCTCCGTTCCATTTACATAATATTTCACATATCCGTCGGTATTCGATCCTGTGTTTAATTTCACAGAAATCTGGCAGTTGTAAGTTACACCTTCTTGGATGTAATATTTCTTGCCAAAGTCATTTCCATATTGCCCAGGCTGATCTCTGTAATATACATACGGTTGAAGATAAGCTCCGCTTCCTTTTGCAGAGTTAGATCCATTTGGGCAATACCACATAAATCTGGCGCTTCCTCCATTTCCATCCCATGCTGCATCGCCTCCAGTATTTTGGTCACCAATTAAGATTCCGTATCCGCATTTACCGCCACGGCTCCAGTAGAATCCGTTGTTAAATTTCATTTGAAACCAAACCGTATATACGCCGGTAGACCAAACTCCATAGGATGTGCACAAACCACCAGGACATGATAACGTATTGGTTTGCAGAGTGATCGTTCTTGCTCCAGCCGAACCTTTGGCTGTGGTACTTCCTTCCAATGCAGCATTGGCAGAAATGCTATCTTGGCTAGCAGCTTGCGGTATTTCTTTTTTAGCAGTTTGAGGCACTTCTAAATCTTGTTCCTTTTCGCAGGAATTAAACACTAATGCTATGGTAAATAGCAAACTAGTTAATTTTAAGATTCTTTTCATCTTTTAAATTTTAAGGTTAGTAACAATTAATAGTTAGTAAATAGTAGTAGTAAGTATTTGATACCGAAAGGTGTAAAGTTGATTATTATTAATTTATAAGAGGAGCAATTAAGTACGATTTTACGTATACAATAATCCTGAGAAATAAATAATTTGTACAAAATGACTTGTTTTTAAGCTAATGTTTTCATTTCTAGAAAAGTGGAAGTTTTTTCTCAATTTTAGAAAAGAACCTTTTTAGTGCAAATACCAATGAAATCAGGTATTGTTTTCCGCATTTGACATCAGTAAATTTGTCTCAACCAAAAAGTATCAATAATGAGAAACATTACTATTAAAAGTTCTTTATTAAAGAGATCAGCATTTTTAGAAAGTGCAACATCAAGTTTAGTTAAACAGATTTTCTATATAATCATGCTGCTTCCGTTTGCTGCAGTTAGTCAAAAAGCAATTGAGCCTGGCAGTAAGGATATAAACACTAAATATATCAAAACTGGAAAATCATTATACACCGTTTATTATGTAAAGGATACCAGTTGGGTAAAACAAGGATCATTAACGTATGATATTGCATTAGCCAATAATCAGCTAAGTTTAACCAATCTTTATACTCCAAAAGACAACAGTAGAACTACTTCCCACATTTCTGTGGCAGATGCTCAAACACTGAAAGCGATTAGTTACAACGGTGACCGAAAGGAAACAAAATTAAATCTGGATTTTGTCGGTACGATTACAGGAAATTATTATTCGAAGAAAACCAAAAAGGATAAAAAATTGACATTAAATGTAAAAGAACCTTATTTTGATTTCAACTGGAGCGACCATCTAATCGTAACATTGCCATTAGATGTTGGCTATAAGGGGCGTTTTCCACAATTCTACTATAGCGATGAGTCTAAAGTGTATGTAGAATATTATACGATTAAAGAAGTTAAAAGTTTTGTTTATTACTCTCCGAAAACAGGAAAGCACGATTCTTGGCTCGTAACCGTTTTAGAAGAAGCTTCTGGAGGTATTTATAATTACATCATAGACAAAAAAGACCATCGTCTCTGGCGTCGCGAAATGTCTATGGGCAAAAATATGTGGGAAGTTACAGTTAATGAAGAGTTGGATTATCAGCCTATCAAGAATCAATTTGATAAAGAACTTTCTATTCAGCAAATTTCAAAAGGAAACAGTGTAATTATAGGAACAGCCTACGCGCGAGCAGACTCGGGTAAGCGATTAGGCGGTTTGGTGAATACGGCTAAAAAACAGTATGCGCCAAGAGGAACTGAGATTACGCTTTTTCCAAGTTCTGCTTATTATGAAGAATGGGTAGAAGTCAACAAGAAAATTCGCAAACAGAACAAAATGCCTGAAGTTCCTTTGAATAGTGATTTTGGCTATGGTGTAAAAAAAGCAAAAGTGTATGATGATCAAGGACATTTTGAATTTGCAGATCTGATGCCAGGAACCTATGTTGTGATGGCTAGCTTTGATTTTTCTAATTCTTATAATTATTCTTATGTTAGCGGTTACACCAATTATTATAACTATTACGGATATGCGGGCTCAACGACCAATTATGGTTCGGCAAGGCAATACTATACTGATAAAGCCAGTATTGAGAAACGCGTAACGATTGATAAGGATGGAGAGAAGAAGGAAATCAACTTAAAAGAAATGTAAGATATCAATATCTAAAAGGCTTATTCTTTCCTTTATTGTAATAATCTTGTTTTGCAGATTCCAGTTTCGTATTATTTCTCTAAAAAACGAACAATACTTTCTGGAATCTGTTCAAATTCTTTAATCGTATAAGGTTTGATCAAACAAGCTTTAACACCAAGAAAGTCACACTTTTGCTGGTAAATCGGATTTAGGCCAGTAGAGTAGACAAAACAAGGAATATCTTTAAGACTGTTTATTTCTGAAATCTGCTGAAGGGCTTCAATGCCATTCATGATAGGCATGTTTATATCTGTCAGAATAACATCGGGTATTAAATTGGAAGGATTGTTCAAATAGCTAAGGAGTTCTTCGCCATTTGAAACTAATATGATTTGATTAAATTTAGGATTTCTTTCGAATACATCTAAGATTACCTCTGTATCATCCATGTCGTCTTCTGCAATGATGATGTTGAATTGAGTTTTTTTTGTCATAAAATAGGCGGAAAGTTAAGGTCAAAAGTTGTACCTTGGTTTGGTAGGCTTTCTACGGTTATAGATCCGGAATGGTTTTCCATTATTTTTTTGCAAATGGCAAGTCCAATTCCATTTCCGGAGTATTCATTTTTGGCATGTAGTCGCTGGAAAATGGTAAAGATTTTTGTCAGATGACTTTTTTCCATACCAATTCCGTTATCGCTGATCTTGATTTTTACTGACGGAATACTGTCTGCGGATTCAGCAGCAGCATTATCAGCTTCTATTTTTATTACAGGCGAAAGGTCTTTTCGGCTGTATTTAATGGCGTTTGAGATAAGATTTGAAAACAGCTGTCTGATTTGTCCTTTAGAAGCATATAATTCAGGAAGTTTGCCAATTTCTATCACCGCTTTTTTATCATTTATTAATACCTCATAATCGGCAATGACTTCAGCAATGACTTCGCTAATATCCACTTTTGCAAATTCTTCCTTCATGGTGTGAGAAGAATAACTAACCAGATCATCTACAAGCGAGTTCAATCTGAATGCAGAACTTTTCATTGTTGTAACAGCTTTAGCATCTTTCTCTTCCAGATAATTTCCGTTAATTCGGTCACTGTACATTAAAATTTTTCGCAGCGGTTCTTTAAGATCGTGTGAGATTACATGAATAAATTCTTCCAGATTCTTGTTGATAATATTGAGTTCATGCACTTTATTTTGAAGAATCTTCTGGTGATTGATCAGCGCGTTTTCATGTTTTTTCTTTTCCGTAAGATCAATTACAATGATTCCAATTCCATGAGAAGGCCCTAAATCTGTTAAAATAATCTGCGCTGGAAATGTACCTGATGAAGATTTAAGTAACGTCTCATGCGTATTTACGCCGTAATTTAGTGCATTTAATATTCTTTTAAAATTGTCGGGCTGGTCTAAAAAATCTGAAAAATATTTTCCTGTAATTTTTTCATAAGACGACTCTGCAAGTAAGGCAAAATGCTCATTGCAAAATAATATAAGCCCATCTCGCGCTATACTAACCGCACCTTGGCTGAATTTCTCGATAAGAAGCCTAAAGGTATAATCGGCGGTTTGCAGCGAATAGAGTTCGCTTGCACCATCGTTATTTAAAACCAAAGCATCAATATCTCCATTACGTATAGCACTAATAATGGCATTAGATTCCTGCAGTTCCTCTCGAAGCGCTGCAATCTCTGCAGATAAAGATTCTATATTTCTTTTTTTATCTTCCATTAAGTTAATTAGGGTTTAATATATTTAATACCTTTTCACTATCAGATAAATCCCCGATTATTATTCTTTTTGGAAGCGGTTCGTGTTTAATCAGCGTTGGAATAGCCACGATCTGATGCAGAACTGCCTGTTCTTTTTCGCGATTTATATCTATTATTTCCAGATCGTAATTACCTTTTAAATGTTCGTCACAGATTCTTCGCAAATTCTCTATTGCATGTCCTGAATTAACAGACATACCAGAGACAAAAAGAGTTAATTTATGTCTCGACGTATTTGTATCATCAGGCTCATTTTCCATTTTTAAACTGTTAAAGGTTTAATATTCAGCCCCACAAGAACTCTTTCTTTATTAGAAAGATCTCCAATAATTTTACGTATAGGCTCTGGAAATTTACGGACAAGAGTAGGCACGGCCAATATCTGATCTCCTTCTGCCAACTGTGGATTTTTGAGAAGATCAATGATTTCGATACTGTATTTGCCTGCTAAATGTTCTTCAGCATATTTTTTTATGTTTTCCAATGCCTTGATAGACTTTGGTGTTTGGCCTGCTATATAGAGCAGTAACTGCCATTCTGCAACTTCATTTTCCATTTATTCTTTCTTTTTTGCAGAGATATTTTTATTTAGCTCTTCTGTTGCTTTAAGAATGCTTAATTCTTCTTCTGCTGATTCAAATTCATTTTTAAGAGCTTCTATATTGGCTTCAAGAACTTTGCGTTTGCGCTCAATCTCTCTGTCTTTTCTGCTGATTTCGTTCTGCAGTTTTATATCAGATAAGGTTTGCTTAAACTTATATGACTTTCTCGCTGCGCCGGTAAGTATTCCTTGCGGACCCATTTCTACATCAAGCAATTCGATACCATTATCGGTAATAACAAATTCACGAACTTGGTTGGAATGTCCCATGCCGCGTGCTTTTATAATAAAAATACCCCTGTTGCGTTCTCCAATTCCTTCCATATCGCGCACTGTTATCCACGTATCTACAAGAGAAGAAACCGATTCTTCTGCAAGATCAGGACGCATATTGTCTGTCTGCTTATTTAACGAAGTAAACAGCGCCGTAATATTGTTGACTTTAAGCATATCAATGAGCCTTACTAGCATAGAGCGTACTTCATGATCGCTTCCCACAGAAATTAAATTACTAATGGGGTCAATAACTATTGTAGTAGGTTTGAACTCTTTAATTAATTTTCTGAGTGTCAGCAAATGCAATTCCAGTCCGTTTAGTGAAGGTCTGGAAGAATGTATCTGAAGCGTGCCGTTGTCTATATACTGCTGTAGGTCAACGCCTATAGATTTCATATTTCGAACCAATTGCTGAGGTGATTCTTCAAAAGCAAAATAAATCGTCTTTTCGTTGTTTTTGCACTGTTCTGTAGCAAAATAACAGGCGATAGTTGTTTTTGCTGTTCCCGCAGTTCCTGAGACCAAAATATTGCTGCCGCGATAAAACCCGCCCTGATAAAACATTTCATTAAGACCGGTGAATCCCGTCGAGACAATTTCGGAAGAAACTTCATTGTCTAATTTTAAAGAGGTAATAGGCAGAACAGAAATTCCGTCCTCATCAATTAGAAACGGATACTCGTTGGTGCCGTGCGTTGATCCTCTGTATTTAACGATGCGAAGTCTTCTGGTAGAAATCTGTTCGATAACGCGATGGTCTAAAACAATTACGCAGTCTGAAACGTATTCTTCCAGCCCTTGTCGTGTTAAAGTCGCTTCTCCGCGTTCTCCAGTAATTATAGCCGTAACGCCTTTTTGTTTAAGCCAATGAAACAGCCTTCGCAATTCTGCTCTTAATACAGCCTGATTATCCAGTCCTGAAAATAAAGTTTCGATGGTGTCTAAAACTACACGCGTTGCTTTTATGGAGTCAATGGCATGCCCGAGACGTATAAAAAGTCCGTCAAGATCATATTCTCCCGCTTCTTCGATTTCAGATCTTTCGACTCTTACATGATCTACTACCAGCATTTTATCTGCTTTCAGTTTTTCAAGATCAAATCCGAGAGATTTTACATTTAAAGTAAGGTCATCTGAAGGTTCTTCAAACGACATGAAAACACCAGGTTCGTTATATTCGGTTATTCCTTTTATCAGGAATTGCATAGAAAGGAGTGTTTTTCCGCAGCCTGCGCCGCCGCAAATTAAAGTTGGACGTCCTTTTGGGAATCCGCCATCAGTAATTTCGTCTAAACCGTCCACTCCAGTTGGAGTTTTAGGAAAAATAAAAGTATGTGGTATAGTCTGTTTCTGCACGATATTCAAAATTCTATTCTATCAAATATACATTTTTCCCGTGAGATATCTTATTAATTTTCGTAACATTTAACAGATGTTTATAGCACTTAATTCATTCTTGCTGTTCGATAAATAGTGGAAGATTTTAAAAATTCAGTTCAAGATTTAAAGATCAAAAATGGTTTCAAATTATAATCTGCAACCAAATTTACCATTTAAATAAGGTTAGCATTTTTCTAAAAAACTAATTTTAATAGTATAAAAACGTAAGATTATGAAAAAACTATTTTTTATTATAAGTGCAGCACTTTTAACATTCACAGCTTGTAAAAAAGAAACTTCAAAAGACAGTACAAACACTGCAAATGCTTCAATTTCTACAGATTCGATAACAGCTATTGCAAAGCAGGCGTGGATATATGGTTATCCGATGTTTTATAACTATAAAGCCATATATGCGAATGCAATTGATAAAGAATCAAAAACCTATAGTGGTTTTAATACATTCAAAAGTTCGACAGCGAGTGCCACTCCAAAAGATACTTTGGTTGTTACAATAAATAATGATACTCCGTATTCAATGGCGGCTCTTAATGTTTCAGATGAGCCGTTAGTGCTTCAGATTCCTAAAATTGAAGGAAATCGCTATTTTGTAATGCAGTTCGTTGATCTTTATACTTTCAATTATGAGTATTTGGGCTCGCGTGTATCTGGAAATAATGGCGGGAAATACCTTATTGCCGGACCTGACTGGAAAGGAGAAACACCTGCAGGAATTGATGAAGTACTACGCTCAGAAACAAATTTAATATTTCTGATTGGACGTACAGAACTGGATAGCCCAAGTGATATTCCGAATCTTAAAAAAATTCAGGATCAGTACAAATTAACTTCATTGCATGAGTTTACAAAACAAGCGGCTCCAGCTGTTAAAAAGTATAATATGCCACTTCCAGTTTGGAAAGAATCGGATTATAGTTCTCCTGAATTTATTAATGTATTAAATGCTTTATTGCAGTATACTAAAGAAGATGATAGCGAAAAAGAACTCAGAGCACAGTTTGCTAAAATAGGAATTGTTCCAGGAGTGCCTTTTGACAGTTCAAAATTAGATGCCGAAACGATTAAAGCAATTGAGAAAGGAATTGCAGAAGGCAAACAAGAGCTTGAATCGGTTATAAGTAAAACTACCGATGCAGGAAATTTATTTGGCACAAGAGCTTCTCTTAAAAATAATTATGTAAACCGTGCAGCCGCAGCCGCAATGGGACTTTACGGAAACACTAAAGAAGAGGCGGTATATGTAGGAACTGCGGTAGATAAAGATAAAAATGCACTAAACGGAAACAATAATTATGTGCTTCGATTTTCAAAAAACCAAGTTCCCAAAGCAAAATATTTTTGGAGTATAACACTATACAATCTGCCGAAACGCTTTTTGGTTCCTAACCCGATTAATCGTTATTCGATAGGGCAGAAAACAAAAGGTTTGAAATACGAGCCTAACGGAGATTTAGTTCTTTATTTATACTCGGCATCGCCAGGAAAAGACAAGGAAAGCAATTGGCTTCCGACTCCTAAAAATCAAGATTTTAATTTTGTGATGAGAATTTATGGACCTGAACAAGATGCAATAAATGGCACATGGAAATTGCCTTTGCCAGAGAAAGTGAAATAAGCGTAATCGCTGTAATTAAAAGAAAAAAACTTTGAAATAAATAGTAAAAAATGCTGTCTCTACTTTGAGGCAGCATTTTTTGTCTTTCATTTTCGCTATAAATAGGTAAAATTAATGTTTAATTTTCCTAATTTTTCTCGGCTCAGACTCGTTTGAGGGCGTTTAAAACCTCTTTATTGTTAATTCACGGTTATTAATTGTTAAAATGCGGAAAAAGTTGTGGATTTTTAAACTATTCTAGTTAAATTTGTTGAAGACACTTTATTGATAAGTAAAAAATCTCTCTAATGTGTCAAAGATTTTAATAATATCATAAGCCCCAAGATTATGAAAAAAATTACTTTACTGGTATGCTTGTTGCTTACAGCAGCTGGCGTAAATGCTCAACAAGAAAAAGGAATCATTGGTTATAGCAACTGGCTAGACAACTGGACTGAATTTAAACCTCAAAAGTCCGATTCTAAAGATGCCAATCAAATTTTAGCTGGAAATATTACAGAAAATACAAAACTGCTGAAGAGGAATGTATATATTCTTCAAGGAAATGTTTATGTAACAAATAACGCTGTTCTTACTATTGAACCTGGAACTGTAATCATTGGAGACGCTAGTACAAAAGGTACATTGGTTATCACCAAAGGAGCACAGATCATGGCGCAAGGACAAGAAACAGACCCTATTGTATTTACCTCAAACAGCAGTATGAGAAAAGCAGGGGACTGGGGAGGTCTGGTAATCTTAGGAGATGCACCGATTAATAAATTTGGAAGTGCAGGATCTTACAATATGGATCTTGAGCCTTCTCTAACTGTATACGGAGGAAACAATCAGGCTAGTAGCTCTGGTGTTTTAAAATATGTGCGAATTGAATTTGCTGGTAAAAAAGTAAAAGGCGCAGATACTTTTAATGCGTTAACTATTGCTGGAGTAGGAAACAAAACCGTTATAGAAAATATTATGGTGAGTTATTCAGGAGGTGACTCTTTTGCCTTTTATGGTGGAGATGTAAATGCTTCTCAATTGGTTTCATACAAATCAATTAATGACGATTTTAAATTTACACAAGGTGCTCAGTGCCGTTTATTTAATTCTCTTGCAGTAAGATCTTCTTATTTGTCAAGTAACAAAGACGGTTCTAGATGTTTGGAGGTTAAAGCTTTCGAAAAGAAAAACGAAACAGACTTTACTAAAAAAGCTACTTTTGTTTCTGCTTCAAATATTACGATGCTTAACGACAGCGAAAACATTAAAGCGGATATTCAGTCTGGTTTAGTAAAAGAGGCGGTTTATGTAGCTGAAAATGCTTCTCTTGAATTAAAAAGAAGTGTTGTTTCAGGATTTAACCCTGCGGTTTTATTAGACAGCAAAACTGAAATCAACGGTGACAATTTGAAGAAAATTAAATTTGAAGAAATGTTCTTTAATCAGTGCAGCGGTAACATCTTTAAAGAAGGTATGACTGACAATGCAGATTTAGAGAACTGGTATGGTAACAGTATTTTCTCAAATGTTTATTCACACACAGATAATAAAGAAACATTTGTTGATGCTTACAACCCAAAAAGACCAGATTTCAGATTACAGTTAGGAAAAATTACTGCGTCTAGCGGCAAATAAAAATATAAAAGATACACTCTTTATAAAACCACTCTTGAATTAGAGTGGTTTTTTTATTTTTGAAATAAAATTAATTATATGAATACTATATTTTCTGAAAACAGCCAAATAGGTGTAGTGTCTACTTTTTCAGAACTTGTGCAGACGAGTTTCAAAGGAGAAATGAATGCCCTGTGCTGGTATAGAAATTTGGATGGGGATTTTAATGAAATTGTAGCCAAGTTATCTTTAAAAGAAAATATAACAGAAGTTAGTCCTGAAGATTTAAACAGGCTCCAGCTTTCAGAGAAAGGAAATATAGCAAGAGAAATAATTTTAAAAGATTTGCAATTATTAGCAGATTTTGGCGCTTCTCCTTCTCTTAATTTGCTAAAATGTTACGAGCGCGATGACGAATTTGATTTCATCTCTACTGATGTGTATTCCTTTCATGTCGATCGTTCTCCAATAGCAACCGATACTTTTTTATGCACTTATCACGGAGCTGCAAGTGATATTGTTTCTAACTCGCAGGCAGAACAGAAAATTTTAATTCCAGAAATCCGACAAAAACTAAAAGAACTGCATGATGGACCAGAGGAAGAGTTTGAAGATTTTTTGAAGGAGAATTATTTTGATTTGCATTATCAGCTACATGCGAATGCTGAACAAATTAATTTAGGAAAAATGCATCTATGGCGTCTGGCTGTAGATCATCCGAAACAGCAAGTACAGCCTTGTATTCATAGAGCGCCAATAGAAAATGAAGGCGAATATAGGCTGTTGCTGATTTGTTAGAAATGGAGAGACTGTTTGAGCATTTAAAAATATATAAATTGAAAAATTTCGCAAGCAACCAAAAAAAAGTCCTAATTAAGAATTAGGACTTTCATTTGAATATAGTTAAAAGAAAGCTTACAAAGCACTAATCTTTACAGAACTAGCTTTATCATTAAAATTTCCTAAACAGCTATTGTTTCCAGTTATTACAACAGACTCGCCACCGAAATTATCGTTCTGATACATTGTAATTTTGTAACCATTTTCCAAGCGAACAGAAGATAAATCATCATTTACAATTCCGTACGATTTAAGTTGAGCCAATGTGTAATTGCCAGCAGGCAAAGCAATTGCATAACCAGTGTAATTGCAGTTTTGGTAAACAGTTACGATGCCTCCAGCAGAAGCATTGTATTTATTGTCAACATAAATGCGTGAAAAATTGCCTACAGCATCAAAATAATTATCGGCTAATTTTGCAGGATCTGTAGCAAATTCGCCTCCTTGTACAATTGCATCATTTCCATCATCCCATGCCCATGGAGCATTAGCGCCTCCAGTTTTAAAATCATTTCCTTTAAATCCTCCAGCTGGACTAGAAAACAATTCGGTGTTAAATCTTTGATCCCACAAACCTCCACTTTCAAAAATATCGACAAGTTTATATTCCACATGATTATCATAATTATCGGCAGGTATTTCAGCCACTCCGTTTGCAGAAGGATAGTAGATAATTCCATCTCCATCTATATCATGTTGCGGCCAAGCTTTAAGACTATGTCCTTTAGCATCTTGCGCTGTAACAGGATGTAATTCTCCATTGTAATCTCTCATTTGCAAAGTGCCATCAATGCTTTCTAAACCGCTTACAAACGAACTGCTCGTTGGAACGTACGAAAAGAAATCAGAATGGCTTACAGTAACAGCGCCTTTTAAAGCACCGTACGAAGAACCATCTTTTTCAATAACCATTAAAACACCTTCTAGATCATTTTCATGCTGGTCTAATGAGTATAAAAACGGATTGTCTGTCCAGTCTCTTGGAGAAAAAAAGGCATAAGTAATAAACCAATGCGTTTTTGATTCTACTATCGAATAGTAGCAATGAGCAGCCAAAGAATTAGCGTAAGCAGGAAGATTGTTCCAATTGTTTTCTGCATTCCAATCATTATCATAATTTATGGCAGTAATGTAATCTGATTTTCCACCTTCGGAATAAGTTCCTGTAGCATCTACATCTCTATAATGAATAGGAGCCCATCTTCTTGCCAAATCAGATACTGCAGATGCAACGAATTTTTTTGTGGAGTTTTGCTGCTCTTTTGCCACAACGGCCGTTTCTTGTTCTTCCATTGTCGTATCCTGACAGGAGAAAGTAATTCCAGTTAGCAAAATGATTAAGACGTTGCTTAATACTTTTTTTAGATTCTGTTTTTTCATAATTCTAGTTTTAATTGTTTATAACATATTTAAATTCATTGATTTTGATAAATTATAGAGTGCAATGGTCAACTGAGAAAAAATAATCTCCCTTTAAAAAACTTGTTTCCTGTACATTTTGCCTAGAGATATTCTGACATTATTTTTGAATTATAATTTTTACTAGTAGTAAGTACCAGAAAAGAGAAATCGTACTATCTGTCAGTATTACAATATGGTTAACAAAAAGTTAACAGGATTAGGATTGCTTTTTGTTTGGAAGTAAAAAAGAAAATGATGCATGTCGGAGAATATCTTACCTTGATACGTGCAAATGTTATAAAATAGAGAAGTGGTTTAATATGGGTTAGGTTTTGTTACCCATAAATTAAATTATAGTTAACTGCTTGTTTGTAGTATTTTTTAAAATAATAATTTCTCAAATTTACAGAGAGGCTTATTACAGCCAAAACCAATTAATTTTCTACATAAAAGTATTTTAGTAAACGTGCAAAACTATCTTATACCTTCAGAAATTTCATGGCTTTCTTTCAATAATTGTATTTTAGAAGAAGCCGATGACCAGAATAATTCATTATACGAAAGAATCAAGTTTTTAGCCATTCATTCTTCTAATTTGGACGAATTTTTCAGGGTTAAAATCAGAAAACTGCTGATCAAAAATTCTAAGAAAAATAAAGACTTGCTAGATAAAATTCTAACAGAAGTAAACGCCCAACAAAATAGATTTGGATCCATCTGGAAGAATTCAATATTGCCAGAATTGGCCGCAAATAATATTGTATATTATGAAAATCAAGAACTTTCAGAAGAACATCTTCAAGAGATCGAATATTATTTTAAAAGTATAATCTTATCCTATATTCAGGTGGTTTATATTTCTTTAAACCAGCCTAAAACCTATTTCCTAAATAACCGAAGCTTATATTTTTTGGTTAAACTAAAGGATGCTTCAGGAAATTATAATTATGCTTATTTAAATATTCCTTCGGACAAATTGGATCGATACAAACAATTGCAAAGTCTGGGAAAAACGCATTATATTATTTCAATTGATACTATAATAAAGAATTGTATGTCTCTGATTTTTCCTTCTGGAAAAGTAGTTTCGTGCAATGCGATTAAGCTGAACCGAGATGAAAACTATTTGATAGAAGATGAAAATTCAGGAGATTTAATAGCCAAAATTGAAGCCAAAATCGAAGAACGAAAACGAGGTTCTTCAACAAGATTTCTGTATGATTCCAACATGGATGCGGAAACCATTTCTGTATGTAAAAAAGCTTTTCGACTTAAAAAAGAAGAAATGATAAAAGGCGGAACCCATCATAATATGTATGATTTGTTCAAGTTTCCAAATCCTATTAAACCAAATCTTCAGGAAATAAATTATCCAGGACTCAAACATTTGCCTTTTGAAAGCAAGAAATCAATTTTTGAAGTGATAGACAAGCAAAATCAGTTGCTTCATTTTCCGTATCAATCGTATTATTATGTGCTTCAATTTTTTAATCAAGCAGCCATTAATAAAAACGTTCTAGAGATCAAAATCACATTATATAGAATTTCATCGCAGTCCTTAATTGCAAATGCTTTAATAAGTGCGGCAAAGAATGGCAAAAAAGTAACCGTTTTTGTGGAGGTAAAAGCACGATTTGATGAGTATAATAATTTATTCTGGTCGCGAGAAATGAAAAATGCGGGCATAAAAATTATTCAAAGCATGCCCAATTTAAAGGTTCATGCAAAAGTGGCCATGGTGACAATGAAAGATAAATACGGAAATAAAAAACACTATAATTATCTGTCAACTGGGAACTTTAATGAAAGCACTGCCAATGTTTATTCTGATTTTGGCTTTTTTACCTCAGAAAAAAAATATACAGATGATCTAAAAAAGGTATTTGCGTTTTTAAAAACTAAGAAGAAAACAGGAGAGCCCAAACATATTCTGGCAGCGGGTTTTAATATGAAAGAAAGGTTGCTAGAACTAATAGACACTGAAATAGAAAACAAGAAAAAGGGAAAAGATGCCGCTGTATTTTTAAAAGTAAATGGAGTGGATGAAAAAGACATTATTGATAAACTTATTGAAGCTGGAAAGGCGGGTGTGGAAGTAACATTGATCGTGCGCGGAATTTGCACTCTGTTGCCAGGAATTGAAAATATCTCTGAAAACATAAAAATATACAGAATTGTAGATATGTTTTTGGAACATTGTAGAATTTACAGATTTGCGAATAATGGCAAAGAAAAAATTTATTTGTCATCTGCTGATATGCTAAGCCGAAATCTAAACAGGAGAATTGAAGTGGCTTTTCCATTGTATGACGAAAAACAGATTGAAGAAATTAATGCCATTATTCAACTGCAGCTAGAAGACAATACAAAAAGAAGAACCATAAACAGGGAAGGAAACAATGAATTGGAAGTTTTGGGCACTGTAAAACCAAGGCGTGCACAAACCGAAATTTATAATTGGCTAGCACAAAACAATACGGAATAATAGATAAGCTAACTAAAAAAAATCCAAAGGAGAATCTCAAAAAAGATAAATTAATTTAAAGTAAATTTTAAAGCCAGCCTTCTCTTAGCGCTTTAGAAATAACTTCAGAAGTGTTTTTTGTTTTTGTTTTTCTTAAAATATTTCTTCTGTGTGTGTTGATGGTTTCAACGCTTAAGAATAGTTTTTCTGATAGCGTTTTGCTGTTATGCCCTTCAATCAGATTTTTTAATATTTCCTTTTCTCTTTTGGTTAATATGGGCTTGGTTGGTTTAAAAGCAGATTGCAATTCTACATCAATAAACGATGGTTCTCCGTCTAATCCAATAAAGGAAAGAACAGATTTAGTACTAGTTTTTAAATGGGTAATATCAGTATGAACAGATAAAACTCTTAAAGCGCCTCCTTCTGGAGAAGACTGAATATTATAAACTTGCTGCAAAATGCGTCTATAGCTTCCATCAGTGTGTTTAAGCCTGTAATCGTATCTCATTTTGTATTTTGATGATTTCTCAGGCTGAATTTGAGAAAAGAATTTCATAGCAGTATTCTGCACATTTAAGAAAAAAGAAACATCATCGGGGTGAATATTCACAAAAGAATATTCAGTAGTAAATTCCTCTGGCAAACATCCTAGAACTTTCGTTATATCTTCTTGAACATATTCGATGGTGGAGGTTACCAAATTAAAAATGAGGTAATAATAGTCGGCGATTGAAAAAATATCAACTATTTTTTTAATGTAGTCTATGCTATAATTTGGCTCGGCAGAAACATTAGACCTTGCCACAGTTCCCCATATTCGCTCTAACTCAGGTAATGGATCACGATTCATTGCTGTTTTTTTGATAAAATTAGATAAATAATTTTACTAAATATACTCATTAATGGGTATTTTTTAACAATTGTTTAGTCTTTAAATTTGAAATTTAAGCTAAAATAGTTTGGTGAAATACTGCATACAAGGCATTAATACTATAACTATTACAAAGGCGAACTTATTGTTGAAAAATTTAAATTTATAAATGGTTAAAAAGCAGTGTATTGGCATTATCGGGTTAAATTCAGTTTCCTTGGACTTTGCAGAGAGGCTAGTTTTGTCTGGATTTGAAGTTTTGTTAAGCACAACAGGGTGCCCCATGATTTTTAGAGATTTTTCTAAATTTTTGCATCCTAAAATCAAATCTGTTTCACTTTCTGAGGCCGCTGGCTGCGAAATAATTATTCTTTTTATAAGTAAAGAAAAGATGCTAGAGGTGGCTAGTGAAATTCCTAAAACGAGTGGCAAAATAGTCTTTTACCATAATTATCTTGTCGATAATGGAAATGTAGTTCTTAAAAATAGTTCTAGTAATACATCATCAGAAGTATTGGCTAGTATAGTTCCTAGTGCTACAATCGTTGATATTTTTACTCCCTTTGAAATAAATACATCTAAAAAGGAATCGAAGCGATCTGTTTTTTATGCTACTAATGACATAAAAGTGAGACAGAAGGTAGAACAGCTCTTAATTCAACTAAATTTTAATGCAATTTGGATGAATATGCCAAAATAAGAACGTAAAATAAAATATAACAGATAAAAAAATGTAAAATCCTATTCTTAAGTTTTTGTGATAAAATAGGTATTACGTATATTTGAGCTATGAACAGACAAACGACTTTTTCGGTATGTGGAGAAACAATGCCAGCTCCAATGCATATTTGCGGTTTTTTCGATTCCAAAGAACAGCAGTACGAGGTAATCATTCCTTATATTATGGAAGGATTGGAAGCGAATGAAAAAGTTATTAATATTTTGGAAGGCAGCCGCCATGGTGAACACTGCCGCTGTCTGACTGATAATGGAATTTCTCTAACTGAAAAACTGGTAAGTGGCCAACTAGAAGTGCTTGCTTCAGAAAACACCTATACAAGTGATGGCGTTTTTGCTGCCGAAAAGATGTATAAAATGCTCGAAAGCAATTTATTGTCAGCTTCAAGAGCTGGTTATGAAAGTGTTAGAGCATGTGGAGATATGGTCTGGGCTCTCAAAAACCTGCCAGGAACCGATGAACTATTAGAATACGAGGCTAGCCTAAATCAGCTTACTCCAAAACATTCTTGTTCCTTAATCTGTATGTACGATACCAACAGTTTCAGTCCAGAAATGCTTGAAGATATACTGCGTACTCATCCTTATGTGATTAAGGACGGAAAGATTAGTAAAAATCTGAAATATGAAGAAGCTTTGTAATTGATACTAAGATTTTCGGGTTCTCCATCAAATATTTCAAATTGATTTATATTCAACAAGTTCAGTACTAGAAAAACCAAGTTTGTCCAAAAAAAGGCGTACATTCTTTTTAACCTCGATATTTCCGCCGCTAAATAGTATTCGTGCATTTTTGCTCAATCTGCTTTCTATGGCAACGTTAAAATTAAAAGTAGAAAATAATTTAACGATATGGGCTTGTGGAAATAAACCGCTAATAATTTGAGCCGCCGTCTTTTTTGCCGGTTCTATAGCAGAACTTTCACTGCTGAATAGATAATTATTAGTGTGGAGAATTATTTTATTGTCTATTTTGTTTAGTGGCTGCAATGTTTTTTGAAGGTTTTCCCATGGTAGAGATACGATAAGTATATCAGCATCTGCCGTTTGTTCTATTACTGATAGTTTTACATTACCATTGATGCTATTTATTACTTGTGAAAACAAGGCATGACCTCTCGGATCATTTACTGATACTTCAAATCCTGCCTCAGCTGCCCTTGTACATAGATCAAGAGTTGCGGTACTGATTCCAATAATTCCTACTTTCATATATTGCTATTTTAAGTATATTTTTTTGATATCTAAACAGTCTCAATTCTCCTTAGCCGAATTATGTGAAAGTATCGAAAATATTCAGTAGGACTATAAGTAAAATTACTTGTTTTTGAACTTCTTTCGAAAGTAAAAGATGTTTTTTGAAGTATGTGACTATTCCAGTTGTTCTTTATGAAAAATGTCTTTTTTCAGTTATTATCACATTTCAAGAATCTGTTTTGTCCCATTTCTTAAAATTATTTCTGATGTATAATTTAATCTGGACTAGTTAAATTAATTAAAACTGTGCCAGTATGAAGATCCAGTTGCGATATATTTTTGCCATGCAATAATGCACTAACATAAATAGATAAAGCATGTCAAGATTAGATGAAAACACAGAAGCCGTTAGAACTATTCACGGCGAACAAAAGAACTTTAGTTCAAAAGATTTCCACCAGACTTTTGCAAGACCGCAATACCACAGACCTTCGCATCTTATTCATAAAAATGTAGAAACTGCTGGTGTGCACGACCAATTTTCGACAGAACGCAAACATCCCGTATTTTTTGTAGATCTGCCAAGTAAGAACGTAAGTCTTACAATAGGCGGACTGCTTCCGGATCAAATGACAAACCGACACCGCCATACTTACGAAACCGTGCTTTATGTTATAGAAGGCGAAGGATATACAGAAGTAGAAGACGAGCGCGTAGAATGGAAAGCTGGCGATGCAGTATATATTCCTTCTTGGGCTTGGCACAGACATAAAAATCTGAGCAGTACAGAATCTGCCAAATATATTGCTTGTGAAAATGCACCGCAGCTTCAGAACCTAGGCGTGGCGCTTCGCGAAGAAGAAGGAAGAGACCTTTAATCTATTATTACGGCTTGCAGAAGCCATTTACTTAAATCCATAAAATGAAAGAAGTTCCTTTTAAAGGTGTGATTGCCTATCCGATTACACCATTCGATAGTAATGAGAAAGTTGATATTACACTTTTTAAAAACCTTGTAGAACGTTTAGTTATAAGCGGTTCTCATGGCATAGCACCATTAGGAAGTACAGGCGTCCTTCCTTATTTGAGTGACGAAGAAAAAGAGAATATCACCGAAACTACTATTAAACAAGTTGCTGGCCGTGTGCCGACATTAGTTGGTGTTTCAAATCTTACTACAGAAAAAACAATTTATCATGCGCAATTTGCTGAAAAATCGGGTGCTGATGCTGTTATGATAATACCAATGAGCTACTGGAAACTTACCGATGATGAAATCGTGCAGCATTACGATGCAGTAGCTTCAAAAATTGGTATTCCGATTATGGCTTACAACAATCCAGCGACAGGCGGAGTAGATATGTCTCCTGCACTGCTTAAAAGATTACTGGAAATTCCAAATGTTACCATGATTAAAGAAAGCACTGGAGATGTACAGCGCATGCATTATCTAAGAAGGGAGCTAGGGGAAGAGGTTGCATTTTATAACGGATCAAATCCGCTGGCTTTAGCTGCTTTTACCGCGGGTGCTGCAGGATGGTGCACTGCCGCTCCAAACTTGATTCCCGAATTAAATATTAGTTTGTATAACGCAATTCAAGAAAATGATCTTGAAAATGCGCGTGAGATCTTCTACAAGCAGTTAGACTTGCTAAAATTCATTGTAGCAAAAGGACTTCCTCGGGCTGTTAAAGCAGGGCTGAACATTCTTGGGGAAGACGGAGGACATTTACGAAATCCATTAAAGCCATTGACTGAAACAGAAACAGCCGAGCTAGCCCGAATGCTGCTTACGGGCAAAAATTAATTCTAAATTATAGAATTTAAAATGATCCAGATTAGGATGATTTAACTCCATTCTGGATCAGCTGTCCGTTACGAGTCCTAACTAAATTTGTCCTGACAATAAAGTCAAAAATTAAAAAGAAAAAAAATGAAAAAATCTGTTTTTTACCACGCAGGATGCCCTGTATGTGTAAGCGCTGAGCAAGATATTATTGCTCTTATTGGAGAAGAAAATGTAGAGGTAGTTCATTTCGGAAACGATAAAAGCCGAATTGGAGAAGCTGAAAATGCTGGTGTTCAATCTGTTCCCGCTTTGGTTACGCCAAATGGAAATGTGCTGCATATTAACTTCGGTGCCTCAATGGAAGAAGTTAAAGCTTAATTATATGGCCCTTTAAGGGATGTCAAACTGAGATGGTCTGTAGGTGTTAAATAAATATAACTTGTAGAACCAAAGGCCGTCTGAAAGGAAACAGTAATAGAAATCGAATTAGGAAATAAGAAAGAGCCAAACTTGCAATGTGGTTTGGCTCTTTTTTATATACTATTATTTTCCTCCATTCATTACTTGTAAGGCTGTTTCTGGAGATGAAAGATATAACTTGTAAAAATCTGCCGTGGCTCCCACATGAATTTCATAAGTTTCGCTTTCTAGTGCTTTTTTCAGCTCCAAAGCAACTTCTTGCGGACTAATGCCGTTTTGACCACCTATATCTTTTGAAAATGATGTATTTACTAAAGGAGGCATCAGTTCAAAAACTTTAACTATAGGCTTTTTATCCTGCTTTTCAAGAGAAATGCGCAGCACCTGTGAATAAGAATGCAGAGCTGCTTTGCTGACTGCGTATCCAGGCACAGCAATTCCTGGTGAAAATGCAGCGATAGAAGAAACATTCACAAACGCCGCTTCTTGCTTTTGCTGCAATAACGGAAGAAGTTTCTCGGTCAGTCTAACGATCGAAAGGTAATTCGTCATGATTTCTTCGCTTGCTTTTTCGAAAGCACCAGCATTCTGATCTGTAAGCTGAAAAGAATAAGCAAGACCGGCATTATTGATCACAATATTTAAGCTGGAATGTTTTGCATTAAGTTCTGCAACTAAATTGGTAACATCTGCCGCATTATTAATATCAGCAACGATTGAGGTTACGTTTGGTAGTTCTTCGGCAGCTTTTTGGAGTTTGTCGGCTGTTCTTCCCGTAATTATTACTTTGTTGTCTTTAGAGAATAATCGGGCCATTTCTAGACCGATTCCAGATCCTCCACCTGTTATGAGAATTGTGTTGTTTGATGTTTTCATAATCTAAAAATTTATTATTTCGTATTCTTTTGAATTACAATCTTTATACCTCTATAAAGAAACAATGAAAATCAAGGATTTTTCGGCTTTGGCGTAAGCGACATTTGTTTAATCTCGTAAATCGCTTACATTTTTTGTGATATTTAACGAAAGAGACAATCTGTTCTCAGAGTATTCAACTCAAAATCTAATATTCAAAAATTAATTCTTCTGACACTAAATTTGTTGCTTTTAACTTTAAAATCGTACAAATTCCTCAGATTTCATGTTGCAAGTTATAATATGAAACACAATTACAAGGATTCCACTACTTTAATTTTTTTTAATTGACCTACTTTTAATTAAAAATAAAATCTCCATGAAAAATCTTATTTTAATTACAGCACTTTTTTTATCAATTGTCTCGTGCGATAAAAAAACAGAACAGTCTTCAGATCCCGTGTCTGAGAAAAAAGACGGAAAAACTCAAGACATATTGGCTTTAGCAGCGTCAAAGAATGATCCTGTAGTAGAAATCCCTTCAACTCCACAGGTTCAAGATTTTGGCGACTATTATAGTTCGCAGACTGCTGGAGTTCTCGCTTACCAGTGGGGATACGCATTAGTCCGCATGGAAGAAACCATGAGGGATTACATCAACGTTCCCAATCCAAAACCAGCGACAAGTTACAGAGCGCCTCTAAATCAAATTGGTTGGGCCAGAGAGTTGCCAACAGCAAAAGATGCTGATATGCCGACAGCCAACAATGATACTTTTTATATGAGTGCAGTTCTGAATCTTACAGAACCGTTTATTCTGGAAACTCCAGATACTAATGACCGCTATTATGTGGTCGATGTTTTTGATATGTACCAGAATCTAATCAGCTATATCGGAAGACGAACAACGGGAACCAAAGCAGGAAAATTTGCCATAGTGCCACCGGGTTGGAAAGGAACGCTACCATCAGGCATTAGCAAAGTTATACAAAGTACAACCTCAAAAGTATGGCTTTGGGGCAGAGTGAGAGTGTTTGAAGATGATGATTTAAATAAGCTTCATGCGCTGCAGGATCAGTTTCATTTAAAATCATTGAGCGAGTTTAGCGGTAAAAGTAAAAGCACACCTGCTGCACTGCCTTCAATGCCAAGTTTTGAAAAAAATGATTCTTTGCGATTTTATAAAAAACTGGCTTTTGTCATGACTCAAAACCCGATTTTTGAACAGGATAAAGCATTAGTAGGTCAGTTCGAAAAAATTGGTCTGACACCAGGAAAATTTGACCCCTCAAAATTAAACAAATCACAGCTCAAAGGACTTAATGAAGCGGCTTTAATAGGCCCTATTACAACTATTGCTTCTGTGCAGTCAAGTGCCAAGATACTAAATGGATGGATGTGGGTAACCAAACTGGATGATTTTGGCTATGATTATGCGCTTCGTTCGATGGTTGCAGGTCCATATTTGGGCGGACAGGGAGAAAAAGAAGCCATGTATCCGTTACGATACACTGACAGCGACGGAAATGTGCTTGACGGTAAAAACAGCTATTCTATAAAATTTGAAAAAGATCCTCCTGTAAACGCTTTCTGGTCTCTTACGATGTACGACGCCAATAATAAATTGCTGGTGCAAAACGATTTAAATCGATATAAACTCGGAGGAGATTCAAAAGGATTAAAGAGAAATAATGACGGCTCTTTTGAAATCATTATACAGAATGCGAAGCCAAAAAATACAGATAACTGGCTGCCAGCTCCAAAAGGTGCATTTTATGTAATGTTGAGAATGTATCAGCCAAAAGAAGAAGCGCTGAACGGAACTTATAAACTGCCTCAGCTTACTAAAAAATAGGACTGAACAACAACTAATTCTAAGTTTTTATACATAGAAAGCATAAATACTAAAAAGTAAATTCATTATTTATCTCATTTATAGATAAATCATAATCCTTAAAAATTATGAAAGCAAAACAAATATTCGCAGTTTTGATTGTAAGTTTTCTTAGTTTGCAATGTAAGCAGCAGGAGGAAAAAACTACTGAAAAGGTAACTTCAGAAAAATTTGATCCAGCGATGGAACCTTTGGCTGGACAGCCGTCATTTGACGCGAAACCTTCAACGGAAGATCTTGAATATCAGGTAAAATACCATCGTGCTTTTGAAGCCGTTTTATGGGCGCTTCCTGCGGTAGATATTTATCGTTTTAGAGCAGCGGCAATTGAAGATTTAGGATATAAAGACAATGATATCATAGCATATTCAAAAGTTGCAACGCCAAAATTGGAAGCCATTACAGCAAATAGTTCTACGTCTTATATTACAGCATTCTCAGATCTAAGTAAAGGGCCTACCGTTCTAGAAATTCCATCAGCTGGTGCAGACGGTTCCTTATACGGTCAGATTGTTGACCACTGGCAGATTACAATTGCCGATGTCGGACCATCTGGGCTTGACAAAGGAAAAGCGTCTAAATATTTGTTTACGGCTCCAGATTTTAAAGGAACTGTACCAAAAGGATATATTCATGTAGCTTCGCCAAGTTTTCGTATAGCCTTTGCTTTTAGATCAGTAAGAGCACCTGGAAAATCTGAAAAAGATGCGTATGAATATGCCAAACGCTTAAAAATGTATCGATTAAGCGAAGCGGCAAATCCTCCTGTGCAGAAGTTTATCGATCCCTCAAATCAGCGTTATGCAACATTGCCATTCTTTAACGAAAAATATTTTAATGATGTACAAGCCATTTTTTCTTTGGAGAATGCAAAACCTACTGACAAAGTAATGCTTGGAATGTTAAAATCGTTAGGAATTGAGCACGGAAAAAAAGATTTTAATCCTGATGAAAAAACTAAAAAAGCCATGAATCAAGGCGCTGTTGATGCCTATTATTACTTGCAGCAATTATGGGATAACTATCCAAAATCATGGTTGTACTGGCCAGACAGACATTATGCATCATTAATGCAGGCTGATAAAAATAGGGAGTTTAGTTATGAATACGAAAACACGGTAGATATTGAAGGCAAAGCATTGCAGTATTTTCAGTGCACTTATGTTCCAAAAGTGCTTTCAGATCATCCAGCAACACAATATATTATGTGTATGAATGATTCAAAAGGCAATCTATTAGAAGCAGGAAAAACATACAAAGTAAATGTTCCAGCCAATATGCCCGTAAAACAATTTTGGGCTCTTACGGTTTATGATAAAGCTACGTACAGTTTTATTTATTCGAAAACAAACAGAACAACTTTGTCGACTTATGACCTTCCGAATATGAAAAAGAATTCAGACGGAAGCGTAACTATTTATGTTGGTCCCGAAGCTCCGAAAGGTTTCGAAAACAACTGGATTACGACAAGAGGCAAGCGTCCGATGCCAATGTTTAGATTGTACGGACCGACGGATGAATTTAATAACAAAACATTTAAAATGCCTGATTTTGAAAAAGTTGATTAGTCTGTAAGTTCATCAAGATTTTTCAAAATCATTTTAAATTTGTTTTAGGCAATCAAACGGAATTAAAAACCATCCTGTAAAAGGATGGTTTTATGTGTTTTATAAAAGCTAGTATTGTAACGAGTTAGATTATATGTATCACAAGTATCACGTTTTTCGCCCCGAAGTCAAGCGGGAAGGGCAGTATAAACTTTTTGAGCCTAAAATAATTTAGCTATCTTTGTGAGATCACGCTGCAAATCTGCAGCAATTTGAGCATTTACGCTTCTTTATTTATTTCCTCGCAGTTTTCAGCCCCTTATTTCTGTGTGAAGCTTTATTAATCCTTAAAAGAATAAGATGAAACATACTTTAAGCAAAGGTGTTACTATACCCAGTCTACTATTTATAATCGGAGTCTGTGTTGTTGCGGCCTTATTTCCTTCATTAACCGAAGATCTTCTGGACACCGTTAAAAATTCAATTTTTGTCAATTTAAACTGGGTCTACGTCTGGGTGGTTACACTGGTAGTTATTTTTCTGCTGTGCCTCATGTTCAGCAGATACGGAAATATAAGACTCGGAAGAAACGATAGCAGACCAGAATATTCTTTTTTTTCTTGGGTTTCGATGCTTTTTGCGGCAGGAATGGGAATAGGATTAATGTATTTTAGCGTAGCAGAGCCTATTCAGCATTATTCCAACGAAGTATTTCAGGGAGCAGGGGAGATTAGCAGAGCGAAGAATGCACAGCTTTATACTTTTTTTCACTGGGGAATTCATGCTTGGGCAATTTATGGTATTGTCGGTTTGTCTCTTGCTTATTTTTCATACCGTTACAGACTACCGCTATCGCTTAGAAGCTGTTTGTATCCGCTTTTAAAAGAAAAAATTAACGGGAGATGGGGAAATGTCATCGATGTTTTTGCCCTTTGCAGTACTTTTTTCGGTATTACAACCACGTTAGGATTTGGTGTAGTTCAGATTAATTCGGGACTGAGCCTACTACATATCGTTCCGGGAAACAGTTTTGTTTATCAGATTATTATTGTGGCTGTTTTAGTGTCTATTTCTATTTTTTCTGCGGTAAGCGGTTTAGATAAAGGAGTGCGCATTTTGAGCAATATTAATATTATTGCGGCGTTGGTGCTGCTATTTTTCATTTTGTTTGCTGGACCAACAGTGTTTATCATTGGAAGTTTTACGGAAGGAATAGGAAATTATTTCAGCAATTTTTTTAACCTTACTTTCTCGACACACGTCTACGAGGAGAAAACCCTGCCGTGGTTTTATAACTGGACAATACTTTACTGGGCTTGGTGGATATCATGGTCACCTTATGTAGGACTGTTTATCGCCAAAATTTCCAGAGGCCGCACGATACGTGAATTCATTGCGGCGGTGCTGGTACTGCCAACTGTCTTTAATTTTATTTGGATGTCCGTTTTCGGAAACAGTGCCATTTGGATGGATAAAAACCGTGCAGGAGGAGCATTAAGTGCACTTTCATCAGATCCTGATGTTTTAATGTTCCGATTTTTGGACTATTTTCCATTTTCGGGTTTTGCCAGCGTATTGGTCATTCTTATAATCATCATTTTCTTTGTAACTTCTGCAGATTCGGGCATTTTTGTAATGAACGGAATTGCAACACGAAATGCAAAAGTATCTCCTAAATGGCAGTCAGTTGGGTGGGGAATTTTGCTTGCAGTGCTGGCGCTTATGGTTTTAAATGCAGGAGGGCTTGGCGCTTTACAAAGCATGACATTGATTACAGCACTCCCTTTTTCTATTATAATGCTCTTTTTTATGGTTAGTCTTGTAAAAGCGCTTACCATTGATCTGGAATATTATGAGCGTGAATTTTCGGTTTCGACAGTTCCTTGGTCAGGGGAATTCTGGAAAGACAGACTTAAGGGAATTGTATCTTCTGGCGATAAATCGGCTGCAGAAGACTTTATCAATTCTCATGTGCGAGATGCTTTTGAAGAACTCAAGGAAGAATTCAAAGCTAATAATATTCAAGCAGAACTGCATGTTTCCAGCAATCCAGTAGGTATGGAAATTGAAATTCATTACGATAAAGTAAATAATTTTATCTATGGCGTGAGAGTTCAGTCCAGAGCGGTATCGGATTATGTGGTAACAGAAGAAAATTTTCCTGATTACAAGAGCGCCGACAGTTTCTATCCTGAATCGTATTTTGGCGACGCCAGAGAAGGATATGACGTTCGTCTGTTTACCAAAAACGAGTTGATCAGTGATGTGCTAAAACATTTTGACCGCTTTGTCGAAATCATCTCAGAACACCGCAACGCCATGTTTATCAGCAATAATGCGAATCAGAGAATGCTTTGAGTTCAAACTGCTGTCAGTATATTTTTTCTATTTTTTTGGAATAAATGAAAGAGCAGTTTCAATGTTTTTGATCATTGCAGGTATAATTAGAAAAAGGCTTGAGCTTTTGGTGTTTCAGCTCTGCTATTTTTAACTAATTTTGGACATAGCTTTTAAGACCTTTTGGCAATGACATCACGATTACTATTTCAGCTTTTTCTTTTATTTTCTTTATCTGTTTATTCTCAGTCTTCTACAAAAGAATTAATAGATGAATTAAATACTATTGATAATCATGAAAAGAAGGTCGAATTGTGCCAAAAGATTGGGGTACGACTGCAAAATTCAGATTGGGAACGAGCTGTAAAATACATAGAACAGGCTGAAATTGAAGCAAAAAAAACATCGAATCCAGACGAAACTCTAGCAGCGGTGTACATAACTTCTGGTGAGTTATATGATGCAAAAGATGCTTTGGATATTTCTTTGCAATACTATCTAAAGGCTTATGACATTTATAAAGAAAAAAATAATACAGAAGAAGTAAAAAGGGTCGAGAATAATCTTGCTATTTTATATGCAAAGAGCAACAATCAGGAAAAAGCTTTAAAATATTTTCTGCAAGTCTATAAGTATCAGAAAATAAAAAAAGATCCGACTAAAATGGCAAAGATCTTAAATAATATCGGGACAATTTATCTCGAAAAAAATCTTGATTCTTCTTTGCATTATTATCAAAAAGCATATTCGATAATCAAAGGACTGCGCAATGAAAAGTTGACGGTTTACATTTATACGAATCTGGCAAGGGCTTATTCTTTTAAGAAAGATAATGCAAAAGCAGAACTTTATTTTGAAAAAGCTTTTGCTGCCGCTGATTCTACTTCTGACAACTCATTAAAATCATTTGCACACGAAACCTTTGTTGATTATAATCTGAAGCAGAATAATCTTGACGTGGCAATTACACATGCGAAAGAGGCTTTAGAATTAAATAAAAACAAATCTTTCGGCTTTTCTGGCATGCGATTAAATAAGATGCTTTATGATGCCTATCTGAAGAAACAAGATTACAAAAATGCGGTTTATTATTTTGAACAATACAACAAAATAAGCGACAGCATTAATATCGAACAAAAAGCTGTAAATCTAGAAAGAATCAGGCTGGAGCAGGATTACAAAGTTCGAGGTCAAATACGAACATTAGAAGAAGAAAAAACAAGATTTAAATACTATGTGGTTGGTTTAATATTGGTTGTTGGCATTCTTATTCTAATTATTTTACTGATTCGATATCGAAATAAGAACATTAAAAACCAACTAGAAAAAGAAAAACTAAAAGCTAAACAGCAAGAATTGAAACAAAGTTTAGAAGCCAAAAATATGGTTTTGGTCGGAAAAGCAATGTCAGAAATTCATCGTACCGATAATATCAACGAAATCTTGACCGATCTTAAAATGATTAAACTTAAAACGGTTAATAAAGAATTGCAGCAAGCAATTGATATCGTTTTAAAACGTCTGGAAAAAGATCTTAATACCGATATCTGGAAAGAATTTGAAATCAGTTTTGAACAAGTCCATAAATCTTTCTTTGATAAACTCTCTGTCGATTATCCTTCACTTACTCCAAAAGAGCGACGTCTTTGTGCGCTTCTTTATTTGGATTTAACTACAAAAGAAATTTCTCAAATTACGGGACAATCGTTTAAATCGATAGAAAATGCCCGAACCAGACTTCGAAAAAAATTCGATTTAACCAACGAAAAAGTAAATCTGTCCACTTATCTCAATAGTTTTAAAGGTGATTTAATGTAAAATAATTGTAAAGTTAACTATTTGATAACGTTATGATTATTTTAAAATGAGTGTTTTTTAAGTGCTACATTTTTGGCACTGAGTGTTTTTGCATTAGTCCTTTTTTTCCGAAGCTTATCTCATCGGTCTACTTTTATCAAACTATTGAAATAAATACGTTTGATGAATACAAAGAAAAAAGAAGAACATTCTAAAAGTCTTGATGAGCTTTTAGAAGAAACAAAAACAAAGAAGAGCGCACTCTTAAAAATTCTACAAAAAATAACGAAAGCAAGTTCCAAAAATCAACCGCCGAATTGATTTTTAGGGCTTGCTTTTGTGGTTTTCTGCTAACCATTGTAGCATTTACACTATTAACTAAAGCAGCCTTTAATACTAATTTTAAATTAAAAAAAATGAACCAGATTTACTCTAAAACCAGGTATTTGTTTCTTTTATTAGGTTTCTTAGTCTGTTCCGTCGGAATGGCTCAGTCACCTTTACCAAAAAACAAATCAGCGAATGTGCAGACAGCGGTACAATCGCCTTTTACAGCTCAAAAAAAGGATCAAGTTTCTCAAAAAAACACAGATCAGAATAAGGATCAGGAAGACGCTTCTGCCAATCCTCTTTTGACTCAGAAAAGCGTACAAGGAACTGCTCTTTCTGAGGAAGAAAGCAAAGCAGTTATGAAAAGAGCGCAAACTAGCGAGAAATTTTTCAACAAAAGTCAAAGTGCTTCAACTGCAAAAAATGATCAGAGTGCAGACACTACAAAAGTGAAATCTTTTGCCAAATCTGCTAATTTGACTATTCAAAATATATTTGAAGTTAAAAAAACAGACTTTGAATTGTCAAGTAAAGACAAAATGCAGTTAAAATCGGTTTCGGCTAAGCACGGCAGAAACTTAGCAACTTATCAGCAAGTGCATAATTCTGTTCCCGTAGAAGGAGCGATTTATAAAGTAAGGGATAATAAAACTAAAATTGATGCTTTTGGGTACATCAGTAAAAAACTGCCAGCAAACAGCAGCTATAAAGTAAATGCGTCGGCCGCATTACAAAATGCTTTAAATACGGTAAATGCTAAGGAATATGTTTGGCAGAGCAAAAAATTATCTTCTTTAGTCCATGAAAAAATCAGTAAAAAACCGCAAGGTGAACTGGTATATGTAGGTCCTAATTTTTCTTCTGAATTAACGGAATACCATTTAGCTTGGAAATATGACATTTTTGCTACAAATCCGCAATCAAGCCAGACGATTTATGTAGACGCAAACACAGGAAAAGTTATTTTAAAAATAGACTTAAGCCGTGATGTGCATACGGATAAAGTAAAAACGGCAGGTGTTTCGCCATCTACAGGAAAAGCAAAAGCGAGATATGCCGGAAATGTAACTTTTGGAACCAAGCAATATGCTGATGGTTATAGATTGGAAACAGATCAAGGTAAATTTGCTGTGCCAATTTATACTTTAAATATGAATCATGCCGATTTTCCATCAGATGATGTCCTGACAGAATACATTGATGAGGATAACAACTGGAATGATTTATACAACAAAGATCACGATGAAGCAGCGATCGATATTCATTGGGGATTGCAGAAAACAATTGATTATTACGAAGAAAAATTCAACCGAAATAGTGTTGATGACAAAGGAATGACCATTTTTGGTATTGCGCATTTAGGTACAAATGTAGAAAACGCTTCGTGGACAGGCGGTTGGGCGCAGTTTGGAGATGGAGATAATACTCCATATGTAAGTTTAGGTATTACTGGACATGAGCTAACGCACGCTGTAACGCAGTTTTCGGCAGATTTAATTTATCAAGGTGAATCGGGCGCTATGAACGAGTCTTTTAGTGACATATTTGGTGTTTCTATTGAATTTTATGCCGGAAAAGACAGTAAAAATGATATTTGGCTTTTGGGAGATGAGTTATATTCTCATGGAAGTTTAAGAAGCATGTCTGATCCGAAAGCGCAAAATCAGCCGGATACTTACGGAGGAACAAACTGGGCAAATCCATCAAACACAGCTTATGATAATGGTGGTGTGCACATTAATAGCGGTATTACCAATTACTGGTTTTATCTTTTAGTAGAAGGTGGAGAAGGTGTAAATGACCTTAACAACAGTTATAGCATTAAACCAATCGGTTTGGCCAAAGCAGAAAAAATTGCTTATGTAACGCTTACAGAATACTTGTCGCCATCTTCAAACTTTGAAGACATGCGCAGAGCAAGTTTAATGGCTACAGAAGATTTATATGGTTTAGGTTCTGAAGAATATAAACAAGTAACCAACGCCTGGTATGCTATTGGTGTAGGATCTGCGTATTCAGATCAACAATTTTCACTGGTTAGCGTAGAGCAAGCTTCTTTACCATGCGGGCAATTAAAAGGAGACGAACCTTTTTATGTAACCATAAAAAATACAGGTACTACCGTAATCAAAGCAGATGAAACTTTAAACTTCAAATTGAGGCTTTTGGCTAATGCCCTTGGAAATCTGCGCACTATTTACAGTGATGAAGGAACGGTTCTTTTTGCTAAAGATTTGGCTGTTGGCGCAGAAACAACATTGGCAATTAAAAGCAAGATACCTTATCAAGTTGGAGGCCCTATCAACTATGTTGAGATAAAAATAGATCTTAATTCAGTTACTGATTTTGACAAACAAGATGGCTATTCTTTTGTTTCGCAAATTGTAGTTCCGCTTGCTGAAAAAGATTTTGATCTTAAAGCAACATCTCTAAAAATGCCTGACTATTCAGGAGATATGTTGACAGCAAATCACAAATTAGAAATTACGCTTTTAAATTTAGGCTGTCAGGATATTCCAGCTGGAACGCAGCTAAAAGTGGGATACGCTAACACAAAAGCCGGAAGTACGACAATCTGGAAAGATGTTACTTTACAAACGGTTTTTAAAGGAAAATCAGAAATTACAATTCCTTTTGACGAAACTGTAGATTTGTCTGCTGCAGGTCTTCATACATATGAAGGTTATGTGACATTTAGCCAAGATCCAGTTACAACAAACAATAGTATACTAAATGCCTCTTATAGCGGTATTGTAGCTCAATTTCCATATGCTGAAGGTTTTGAAAGAACACCAGGCGGATGGAACACTAAAGCATTAGGAGGAACACAAAAGTTTATTTTCCAGAATTTTGCAGCTTCGTTCAGAACTACTAAATCACAATATATGTGGGGAATGGTAGATTTTAAAACGAATGAAAAAATGGGGCTTAATTCTGATTTTGTATTAGAATCTCCAATCTTTGATTTTACAAATGTGGTGTCTCCGTACGTGGAGTTCGATTTATACTATCTTTTTCATAAAGGTTACGACGGTTTAACTGTAGAATATTCTGAAGATAAAGGTCAAAACTGGAAAAAAATTGAAAGTGTAAATTACCCAGAAACAATTCATGCCGATGAAACAGAAACCGGAGGTTGGTTTACAGGAGTAAATACGGTTTTGAGAAAAGATCCTTATCAAATTCGTTTAAACGAACTTGCAGGAAAAAAAGTAGCGATTCGTTTCCATGTAAAATCAGACGATTATTATGATGGATTCATTGGCGGATTTGTAGATAATATTTTGGTAAGCAATGCACCTTATGATTTAGAGATTCTTTCGGCAAAATTAGACGCTGGAAAATGTACTATTAATAACAATAATGCTACCGTAAACGCTACGATAACGAATAACTTTGCTACTGAAAATCAGATAGTAAATGTTACAACAAAAATTCTTGATGCGGCAAAGAATGAAGTTTTTTCAAAAACAGAAAAAACAACATTAAACTTTACTAAGTTTAAAGATACTATCAATTACGCTATTCCTAATATTAATTTACAAAATATTGGAGAGCACACTATTTCGGTTTCTGTTTTCCCAGAAGATATGGCTACAGATCTAAAACCAGCCAACAACTCTTATGTTTTTACCTACGATAATTGGAATAATGAAGATCAAAAAGTAACTGTCCTTCCATACAAAATGGATTTTGAAGATGCTACTAAATACAAAGGCTGGAGAACTTCTGAAAACAAAGGATCAGCAGGATGGAAACACGGAACACGCCCAGATTTAGGTTCTCCGGGATGGTTCTTAGAAGAGCATACCAAATTTATGGCAAGTAATGACGATAAATGCAATTGCGATGCTGCAAATGACATGCTTGTTTCTCCCGTATTTGATTTGACTAATTACAAAGAAGCACACTTATCATTTGATGGTTTTGGAGATGGCCAGCATCTTTCAGACGGTTACGTGCAAGTAAGTACTGATGGTGGAGTAACATGGCAGGAAGTATTTCACATGCCTTATTATGGTGCATGGTTTGGATATAATGTTGACTTAAGTGCTTATGCCGGAAAATCGTGTGTAACAGTTGCATTTGTGCAAAAAGACAATGGCTTATTTGCTAATGGTTTTGCTGTTGATAATATCGAAATTACACCAACCAAAGAGTATTTAAAGTTATCGAATCTTGTCGTGGCAGAAAGCGTATATCAAGATGCACCGACTCATGAATTTTTTATCAATGCTAGAAATGACGGTTATAAAGAACTTGATAAAATCACTATTAAATATCAAATCCTTCAAAATGGAAATGCTGTTGGTGAACCAGTTTCATCTGAAAAAATAGCTGCCATCAGAATGGGCGAAACTCTTGCTTATAAAATAGCCGGACTTCCTAAATTAGAAGCGGGCAGTTATGAGATTAAAGTGCAGGCAAGCGCTGACGGGCAAACAAATGCTAACGCAAAAAGTTTGACTGCTGCTTTTGAGGTTATTGCAAAAGCACCAGAATTGAGTAGTGAGAATTTCTCGAATCTAACACAAGGTTCACTATTTGGATCAAAAGGATTTGTATCGAATCAAAGTGACGAAAATTATCCTTGGAGAGCAGTTCCGACGACTGACAATATCAATTTGACTCTTCCGAAGAATGATCGTACTGGAGATACAGGAGGAAAACTATTATACAGTCAGTTAGAAGGCAATTCTTATTATGGCGAATTAATTTCTCCGCTTTATAAAGTAACAGGAAATACTACAATATTAGAGTTCTATTACGCATTGCAGAGTAATGTTAATGATGCTTTATTGGTAGATATTAAAGAAGTTGGCGGTGAGTGGAAAGAAATATGGAGAGCTACCAGTCAAGGCACTTATGTTGATACAGAATGGCAAAAAGCAGCATTAAATATAACCAAATATGCAGGTCAGTCTGTGATGTTCCGTTTCAGACACGCTAAATCGGATGGATATTCTTATTTGGTGTTAGATGATTTAAGCATTAGAACGGAAGCGGTTTTAGATATATCGACTCAAATTTTGTCACCAAAAGATATCTGCGGCAATAGCGAAGTAAAAGTTAAGCTTACCAACGAAGGGCAAACTGCAATTAAAGAAAATTCGATTCAGTTAGATTTAGAATATTACAATACATCAGAAAAAATTTCAGAAGCCATTGCATCGGGAATTCCTGTTGGCGGAAGCATAGAATATACTTTTATCAAACAGCCTAAATTGGATGATTCTGGAGATTCTCATGTGTTTACTGTAAATGCAAAACTTGAAGGAGATTTGATAGCACAAAACAACATCGTTAAAAATTATGTGTATCAAAATGTATCATCAGATTTCAAAATATTTGACAAACCTGAAATTCATGCCTATGCAGGAACTGCAGCATACCTAAATGCTGAAACTAATTTCTTAGACAAAGAATTGGATGTTACTTCATACAAATGGAATACGGGTGAATCTTCTTATGATATTGATGTAAACAAAGCAGGAGATTATACTGTAACAGCAACGCTTAAAAATGGCTGTATTATTACTGAAACCGTAAAAGTTGTGTTTGATACTTTCGAATCTGAATTAGTAAGCGGTGCTGTTTGTGGGCCAGAAGTAGTTTTAAACCCAGGAAATTATAAATCGTATGAATGGTTTGACGGATCGACAGAACCAACTTTCACGACAAAAGAAAGTGGCGATTATTATGTGACGGTTTATAACGAAAATGGATTGGGCAGAATCTTATCTACCACTATTTCGATTCTTGAAAATAATGTAGTTCCTGAAATTAAAGTGCTTAGCGACAAAAAACTAACAGCTTCGGCTGATGCAGTTTCTTACCAATGGTTTTTAAATGGTCAAGCCATTCCAAATGCTACAGAAAAATCAGTTGTTACTATTTGGGAAGGAGAATACAGCTTACAGATTACGAATGCTAATGGCTGTAATAGCATGTCGACCGTATTTGATTCTAAAGGAATGCTTTTAGGAAAAATAACAAATCCTTTTAGAGTATTTCCAAATCCTGCAGTTGACAATGTAAATATCTTTTTAACAGAAAAAGTAGAAGGAGAAGTACAGATTAAAGTTTATGCCATGAATGGAAGCACAGTTTCAGATAAAATCTACGCCGCCATGCCGTCAAGCATAAGTGTAAGCGGATTAACGCCAGGTGTGTATATCTTAGATTGCACTACATCAGGCAAAAAATATTCTGCTAAAATTATTAAAAAGTAAGAGACAGATTAGGTAACTCTCTTTTTTGGGAGTTACCATTCTTAAAACAAAAAGGCTATGAAAAAAACAATGTTAGTTTTATGCGCATTATTCCTAAGCGGGGCAGCTATAGCTCAGGATCAAAAAGTGAAACTAGGAATAAAAGCGGGTTTAAATATGGCAAACCTTAGCGTTGATGAAAGCGAATTAAATTCATCAGACAAAACAGGATTTACCGCAGGTTTAATGGTTGAAATTCCACTTGCAAAGAAATTCTCCGTACAGCCGGAATTATTATACAGCCAGCAGGGATCTAAATTTTCTTATTCTGATGCAGAAGTAAGCAATTCTAATTTTAAAAGTACGATTAAACTAAGCTATTTAAACATTCCTGTAATGTTGAAATATTATGTTACAAAAGGTTTAAGCGTACAGGCGGGACCTCAAATTGGCATTCTTTTAAAATCAAATAATGAATACCAAGATAATTTCTTAGGATACGATAATAAAGAGAGTATGAACCTGAAGGAATACTCAAGCGGAATAGATACTTCGGTTAACTTCGGTTTGGGATACCAATTTAGAGATAAATTTTATGCAGATGCAAGATATAATCTGTCATATTCAAATGTTTTTAAAGAAAGTGATGTTAGTTATTTTATCAATAGCGATATGAAAAATAGAGTTTTTCAAATAACGATAGGTTATTTTTTGAATTGAGTAATTAGTATGATTCTTTCTATTGGTAAAACCACTCTTCGGAGTGGTTTTATTTTTTCTAAAAGTGCAGATTAACGCTGAAACTTCAATTTTTATATTCAATTCTGATAGATCCGACAAAATGATGCTTTGCGAGATTCCTTTTTTAACTTATCTTCGCTGATTATACATTTCCAAATACATTTAAATCCTAAAAATCTAATCTGTGAAAAATAATCATGATGCTGCAGAAGAGAATCAGCTTAAACGCGGACTAACGAACCGTCACATTCAGTTAATTGCCTTAGGCGGATCTATAGGAACAGGCCTTTTCCTCGGCATTGGTCCAGCAGCCGTATTAGCGGGGCCATCTGTTATCTTAGGCTATGCCATTGCCGGAATTATTGCTTTTTTTATTATGAGACAGCTTGGCGAAATGGTGGTTGAAGAACCTGTTTCAGGAAGTTTTAGCTATTTTGCCTATAAGTATTGCGGTTCTTTTGCGGGTTTTGCATCGGGTTGGAATTATTGGATTCTGTATATTTTAGTCAGTATGGCCGAACTTACAGCGATTGGCGTTTATGTCCAGTTTTGGTGGCCTGAAATTCCGCTTTGGGCATCGAGTTTATTTTTCTTTCTGGTTATTAATGCGTTGAATTTTGCGTCGGTAAAGGTGTACGGAGAAACAGAATTTTGGTTTTCCATCATAAAAGTGGTTGCTATTATTGCTATGATTCTTTTTGGAACTTATCTGCTGGTAAGCGGAACAGGAGGGGAGCATGCTTCGATTCATAATTTATATAATGATGGAGGTTTCTTTCCGAAAGGCTTCTTCGAAAAAGCAGCAAATGGAAGCTTCCAAGGTTTATTGTCTGCAATGGCTTTAATTATGTTTTCTTTTGGCGGTTTAGAACTAATCGGAATTACCGCAGCTGAAGCAGAAAATCCAGAAAAAAACATTCCAAAAGCAACCAATCAGGTTATTTATAGAATTCTGATATTTTATGTTGGCGCATTGGTTATCTTATTTGCATTGTCACCTTGGCAACAAATTACGACAGACAGCAGTCCGTTTGTAATGGTTTTTCAAAATTTAAACGGAATGGAATTTGAGCTTTTTGGCAACAAAATATTCTTTACAAGTCTTATCGCCAATGTGTTGAATCTAATTGTACTTACCGCTGCTTTATCTGTATACAATAGTAGTGTTTACAGCAACTCGCGCATGTTATTTGGATTAGCAGATCAGGGAAGTGCGCCTAAGTTTTTAAAGAAACTAAACAAACATTCGGTACCCGTTAATGCTATTTTAATTTCATCTTGTTTTGCCGCGATCTGTATTTTAATTAATAAAATAATGCCAGAAGAAGCTTTTGGTATTTTAATGTCTTTAGTAGTGTCTTGTTTGGTTATTAATTGGGTTATGATTTCGTATACGCATCTGCAATTTAGACGTGCAAAAGACAGAGAAAACACCAAAACGAAGTTTGCTTCTATATTTTATCCCGTAAGCAACTACATCTGTTTCATATTCTTATTGGGTATTTTATGCATCATGTGGATGACGAATATGAAGATATCTGTAGAGTTAATTCCGATTTGGCTTGTGATTCTTTTTGTGTTTTATAAGGTTTTTAAAAATAAAAGATAAGTAGTTTTAACATCCCATTTCGTTAGAAATGGGATTTTTTTTCATCATTCTTTCTTCGAGTTGTGTTACCCTCGCTAGCGCGAGCGTCTCGCTCGTGACACGCAACGTAAATCAACGACAGCACAAGCGTTTTATTTTTTTAATGTAAAGCATTTCCCTCGCTAACGCGAGCGTCCCGCTCGTGAACATAAGCATTGCGTGCACGAGCGGGACGCTCGCGTTAGCGTAATAGATGACAAGCGATACATATCCTCGCTCGTGCACTCAACGTAAATCAACGACAGCACAAACGTTTTATTCTTAATGTAAAGTATTTCTTATATTTACTCAAAAAAATATTAATGAGTAGGAAATATAAGTTTGGAGAAAAAACGGGAGCATACTTTATAAGCTTTGCTACTGTTTATTGGATAGATGTGTTTACTAGAGAAGAATATTTTGGAAATATAATTGAGTCATTAGATTATTGCCGTAATCATAAATCCATGGAAATTTACGGCTATTGTATCATGCCAAGTCATATCCATTTAATTTTTAGAGCAGGAAATGGAGATCCTTCAGGTCTCATACGCGATTTTAAAGGATTTACTTCTCGAAAAATGCTCAAAACAATTGAAGAAAATCCGCAAGAAAGTAGAAAAGAATGGATGCTTTGGATGTTTGAGAGAGCTGGTAAAAGAAACAGTAATGTAAAATTCAGGCAATTTTGGCAGCAGAATAATCAGCCTATCGAAATTTGGTCTTATAAAGTTTTTGAACAGAAATTAAACTACATTCATAATAATCCTTTGGAAACAGGTTTTGTTACTAATCCTATAGATTGGAAATACAGTTCTGCAAGGAATTATGGTGACAATGATCAAACTGTTTTAGAAATTGATATTAATTTATAATCGTTGCGGGCACGAGCGGGACGCTCGCGCTAGCGCGGAGAGATAAATCTTAAATTGAGATAAGAAATGAAAAAGATATATATAATCTTAGCAAGCTTTATTTTTTTATTTTCAGCTCATTATTATTATTGGCAAAATAGATATGTAAAACTTCGGCCAGTTCTTCCAAGGGAGGTCATAAATGGTCCTGTTTTTTTTTCAAATTTATTTCATAATCAATTGTATAGAATTGCAAGTCCTAATGAAGTCTCACAAAATTATTATAAAAATATAAGATATGTTTTAGAGCGATCGGGGCAAGAATATATTATGAAAAATGGGAATATCTACATTAAGTTTAAATACGTAAACGACATGGAAATGATATGGAATTACACAACTAGAGCTACTGATTCTCATTGGTTTAAATTAAAAAGAGAAATGGACAGTGTTAATGGAGATATAGAAGAAAAAGAAGAATTAGATAGAATTATTAAAAGGGTTCTTAAAGTAAATTTTTGATCAGGAAGTTCTTAAAGAAAGCGGTAATTATTATTACAACTTTTTTCAGGACGAGACGGATAGGTCACAAGCGATACGTTAACAAAAACTACGCAAACAACCAAAACCCAAAAGATTAACAAAATTTTCGGATAAGAATAAAAACCATTATACAAAAACAAACGTAAATAAGCTGATTATAAGTTTTATAGAATATAAAAAGAATAAAATGCGTTACAAAAATATCCTTCTTGTAGATGACGACATTGATGATACCGAATTGTTTTTAGAAGCTCTGAATTCTATGCAGACAAATGCTGTATATCGTACCGTATCAAATCCTAAAACCGCTCTTGCGGAATTAAGAAATGCAGAACAGCTTCCTGATCTTATCTTTTTGGATTATAACATGCCTATGATAAACGGACTCGATTTTCTAAAGCAGATGAAATCAGAAAAGAAATTTGAGCAGATAGAAGTAGTTTTAATTTCTACTCCTCCTGAGGAATTCATGTATGCATGGCTTAAAAAAAATGATATCTCTGTTGAATACATTTCGAAACCAGATAATTTTGATGAAATTAAAGAGATGTTCAGTAGATTTGTGAAATAAACAAATTCTACTGAAAATATCAGACATCAAAAATAAAAGTTTGTTTTGTAGCTAACTTTTCGATTTCATATTATTTCATCAGACTTTTACAAAAATTGAGTTTGTTAAGATTTAAAGTGAATCTCATTATTTTACAAACGAATGACTTGATTTATAGAGCCGAAAAAGGATTTTATTTCATTTGTAATTTTCTGTTATTTTAGTACATTTATTCAAATTTTATTTTTGTCAAATAAGTGATGAAACGAATAGAATAGAATGAAACCAGAACTTACAAATCTAAAAAAATTGCGCGACATGCTCGCTTTTATGAACTTACCTGTTTATTCTTATAATGAAACAGATGATTTTGCTATTTTAAAAGTGCATGAAATGGGGTTAGAAATGCCTTATTTAACTCCCACATTTAGGCCTGATTTTTACACCTTAATGATCGTACTCGATGGAGCAGGAACTTTAGTATCGGGCAACGAAGTTTTTGAAGTAGGACCTGGTAATGTTTTCATGAAGCGTCCAGATATTTATTTCTCCAGTGGTTGGACCGAAATGAAGACTGTTTATAATATTAGTTTTAGCAGAGAATTTATAGCAGATATTCTGCCATTCGGAATGGAAGAATTTTTGGAAATGGACAACAGCAATGGCTTAAATTATTTATTTAACCAAGAAGATATTAAACGATTTGAAGACATTTGTCTGGAAATTTATGCAGAAGCAATTTCTATGACTACATTTAAATACGAAATGATATCAAACCTTCTTGTCAATATTCTTTTGCTCATTCAACAACATCAAAATGCTGTTGAATTGGCAATTCAGAACGAAAAGCATGATGTTATATTTACTGCTTTCTGCAGAAATTTGGATCAGAATTTCAACGGACTTATATCTGGTGAAACAGATGTAGTATTGAGGCTTCGGGAACACGCAGAATTATTAAACATTACCGAAAACAATTTGTCTAAAATAATAAGCAAAAGTTCAGGCAAAACCATTAATCAATGGATAAATGCAAAATTGATTGATGAAATAACCTATCTTCTTAAAAATACAGATAAGTCGATGAGCGAAATAGCTCAATTGTACGGTTTTCGTGAACTAAAACAATTCTACAGCTTTTTTAAAAAACATACTAGTAAAACAGCCATTTCAGTAAGAAATGATTTTAATGCATCGCAAAATGAATTGACACATATTTATAAAGGTGATATTGTAAATATTCGTCCGAGTTGGTAAAATAGAATAAAAAGAATTTGGATGATTATTTTAAATCGAAGCGCTGGATAATCTATTACTAAATAATACTGAATGCTCCTTTTTCTTAAATCTTGAGATTTTTTTTTCGATATTCCACAGGAGAAAGCCCTGTGTGCTTCTTAAAAAATATACTAAAATAAGACATGTATGAAAATCCCAGCATATAGGAAATCTCTTTTATTGAAAAACGAGAATCTTCCATTAAAATTTTAGCAGTGCTAAGTGTTTTTTCAGCTATTAATTGTCCGCCTGTTTTTCCTGTTTTTTCTTTTAGAACACTAGAAAGATAATTTTCATGAAGCTGCTGCATTTCTGCGTAGTCTTTTATATAAAGCGTTCTGTTTACCTTGCCTTTTAATAATTGGTCGTAATGATATTCTAAATTTTGTGTAAAATCTTTCAGAATGTCCGGATTACGGTCTGGCGAAGTATGAATTTTATATCCTTCCCAATACTCCTGCTTAATTTTTAATAAGAATCGGGTCAGTAGATTAGCGCATATTTTTTTCTGTAAAGGAGAATCTCTTTCAAGTTCCTGAACAATAAGAAGGAGAATTTTTTTAAGTTCAAGTCTAAATTCTACAGAAGTTTGCAGAGGAACTTGTCTTTCAAATAACAAAAAGGGAAAAGTTTTATAAATCGATATTCCGGCATATTTAGAAATGAATTCCTCGGTAAACAATAAGCCATAAGATTCCTGAACCGAATACCACGTTAATTGCTGTAATTCACCAGGCTTGTTTACAAAAAACATTCCCGGTTTGACTGTAAACTGCTGCTTGTCGACAATAATTTGTCCGTGAGCTTCTATAAGAAATCCTATTGAAAAAAAGGTAGTATAAAATAGAGGAGTGCTCCACGGAAAGGTGTGGTCTCTGTGCAGTAACCGTGAGTTTACAAAAGAAAATTCTTCATCTCCCAAATGGCCATTTGATAACCCGTCATTTCCCATGATTTCTACAGTTTCGTAAAAATCAGTGAATTTTGGTTTTTTGTCTTTTTCCATTTTCTAAATAATTTTAATATTTAATAATTATGTAAAGATTAAAGATTGTGAGGCAGTTTGGTTAGAAAAGGGAAGAATTGTCATGAATTTTTTTAAATAGTTTTTTTAATGATTTATTTGGTCTTAACTATGTTTTGTGATTAGAATTATTTATTAAAAATTCTTTCCTAACAGCACTTGGAGCAATTAAAGTGTGAGACTTAAAATAGCTGTAAAAAGAATTAATATCATTAAAAGCAAATAATCCCGCAATTTCTTTGATCGATTTATCAGAATGTTTGAGAAGATAGTTTATTTCATCAATGAGTTTCTCGTTTATCCAATCATTGATAGTTTTGTTTGTAGAATTGCTTACTACTTTACAAAGATGATTTTCATTCAGATTTAGCAGCTTTGCATGTTCTTTGGTACGCATTATAGAAGCATTTTTCCCTTTTAGGAGACTATTAAAATTTTCTTCAAGGTTCTGACGAAAAGCGGTTACAATCGGGGGATATTTATTGGTTCTGGTTTCTTGTTTTTTTCTTTCCTGTGATTGCAATTGTATTAAAAACAAAAGATTAAGAGTAAGATTAGAAATAAGTTCTTGTTTATAGGATAAAACAGAATTTGAAAGTGCATAGATTTCAAGACATGTTTCCTCAAAATAGAGCATAGTTTCTTTTGTTAGGGGTTCAATATAACCATTACTCTTATCTGATTCTAGTATTGCGTCGATGCCTTCGGGTAAATATTCTAAAACAAAATCTTTGCTAAAACAGATATTGTAAACCTTGGTTATATTGGTCCAGCTGCTGGATAAGAAGGAGTCTGGTTTAGAAATAAATATATGATTAGAGCGAAGTTCAAAAGTTTCATTCCCCACTATGCAAGTTCCAGATCCTCTTACGACAATGGTTAGATTATAAAAATCTGGACGAAAAGTAGGTGATTGGCAAGGAGTATGTATTCCCATTTCATGTAACTTCAAAACAACAAAATCTGTATTGTTGAGATAATTATCCGGCAGCTTCATAAATGCCAGACAATCATTTAGTTTACTTAAAGTGGTTAATTGCGGTATCATTCTAATGTGCTTATATACAATTTTTTAAGCCTAAAATTGCGTTGTTATTTTTTTCAAAGTTGCGTAAAAAAATAAAGATAGGCAGGTATCAATTCGGACTTAAAATTATAAAATTTAAAGATTTTGACCTCGGTGGATACTTTTTTAATAGACATACAAAAGCCCTTGTAGTCTGTTTCTTAAATAAAGCAAAAATCAGGTAATTTCTATTCTGCTATTTTTTTAATCTTTTTAAAGTGAGTCAATTACTTCTAAAGGAGATGATCTTTTCTTTAAAAATTGTAAAAAGAACACAAATCTTGGATTATTATAATTTTTAGTGATTTTTTCACAGTTAGTAAATCTTTCTACAGCTATAATTTTGCTTCAGATAATAAAGGATTGAGTTGCTTCAGTATTTATAAGTCTCAATAATTTATCTATAAAACACTGCTTTCGTCGATATCAAATAACCAACAAATAACTTAGACATGAAAAAATTTCCAATACCACCATTTACACTGGAGACAGCTCTAGAAAAAATACAGTTAGCCGAAGACGCATGGAATAGCAGAGATCCTGAAAGGGTTGCTCAGGCCTATACCATAAACAGCGAATGGAGAAATCGTCATTTATTTATAAACGGCCGCGAAGAAATTATTGATTTTCTGTCTAATAAATGGAAGAGAGAACTGGACTATAAGCTGAAAAAGGAATATTGGGCACATTCTGATAATCGCATTGCTGTGAGGTTTGTGTATGAATATCGAAATGCAGATGGACAATGGTTTAGAGCTTACGGAAATGAAAATTGGGAATTTGATGAAGATGGATTAATGAGAAAAAGATATGCCAGTATTAACGATTTGCCTATAAGTGATAGCGACAGAACGTTAATTTGATTTTTAATAGTAAATAATTAATTAACCCTTATAAATTAAAATTATGAAAACGAGTTACCACACAAGAAAAATCAACGGAGTGGAGATTTTTTACAGAGAAGCAGGAGACAAACAAAAGCCAACATTAGTATTATTGCACGGTTATCCAACCTCATCACACATGTTTCGCAATTTGATTAATGATCTTGCAGATGATTTTCATCTAATTGCTCCTGATTATCCTGGTTATGGAAGAAGTGAGCAGCCGCCATTGGCCGATTTTGACTATACTTTTGAAAATTTCAGCGTTATTGTAAAAACATTGTTAGATGAATTGGAGATCAAAAAATTCAGTCTTTATTTAATGGATTATGGCGCACCAGTTGGTTTTAGAATTGCAAGCAGAAATCCGGACAGCATTGAAACGTTGATTGTACAAAACGGTTGTGCTTATGAGGAAGGCCTTGAAACTTTCTGGGATCCGTTTAGAGCGCTTTGGAAAGACAGAAATGACAAAGAAGCGGCGGCGACACTAAGTACTTTTCATGCTCCAGATGGACTAAAATGGCAATATACACATAACGTTCCAGATGCATCGGTAGTTTCGCCAGACAACTGGGAAATTGATTTAAGACACTTAGAACGTCCAGAAAATGGTGACATTCAATTGGCACTTTTTTATGATTACAGAACCAATGTACCCTTGTATCCGGAATGGCAGGAATATTTTAGAACATGCAATCCTGAAATGCTGATCGTTTACGGAAAAGATGATTATATTTTCCCAGGTGTAGGTGCTGAAGCGTTTAAAAAAGACGTGAAGAATCTTGAATTTCATTTATTCCCAACAGGACATTTTGCACTAGAAAGTTTTGGAAATGAAATTTCTGCTCTTATAAAAGATTTTCTTAAAAGAAAAACAACAAAAAATTAAGCATTTAGAATTTAGAATAAATGACTAATACATCTATCGTGGAGCAAGCAAATACAGTTGTTCATAAAAGCATTAGTATAAACGGAACGGAAATTTTTTACAGAGAAGCAGGAGATAAGGCAAAACCAAATCTATTGCTTCTTCATGGATATCCTTCGTCGTCACATATGTTTCGGAATGTTATTCCGCTTTTGTCTGAACAATTTCATATTCTTGCTCCCGATTTACCAGGCTTTGGATTTAGCGCTGTTCCATCAAAAGACGAATTTGAATATACGTTTGAAAATTTTGCAGTAATCATAGCAGGTTTTCTGGACAAACTAAATATTACCAAATCAAGCTTTTACCTTTTTGATTATTCTGCGCCAATTTTGATGCATTTAATTATGAAAAATAGAGTGGAAGTTGATATGCTTATTTTTCAGAATGGGAACATATACGAAGAAGGCCTTGGAGACGGAATTAAAAATGCTATGATGCTGTTTAAAAATGAGACAGCCGAAAATAAGGCAAAATTGGAAAAACTGGTAGAATCCGAATATATTAAATGGGAATATCTCACAGGCGTAACCAATTTGTCTAAGATCGCTCCCGAATCGTATATGTTGGATCAGTTTTTAATGCAGCGAAATGGTTTAAAAAAGATTCATTTAGCAATTAAAAAAGATTATGGAAATAATCTCGCTTTTTATTCGGCATGGCAGGAAAGAATTAGAAAATCACAATTTCCGACATTAATCGTTTGGGGGGAAAATGATGAAGTGTTTAAAAAGGAAGGAGCATTGGCTATTCATAATGATCTGCCGGATTCGAAGCTGGTTTTTTATCCGACTGGCCACTTTACCTTAGAAGAATTTGGAGTAGAAATTTCTAGGGAAATTATCAGTTATCATAAATCAATAAAACAACACTAAAAATGGAAAATTATCTTCAATATGCGTTGTTATTTTTAGCTGCGATAGCAGGTGGAGCGGTAAATGCTTTTGCCGGAGGAGGCGGATTTATAGTATTTCCAAGTTTGGTTTTAAATGGAATAAGCTCGATAAGAGCTAATGCCATGACTTGTGTATCGATGTGGTTCGGGAATGTGGCGAGTGTTAAGGCATTTAAAAACGATATTCAAATAATGCCAAAAGATCTGAAAATTTTATTGGTAATAAGCGGAATCGGAGGTTTATGCGGCGCATTTGTAATGGTTATGACAGATCCTGAAGTTTTTAAGTCTTTGGTTCCTTATTTTCACCTTGTATCGTGGGGAACATTTGCTTTTAGTAAATCCATATTGAGCTATTTTCAAAAAAGAACTACAGGAAACGGACATTTTGAATATACGCACAAAAAGCTGATACCATTGTTTTTGATTAATTTTTACGGAGGTTATTTTAACGCAGGAATAGGAATTATGATTCTAACACTTTTTACCTTGTATGGGATGAAAGAACTCAATGAAATGAATGGCTTGAAAGTTTTGATGGTTACTGTAAATAACGGAATCGCAGCGCTGTGTTTTATATTTTCGGGCTTAATAGATTGGAAAATAACAGCTATTTTGACCATTGGGGGAATCATTGGAGGCTACTATGGAGCAGTATTTTCAAGACATATGAATCAGGAACTGGTCAGAAAATTAATTATAGTGATCGGAGGATTAATAGCGGTTTACTTTTTTACCATGTAATCTTTCACTTAGATATAAATTAGTAATTTATTAAAATGTAATCATTTGATATAGTGTAGATTACTTAGTTTAAAATTATTATCTTTAAACTCATGTCTTATAAAATAATGATAACCATTAAAATTAGAAAATGAAAAAAATAGGAATTAACGGTTTTGGCCGTATCGGAAGAGCAGCGCTAAAAATTATATTAGAAACTCCTGAACTGGAAGTTGTAGGAATCAATGATCTTATGAGCATTGAGAATGCAGCATATCTTTTAAAATACGATAGTATTTACGGTAGATTTGAAAAAACGGTTACAATTGATGGCGATTCTATCATTGTTGATGGAAAATCAATTCGTTACACTGAGATAAAAGATCCTGCATCATTACCTTGGGCGGCTTTAAAAGCTGAGATTGTAATTGAGAGTACTGGATTTTTTACCAATAAACCAGATGCTGAGAAACACATTTCGGCAGGGGCTAAATTTGTTGTCATATCTGGCCCCACGAAAGATACGCCAACCATTGTACACGGAGTAAATACAGAAGATGGTAAAGTATCTATATTTTCTTGTGCCAGCTGTACAACCAATAATATTGGACCGATAATTGAAATAATAGGCCGAAGAATTGGTATCAAAAAAGCCATTCTGAATACTACACATGCTTATACAGCCTCTCAAACATTAGTTGATGCACCTTCAAAAAGAGAACCTCGTATGGGGCGTGGGGCAGCGATAAATTCGGCACCAGCGGCTACAGGTGCAGCGATTGCCGTAACAAAAGCACTTCCAGAATATGCAGGAAAATTTGATGGTATTGCGGTGAGAGTGCCTGTTCCGATTGGTTCTATATCTGATATTACCTTTGTTACAGAACGTCCAACTTCTGCAGAAGAAATAAATACAATTCTAACTGAGGAAGCAAAAACGGATAGGTATAAAAAAGTGGTTGATGTAAGCAATGAACCTTTAGTTTCTTCAGATTTAATTAAAAGTACATTTGCTGCAACTGTAGATCTCGAAATGACCCGCGTAGTAGATGGCGATCTTGTAAAAGTAATGGCATGGTACGATAACGAATGGGGATTTACCAACCAAATGATCAGACAAATTCAGGAATTGTAAATACTAATAAAATCATCTTACTTTATTTTTAAAAACCTCCAAAATCACAAGTTTTGGAGGTTTTATATTTTATAGTTTTCAATTATGATTTTTGTGTTTTTACCTTATCGGTTAAAATCTGTGTGATTTTTTCGATAGTAAGATTTACGCCCAAAATAATGCCTTTTTCATCCAATAAATAATTGTACGGAATGTTTTCTATTCCCATAGCATTTTCCATCTTTTGATCTTCATCCAATAGATTTGTCCATTCTAACTTATCTTTTGCTATAGCAGAAATCCATTGCTTTTTATTTTTATCTCTAGAGATTCCAATTATTTCAAAATCAGCATTTCCAAACTGTTGTTTTAGACTAATAAGTTCAGGATTTTTTTTCCTGCACGGCGCACACCACGAAGCCCAAAAATCAATGAGTACTATTTTTCCTTTATAGTCTTTCAAATTGATTAAATTTCCGTCTTGGTTCGGCAATTTAAAGTCCAAAAAAGGTTTTCCAACGGCGTAAACATCTAATTTTTCTATTCCCTTTTGATAGAGTTTAAGGTATTGATCGTCTTGTTTCGAAAGATCTAAAATGGAATATAATTTAGTAAGCTGTTGCTTATTCAAGATCGGATTCATGAAAGCAAGTTCAGCTAAAATTGCTCCAGTAAAAGGATGAGAACGATGTTTGGTAAAAAAGACGATTAATTCTGAATACAGTAACGAGTTGAAATCTTTTTTACCTGAATTTGACTTATAAAAATTTAAGTACTGCTTTTGTAATTCTAGAGAATATGATCCTTTAATGGTATCAATATGCATGGTTTGTATAGATTTTCCATCTTTAACTGTTTTGTCTATAGTGACGCTGATATTGATAGTATTATTTTCTAAGTAAAATTGTGGAGCATTGGCAGCAGATGATACATAAATTTTTGCCACCACAGTATCTTTTACTGGGCCTTTAAACTCAAACTGCTTATTGATAATCTTGACGCTGTCTTGTATGTCATTATAATATAAATAAGCAAAATTATCGGTGATATCACCTTTAATATTTCCCTTTACAGTAAACATTTTTAGATTCTGTTTTACGGTATTCTGACTGTAAAATGCATTCGTAAAAATGAAAATCAATACGATACATATTGATTTTTCTAATTTAATTTCAATCATTTAATTTAGCTTATTATCTGTATCTTTTATGAATTTAATTAAACCTTTCATATAAGTTTCCTGATCATCGTACATACTCATATGGCTGCCTTTGTCACAGTACAGATAAGTTCCGTTTTTAACCTCAGTAGAAATCCATTTCATGTGTTCAGGATCCATAGTGTCGTATTTTGCTCCTATTGATAAAGTGGGTACTGTGATTTTTGAAAGCTGATTTTTGATGTCCCATTTTTCCAATTTACCAGAAATTCCGAATTCGCTTGGTCCTTGCATTGTAACATACAGCGATTCATTAATTTTTCCGAAAGAGCGGCTTAGCGGTTCTGGCCATGAATTGATATCCATTCGAATAATATGTTTTGCATAGAAATTCGGAATCAATAGTTCCATATATTTTGGATTCTTAAAATCTTTGTTCTTTTCAATTTCCCTCAATTGAGCCAAAACTTTTGGTTCCATTTGTTTAGCCAATACGTTCTTAGAATAATTGCTATAATCAATGGCGCTCATCATCATATTAGAAATAATTAAACCTTTTAAATGCTGCTGATATTTTAATGCATATTCGGCAGCAAGAATACCGCCCCAGGAATGTCCTAACAAATAAAAATTATCTTTATCAAGATTTAATGCGACACGCACTTGTTCAATTTCATCTACAAAACGGCTTACATCCCAAAGCGCGGGATCGTTTGGATTGTCAGAGTTTCCAGTTCCCAACTGATCGTAGTAAATAAATTCAATTCCCTCTTGAGGAAAAAAACTTTCCACGCATTCAAAATATTCGTGTGTAGCGCCTGGACCACCATTCAGCAATAAAACTTTAATTTTAGGATTGTTACCAACAGTCTTAGTCCAGACCTTAAATTTGCCTTTTTGTGTTGTGATTTCTACGACTTTGACACCGCCTGTTTTTATCCCTTTAGTAGTATCTTTTAAATAAGTATTCTCACTTGAACTTTCTCTTTTCGAATGGTCTTCTTTATTACAGGCATTTAGAAGTAAAGTAGTAAAAAACAGTAAAATAATCCTTTTGTAAATAATCATGAATGTTGTTTTAAATTAGTAATCTATTGTGTGAAATTGTTCATTTTTATTTTTGTGTTGTTTAACACAAAAATGATTTAAAAAAAAGCTTAGCTAATAATGCTAAGCTGCATTTCTATTTGAGCAGAGAGTATTTTTTTATCCGGATACATACGTCTGAGAACATTCAGTCCGCTCCAAAATGTAACAAGATATCGGCCTAAAATTTCAGGATCCGTCTGATTTTTTACTTTTCCTTCCTTTTGCGCTTTGTCAATTGCCCAAATGTAAATTTGTTCCATTTCGCCTAGTATGGTTAAGGCTTCCTCCTGAAATTTAGTGTCTACAAAGGTCATTTCGATAATCGTATTCACAATAAGACAGCCCATCAAATGAGTATGCGGATCAGTTGTTGCAAGCGATCGAAAAAAATCTTTTAAGGCATCGAGAGGCGATTCACTTTGAATAAGTTCTTCTTTAAAATTTCTTAAATCATTTCTTCGAAGTTGGAGCGCTTTAGAAAAAAGTTCTTTTTTGCCGCCTTTAAAAGTATTGTAAAAACTCCCACCGCCAATCTGCATTACTTCAAGCAGATCTTCAAGCGAGGTTGGTGTAAATCCTTTTTCCCAAAATACGGTTTGTGCTTTTCTAAGCAGCTCTTCTTCACTAAATATCGTTGGTCTTCCGCGCATAATTATTTTTGTACTGAATAACACAAAATTAGTATTTTCATTTGAATCCTAAAATTTTATTACTGCTTTTAATATGATTTTATGAAATAGCTGAAATCTTTAATATTTATAATTCTTGATAACTTTTCCATAGAAATTAATGCTGTGTTTAGAATTAGTTTTGTTCTAACGAAAACAAAATCTGATAATTAAGATTTAAAAAGCTTGAGAAATTGAGAATTAAATACATTATAATTTACTCAGGCAATACGATTAAACCAATCCCAATAGTAACTAAAAAACTAAAAAAAATGACAAATTATGATACCCTAACGGAAGCTATAAATACAAAACAAGCAGAAGGATATACTTATGATTTTAATCTTAGTAATTCAACATTAAGCTGTAAAGCATTAAACAAGACATTTGAATCAAGTGAGTTTACTGTGGATGCATTTTATCGCTTTGAAGGCGATTCTAATCCGGATGATTCCTCAATACTTTACGCAATACATACGCAATGTGGCGTAAAAGGATTATTGGTTGACGCTTATGGGGCTTATAGTGATAATTTGAATGCAGCAATGATTCAGAAATTGAAGATGAGATAGTTATTGAAAAATGTAACTATAGGAAATTAAATCAAAAAAGATTAGATATGGAATTTAAAATAAAAAGATTGCGATCAGAACATAAAAAAGAGAAGTATCTTGGAACTGCTGATACTTATCTAAGTAAAGCAACAATAGGATTTCTATCTGATTCTCTTGAAGCGGATAGTGACATTCTTAGAAAAGTTATTGAAAATTATGACTATAACTTACGCATCGTAACAGAGGGGCAATATATTATACTACTAGATCGCAAAATTGAGTCTTCATCAGGTATAGAGAATGATTTTTATTCTGGCGGTACATTTTTAATAGGAGAAACAATTAGCGAAGTGCTTAAAACTAAAAAAATAAAAACTCATGTGAGCCCTTCATTTTTGATTTATAAAACTATAAGGGCGTACGCCATGCCATTTTTAAATTGGAAGCGTTTGATAAATACCCCAAGAATCTTGGATAGAAAATATTTCCTTTCATAGTATGATATGTTTAAATGCAAAAAATATTTTCTGATTATCATGACGGCATTTAGTTCAGTCGTTTATTCACAACAAACAAATGAGTTTAAATTTTTAAGGTATGATGATGTCATTTCGATAGACAGCACCAATCAAAGTTTTTATTATAAAATCAAACAAATTACTTTATCCAAAAAATCTAAAACATTTCTCTTCTTTGGGGCTGAAAACAGAACGCAATACCAATTTTTTGAAAACGAAAATTGGGATGAAAGCTATAAAGATGATAATGGCTTTATATTGAACAGAGCACTTTTTTATGCTAACTTAAAAATAGGAAATTCATTTCGATTGTTTAGTCAATTGCAAAGCAGTTCTGCAATTGGCAGGATAGAACCTAATCCTTTAGAAGAAAACCCTTTAGATCTGCATCAATTGTTTTTCGATTTTAAGGTTAAGAATTTAAATTTTAGGATGGGAAGACAGGAGTTGTATTATGGATCGCAACGATTAATTTCAGTTCGGGAAGGCCCAAACAGCAGACAGGCGTTTGACGCAATTAAAATAATCTATCAAAAAAGAAACCTAGCTGTCGATGCTTTTTATAGTTTTTATGTGAAAAATCGATTTGGAAACTTTAATGACAAAATTGACTCAAACATAAAATTTTGTGGTTTGTATGCCAGTATAAATCAGGTGAAGTATTTAAACAATATAGAAATATACTTTTTAAATATTGAAAAAACGGAGAGTACCTACAATACTTTATCAGGGCAGGAAGACAGAAATACAATTGGATCAAGAATCTGGGGGAAGTATTTCAATTGGAATTATGATATAGAAGCGGCCTATCAGTTTGGGAAATTTGGTACTAAAAACATCAACGCCTGGACATTTTCAATCCATAATTATTTCGCCTATAACATTCATAAAACAAGACAAAAAATAGGTTTAAAAGCAGAATATATTTCTGGAGATAAAAATCAGAATGATAATTCTTTAGAAACGTTTAATCCGCTTTTTCCACGAGGAGCCTATTTTGGGTTAGCGGCTTTAATCGGGCCTTCGAATTTAATCGATGTTCATCCTTTTCTTGAATTTCAGCTGACACAAAAATTAAATTTCAATATCGATTATGATATGTTTTGGAGAGCTTCAATAAATGATGCCATATATCAGACAAATGTTTCCGTATTATTTAGTAGTTCAAATTCAACTTCAAGAAAAATAGGAAACCAATTGGGAGCTTCATTTGATTACAGTTTTAACAAATATCTGAATTTAACTGTAGAAGGAACATGGTTTCAAAGCGGTAGTTTTATTAAAGACGTTAGTAATGGCAAAGACATATTTTTTACAGCTACAACGCTCACTTTGGTTTTATAAACACGAAAAGTACAATATAAAATAAACAATTAATAAACTATAAATTTTTAAAAATGAGAAAATCAATTACAACAGCAGCAGTTATTTTAATGACTGTTCTAGGAACACCAATTCAGGCTAGTACAGCAGGTACAAGTACAATTGTTATAGTGCACGGAGCATGGTCTTCGGCCAAAGATTTTAAAGATGTTGAAACAGCATTGAAAAAAGAAGGTAACGAAGTAATCTCAGTAAATTTGCCAGGTCATGGAGCCGATCAAACACCTGTTTCATCTTTAACTTTACAAGGTTATGTAGACGTAGTAAAAAAAGCAATCGGAACCAGAAAAAATATAACTCTGGTAGGACATAGTTTTGGAGGAATGGTGATTAGCGCCACTGCGGAGCAAATACCAGGACAAATCAAAAAGCTGATTTACCTTTGCGCGTTTCTGCCAGCCAACGGAGAAAGCCTATTTTCAATTTCAGCAGCAGATAAAGAAACTCATATTGGGCAATACATACAGCCAGATGAAAAAGCGGGTGTGGTCGGAATTGCTAAGAATGGTATTTTAGATTTTTTTGCTGCAGATGCGCCTAAGAAAATTGCTGATGGACTGGTTGCTAATTTTAAACCAGAGCCTTTGGGACCTCTTGCAACTCCAGTAACGCTTACGGACGCTAATTTTGGCAAGTTAGATAAGGTCTATATTTTTACCGAATTTGATCACGCAATAGGTTTGACTTTGCAAAAAAGTATGGCCAAGAATGCAAATATCACAAGAACGTATTCTCTGCCAACCAGCCATACGCCGTTCTTTTCCGAGCCAACGGTAGTTGCGTCGATTCTAGGTCAAGAATCAAAGTAACCTTGATAATGCTATAAAAGGATTTTAATATTCTTATCAAAAAATCTGTTAGTTGTAACTAGGGCTAACAGATTTTTTTTTCTACAGTATTTTGAATCTGATACCTTTCGGAAAAGCAATTTGAGACTAAATCTTATTTGTGATAAGCCGATACAAATAAGTTCGACCAATGTAAAAACCATATGACTTTTAAATCTTAGTTTTTTATAATTTATAGTGAATTATTCACAGAAATGAACCTCTTCATTAGCTGTAATTTTGTTTCAACAAGTAAGGAATTCATTTGTGCAGCTTTAATATCCTTCACCAAAAATGGAATTAATTTCTAAAGGTCATTTCTCTAATTAATCAATATAACCAATATTTAAAACAGTCAAAATGAGGAAACATATTTTTTTAATACTAGTCATACTAGTATTTCTTTCTTGTCAAAAGGACAAAAAAGGAAACGACAGTACAACAGCCGATTTAATTGTTACCAATGGTAAGATTGCCATTATGGATAAAAACAACACAATTGCAGAAGCGATAGCCGTAGAAGGTGGTAAAGTTTTAGCTTTTGGAACGACCTCAGATATGCTGAAGCTAAAAGGAGATAAAACAAAAGTTATAGATGCTAATGGAAGAACCATTATTCCGGGACTGAATGATTCCCATTTGCATTTAACCAGAGGCGGACGTTTTTATAATGCTGAATTAAGATGGGATGGAGTGAAGTCTTTGAAAAGAGCGTTGCAAATGTTAAAGGAACAAGCTGCCAGAACTCCAAAAGGGCAGTGGGTGCGTGTAGTTGGTGGCTGGAGTCCTTTTCAATTTGAAGAAAAAAGATTTCCAACAGTTCAGGAAATAAATGATGCAACGGGAGATGTTCCAGCATTTGTATTGTTTTTATACAGCCGTGCGTGGATGAATAAAAGCGGTTTGAAAGTGCTTAAAATTGATGAAAATACAAAACCGCCAGAAGGAAGCTCGTATGAAAAAGGACCAGACGGTAAACTAACTGGAGTATTTCTGGCAGAACCAAATCCGACAATTCTATATGCAGGAATAGGAGCATTGCCTCCCATGACTGAGGAGCAAATGTCAAATTCTACCAAACAGTTTTACAGAGAATTAAACAAATACGGTATCACAAGCGGGATAGATGCTGGAGGTGGCGGACATGTATTTCTGAAGGATTACGGCGCAACTAAATCACTTGCTGACAAGGGAAAAATGCCGTTACGGTTGTCTTATTATTTATTTCCTCAAAATAAAGGAAAAGAGTTTGAAGAATTTCAAAATTGGATTGCAACGAACAAAGTCGGCCATAACGGAGAAATTCATTTGGATCACGGCTATGAATTAGAGGGCGGAGGTGAATTTCTAACTTGGAGCGCAGGCGATTTTGAAAATTTTTTAGCGCCACAGCCAATGTTAGAGGACAGACCATCTTGGAGAAACGATATCAAAAAAGTAATTCGTCTGCATGTTGATAGCGGTTGGCCGTTTAGAATTCATGCGACTTATGGCGAAACGATTGCTAATTTGTTAGATGTTATCGAAGAAGTCAATAAAGAAACAAATGGCAAATTAGCAAAAGAAAGATGGCTGTTTGATCATGCAGAAACCGTTACCGAAGCCCAATTAAAAAGAATTAAAGCCCTTAATGGAGGTGTTGCAATTCAATCCAGAATGGCTTATGCTGGAGAATATTTTGTTGAAAGATATGGCGCTGCTAAAGCGAAATACGCACCGCCTTTAAAATTAATGATTAAAATGGGAATTCCGATAGGCGCAGGAACAGACGGAACAAGAGTTGCTAGTTATAATCCTTGGCCTGCATTATACTGGATGGTTTCTGGTAAAACGGTAGGCGGACTGCAATTGAGTGCTCCTGATAACTTACTTACGAGAGAAGAAGCACTTTCGTTATACACAAATGGAAGTGCTTGGGTATCAAAAGAAGAAACGGTAAAGGGAACTTTAGAAAAAGGAATGTTTGCCGACTTTATACTCTTATCAGATGATTATTTCAGTGTGCAAGAAAATAAAATCAAAGATTTATCGGCAGTATTGACAGTAGTAGGAGGGGATGTGGTTTTTGGCGATAAAGAATATGCAAAGCTAAATCCTGCAATTGAAAAAGCAATTCCAGATTGGTCTCCGGTTAATTTTTATGGAGGTTATCAATTAAAATAATTTCCTGAGAACAATTTATCAAAAACTAAAACCATTAAAATGAAGACAAAAATTAGCATATTGCTCTTGTTGATCATTTGTTTGCCTTACTTCAAATCGTATGCAAATTTTTCAAAAGAGAATACTATAGATTCAAAAACAATTATTTATAAATCTGTTCAATACAAGACAATTCTTGTTGATGGTTTAAGTATATTTTACCGTGAAGCAGGCGAAATAAATAAACCTACAATTATTTTATTTCACGGGTTTCCATCATCATCGCACATGTACCGAAATCTGATCAATGAATTATCCGATAATTATCATGTTATTGCTCCTGATTATCCAGGTTTTGGGCAGAGTAGTGCGCCAACGCCTCAGCAGTATCAATACACTTTTGATAACTTATCTATTACGATGGAGCATTTTATTGATAAATTGAAAATCAAGAAAACCAGTTTTTACATTCAGGATTATGGCGGGCCAGTTGGTATGCGAATAGCTGCTAGAAGACCTGAATTGATTCAGACACTTATAATTCAAAATGCAAATGCTTATGTGGAAGGATTAGGTGATGTTTTAAAACCTTTGATAGCCTACATTGAAAAGCCAAATGCAGAAACTGAAAAAGCAGCACGTTTTTTCCTGACTATTGATGCTACAAAATGGCAGTATCTAACTGGTGCCGAAAATCCCGAAGCAATTGCACCCGACAGTTACAGCTTAGATCAATATTATCTGGACAGATCTGGAAATGATGTTATTCAGCTGGCACTCTTTCGAGATTACGGATCCAACATCGCATTATATGAAAAATGGCATCAGTATTTTGCGAAATGCCAACCGCCGATACTAGTAATTTGGGGTAAAAATGATCAGTTTTTTACCGCTCCGGGAGCAAATGCCTACAAAAAAGACAACCCAAACGCAGAAATTCATTTGGTAAACGGAGGCCATTTTGCATTGGAAGAACACCATTCAGAAATTTCAAAACTGATCATTAATTTTTTAAGTAAAAAAGTCCAATAAATTTTAACCAATAAATCAGAATCATTATGAAAAATTTAATTTTAGTTGCAGTAATTGCATTGTCGTCTCTAAATGCATTTGCACAAAAACCAAGTCCTCAATTGTTAACCCCTAAAAATCATACACTGGTTTTAGTAGATCATGAAGGCCAAATGGCATTTGCGGTGGGTAATATTCCTGTAGATCAATTAAGAACAAATACTGCAATGGTTGCAGGCGCATCAAAGATTTTTAAAGTGCCTACCGTAGTTACAACTGTGGCCGAAGAATCTTTCAGCGGACCTGTTTTTCCTGAAGTTCTAGAGTTTTATCCGAAATCAAGCACGAAGTATTTTGACAGAACGACTATGAATTTCTGGGAAGATGCCAATGCTTACAAAGAAGTAGTTGGTAAAGGAAACAAAACTATCGTTATGGGCGGTTTATGGACTTCGGTTTGTATTGTAGGGCCTGCATTATCAGCCATAAACGACGGATACACAGTTTATGTAATCACAGATGCAAGCGGTGACGTTACAGCTGAAGCGCACAACCAGGCGGTAACTCGCATGGTTCAGGCAGGAGCGAGACCTATTACTTCTATGCAGTATTTATTAGAATTGCAACGTGATTGGGGAAGAGCCGAAACGTATACAGCCGTGACTGACTTAGTTCAGAAATATGGCGGTGCATATGGAATTGGTGTTCAATACAGCCGAGCAATGCTTAAACACTAATATACAGTTGTAATTATTAATTTAATTTATTGGCCTTTTGAATCTGAGTAGTTTTCTCAAGAGAAGGTATTTAGAACAAAGGCCAATAAAATTATAAAATGAAAATCATGATAGATCTATTTTTTTCTCTATTGCGTTCAAATTTAGGAACCCAATTAAACAATGTGGCTTTGCTTGTTTTTAGAATTGCAATTTCTGCGGAGCTTATTTATGCCCATGGTTTAAAGAAAATAGGAATTGGCACCGCAATGGCAGAAGTTGTACCAAATCCTTTAGGCTTTTCTGAGACTTTCAATCAGGCGTTTGCAACCACTGCAAATCTTGTGATGCCTTTATTTATAATCTTAGGTTTAATGACGCGTTTAGCCACCTTACCAATTTTGGCGGTTACACTTACTGGTTACTTTGTATTGCATTTTAATGATCCAATTTTGGTAAAAGATGTTCCGCTGGTTTACAGTCTTTGTTTTTTGCTGATTTGTTTTACTGGTGCGGGTAAATATTCGATGGATCATTATATCAGCCGAAAATTTAATTAGTAATAAATAATCTTGCTATTGACGAATTTATTTTAAATTAGAGTAGAATAATTTTTGAAACGATATAAATTATCAGTTATGAATTACCAAAAACTAGCATTTACCGATGCCATAAAAAAGCTTCAGGAAAAAAGCGGAAGCAGAAATGCTTATGAAAATATGGAAAAAATGTCAAGCGTAGATGGACTGACAGAAAATGAAATTGATTTTATTTCCAATAGAGATAGTTTTTATATGGCCAGTTTTGGAGAAAATGAATATCCGTATATACAGCATCGAGGAGGGCCTGTTGGCTTTATAAAGGTCATTGATGATAAGACAATTGGAATTGTAGATTTTTCAGGAAACAGACAATACATTTCTGTGGGAAATATTTCTAATAATGATAAAGTTGCTTTATTTATGATGTCTTATTCTCAAAAAGCCAGATTGAAACTCTACGCTCGAGCTAAAGTGGTAGATTTGAAAGACAATGAAGAGTTATACAATCAATTGAAACCTTCTGATTATAAATTCAGACCTGAAAGAATGATGCTGTTTGAAATCCAGGCTTACGATTGGAATTGTCCGCAACACATAACGCCACGTTTTACCAGAGAAGAAATCGAAATGGCTTTTCAGCCTCAAAAAGAATATATTGCTAAACTGGAAGAAATAATAAAAGAATTACAACAAAAACTGTCTGAAAAAGAATAGCAAAAACTTAGCTGTTTTGTCTTTCTTAATCCTGCAAACTCTGTTTACGATAATCTAATGGGGTTATTCCGGTATGCTTTTTAAAGAAAATACTAAAATAAGAAGTATAGCTAAATCCTAACATAAAAGCAATTTCCTTCATAGTATATTGAGAATCCTGGATTAATATCTTTGCAGTACCAAGCGTTTTTTCGGCAATGAGCTGACCAGCAGTTTTTCCCGTTTTTTCTTTTAAAATAGTTGACAGATAATTTTCGTGAAGCTGCTGCATCTCGGCATAATCTTTTATATGCAGTACCTGTTTCACTTTTCCCTTTAATAACTGATCATAATGATACTCCAGATTTTGTGCAAAATCGTTCAAAATATCCGGACTTTTAGATTGTACATTATGCACGCTGTAGCCAACCCAGAATTCTTGCTTTATTTTAAGTAAAATTCGGGTAAGCAGGTTTGCACATAATTTCTTTTTAAGCGGCGTATCTTTTTTTAATTCCTGATGAATCAGCAGAATGATCGCTCTAAGTTCCTGCTGAAATTCTGCTGAGGTATGCAATGGCAAATGCCTTTCAAATAACAGGAAAGGAAACATTTTATAAATAGAAATTCCGGCATATTTTAGAATAAAATCTTCAGAAAATAACAAACCATAAGTTTCCGTTACTTCTTCCCATCTTAATTCCTGCAGATCACCAGGTTTGTTCATGAACAACATATTAGGCTTGATTTCTACCGTTACATCCTCGTATCGCATGGAGCCGTAAGAATCAATAACAATTCCGATTGTAAAAAGAGTCGACCGAAACAACGAATAAGTCCACGGAAGCCTTTCTTTTGGATGTAATATTTTTGAAATGATCAATGAAAAATCTTCATCACCAATATGTCCCTCAGAGTAATCAGTCCCCATGACTTTTACATTGTCATAAAGTTCATATACTTCCTTCTTTTTTGCTTTACTCATTTTTTAATACTTAAGAGATTATGAGTTTTGGTGCTGTTTTCTATAAGCCCCTGGGGCAAATTGGGTTTGTGTTTTAAAAAAGCTGTAAAAATAATTAAGATCATTAAAACCAAACAGAAAAGCAATGTCTTTCATCGACTTTTCGGAGTGTTTAAGGAGATATTTAATCTCATCTATAAGCTTTTTATTAATCCATTCATTTACAGTTTTTTTAGTTGAATTACTTATAGTTTTAGATAAATAATTCTCATCTAAATTTAGTAATTGAGCGTGCTCTTTTATGCGCATTACTGAGGTGCAGCAGCCTTCAATTAAGTCATTAAAATTATTTTCTATATTCTGTCGAAAATCAATTACAATTTTATTGTTTTTTTCAGAACTGTTTTTAGTATTTGTTTCAGTCTCTTGCTGCAATTGTACCAAAAACAATAGGTTAAGCGCCATGTTTGCCATGATTTCTTCCTTATAACATAAATCGGAAATGGCTATTTTGTGCATCTCAAGACACGTTTTTTCAAAATATTCCATTGTTTCTTCTGCAAGGCAGCAACAAAAACCATTTTTGGTATTAAACTCTAATATATTGTCAATTCCGCCCGGAAAGTGTTTTAGAATGAAAGATTTTTTGAAGGCTATATTGTACACTTTTTCCATATCAGTCCAATCAATTTTAAAGAAAGAATCTGGACAAGCTACCACTACATGATTAGGATGCAGTTCAAACTTATCATCACCTACCGTAAAACTGCCATTTGCTTTAGTGACAATGGTGAAACTATAATAATCAGACCTAAAAGTAGGGGAGTGAAAGGGAAATGTCAGATTCCATTCGTGCACTTTAACAATTGAAAACTCATCGTTGTCTATATAGTCGTGATAAGAAAGATTTAGAAAGTCAATTTGGTCTTTATAGGTGCTAATTGTGGTTAGTTGCGGTATCATAGTTTATGAATTTTGGTTATGCAAATTTGTTAGCTAATGGATTGAGTGGTTTCAATGACCAAAGGTATATCAAAGTGCATTTCCTATAATCCGTTAATTTTGGCAATAATTTATAAAATTCAAAGATTTGGATCATGCCCTAAACTTTTTCTGTAATTTTTGGGAGTCATTGCAGTCTGTTTTTTAAAGTAACGGTTAAAATAACGACTATTTGTAAATTGAAAAATATATGCGATCTCTGCAATTGGCATAGTTGTTTCGGTTAATAACATTTTGGCCTCACGCAAAAGCCTGCTGTTAATCCATGCGGTTGGCGTTCTGCCTGTTTTAGCTTTTATGATTCGGGAAAAATAATCTTCATTTAAAAATTGCAATTCGGCAAAATCGCTCGCTTTTAGTTGTTTGGGCTTTTCGCCATTTAGTATTTCGTTAAAGTAATTTTCCAGATCTTTATAAAACGTATTCACTACGTTTGAATTGTTATTTTTTTCAATTAAAGGATTTAATTGATTTTGAAAAAGTTCCTTAATCTTAATAAGCAGAAACTCTACCATATTGCCAATTAAGATCATTTTATCCTCTGAATTGCCTTTAATTTCGTGCTTAATCTGATCTGTATTACTTTTTATTATAAGATAATTTTCCAGATCAACTGTAGTGTAAATAAAGGATTCTGAAAGTAAAAATGGAAATTCTTTGTAGATGTCAGAAATGCAGTAATTGGCAAGAAACTTTTCTGTAAAGCAGATAAAGTAAGCTTCTGAAATATGATCGAATTTATAATTGCGATAATGCCCAGGACCCGTTACAAATATACTGGACGATTCCAGTCGTATCTCTTCGTTATTAAAAAGATGCACAGCACTTCCGTCATTAATTATAAATATCGTAAAGAAATTTGCTCTGTACGTATTACTAGCTTTAATTAATTTATTTTTATCCAGATGGTCTATTTCCTGAAGCATAAAATCTTTGCTTATCAGCTCAGAAGTAGGCAGTCCAAACCAATCGCAGATTTCATTCAGTGTTTTAAGCATTGGTATTTTGATCTCCATGTAATTCATTTTAAAAAGAAAAAATAATATCTAAATTGAAAAAATAACAGTCGCCAATTTGATACTATAATTTTCGGTTTTGTTAATAGTCTTAAACTGGAAGATTTGAGACAGATTATTGCTGTTTAGTAGTATTATTTATGATTAAATGGATATAAAATATTCTATTTCAATTTCTTATATACTGCATAATTACTAAAGAATTATTAGTTTAACTAATATTAATTGCGAAACCTTTTTTTAATCTTAGGTTATTATAATCATTTGTAGATTATTCACAGATAATGGGCTTTTTTGTATGTGTTTTTCATCATGTAAAATTAGCTTGAGTGCTGTTGCAAGCTTTTAATCTTACCTAGAAAAGCGAGTTAAAAGTGTTCCGTAAAAATTTGGTAAATCTGCATTTTGTGCATAAAAAAAGAGACAACTATAATTGTCTCTTTTAGTGATTCTTTATAAAGAGTAAGCTTGCAATGTTTTTTTTGCCCATTTTCCCCAATCTTTCAAAGCATCCAAAAGTATTTTGTTTAGTCCTTTATTGTCAGTAGGTTTACCTTTAATGGGTGGTGCTAAATCTTTGTCAGAAACTGGAATTTCGGTAACCTTTGTCGCAAACCATGTCATGTTTTCATGTGGCATGGCCAATCCTAAAATTGTCCCAGGTAATCCTGTAAAAGATTCAGGGCCGCCAGAAAACGGAATTTGAATCGTGTAATAGGCAACAACATAAACAGAATCGAGAACTATAGCATTTGCCCTGCGGCATTCATAACCCGCAATTTCTCTGGTTTCATCGGTAATTTTCCAGTCAATTTTGCGCAAACTGTCTTTAACTAAGTATAAATCGTCATAGACATTTTTTTGTGTAATACTGGTTTTCGTATCCAGATCTGTGGCGATAACATTTTTCAAATTTGCCATTGCATCATCTGCAATCCAACTGTTGTTGCTTGTCGATTCAGTGCTTTCATTCCATTTATACAAACTTTTGTTTTTGGAAAAGCTAAGTGTGCTTTTTACAGTTTTAAATTGTGGATTGTTTTTTTTATAACCTTCGAAAGCTAATTTATAGTAACTGTCCGTTTCTCCTTTTATTTTTTTTGTAATCAAAGCATACATATTCGATTTTTTCTCAAATTCGATTACGCCATTTTCTACAAAGTGGTCATTTTGTGCAAAAGTATTGCAGCTTACCAATACAGTTATTATAATTAAGATGCGATTTAGTATTGTTTTCATGGTTTTAGTTTTGTTTAATTTCTCCTCCGCCCATTTTGCTGAAATCCCAGCTTACAGAGAACATAAAGTATCTTTGAATAGTGGTGTAAGTGCTTTGATTGATATTTCCATTAAATGCAGAACGATTAAATCCTACATTTTGGTTTAAAAGATCTCTTCCCGTTATAGAAACTCTTAAATTATCTGATTTTAAGAATTTTTTGGTGATCGATGCATTCCAAAGAAAACGTTCAAAACTTTCTTGAATCACTTGCGTTTTTCCATTATATTGATAATTGCCATCTGTGCTAATTTCTAGTTTGAAAGGTAATTGTATACTGGCCCAGAAATTCCCATTAAAACCCCAGCCATTACTATCGGTATTTTCGTTGATGCTTGCATCAGCCACGTTGTAAGTAGGTCCGAAACTAGTATTAAAATTATATTTTTTTTCTTTATTCTTTGATAAGTTTAAATTAAGGGAATACGTTGAATTTTTAGTTTGATTCAGTTGCGTATTGATGTAATTATAGTTTACATTTTTGTTAGCGCTGAAACCAATTCCTGCTGTCATGTCTATGGCTTTGATTGTTTGGCCAAAATTACCATTCAGAAAATAACTTGTTGCAGCTTTGTTTTTTAGGTTTACAAATTGAGAAATACTTTGTCCTCTATCATTTGTAACCACATTGCTTATGATTGGATTTAGCGTAATGTTATATGATCCATTAACCGAAAAATATTGATTGCTTAGTACTTTATACGAATAATAATTTCCTCTAAAAGTATTTTTAAAAGAAGGATCCAAATTTGGATTACCCACAATCGTATTTAATGGGTTTTGATTATTTCGTATTGGCTGTATTTGATCTAGTGTCGGCTGCTCCGTGTTTCCGTTATACGACAAACGCAATACTTCTCTTTGTTTAAAATTATATTGATAGCTCATCTGAGGCATGTAGTTGATAAATTTTTGCGTAAAAGAACTATCCGTATAAACATCATATTGTTTAAAGTTTACACCACTAAATTTAGAACCAAAAGAAAAAACAGTTTTATTTTTTTTGTAATTAAAAATCGCTCCAATTTGGTTTATCGTTTGGTCTAATTCATAATTATTACTAAAAATAGAATCCAAAACATTATAGTCGCCATTTGGAGACTGATTAAAAGATTTACGATCCGCTTTTCCGTTGCTAATGTTGAATCCATAATTAAGAATTACAGATAAACTTTTGGATAGTGGCTCGGTATAGATTAAATTTGATTTAAAAGCTGTATTGCTAATATTGTTGACTTTCTTTTGATCGACTACTTTGGTGCTATCTGGACTAATTACGGACGCTGTAAAAAATTCAGCCCTAGAATTTAAATAACCATCACTTTTGCTATCGGTGCTTGATTGGCTTAAATTAAGAGATAATGTTCGACCTTTTTTCTTAAGCCTTTTGGTTAATAAAGTATTTATATTAAATGTTTTATCATCAGCATCGTTTGTAGTTGTCTGTTTCAAGTTATTCAATTTGTTACCTTGTTCGTCAGTACCTTTTCGCATCTCTGCTTCACTTGAATTGCTTTTTTTAAATAACCCATCAACATTTAATTTTAAAGTTAAAGTAGTGTCAATTTTAATTTCATAAGCCAGATCAAGTTTGTTTTTAGTCATGTTTTTCTCAAAACTCTTGTCTGAAGTATTATAAATGCTGCTAGAACTTAAATTTTGTTGGTTAATATCATTTCGATTTCCTGAAAGTTTGATATCGCCAATTTTATAATTTGCATTGATCGATTCTTTATCTTCGTTCCATTTATTGTCAAAATGTATTCCGCCAGTTTGCACTACTGGAATCCCTTCACCATTAAATTGTCCATCCCAACTTTCAAATTCATCATTTCCGCTGTTCGTAAAATAAATACCGCCGTCATCAGTTACCTGATAACTGCTTTGGCCATATTTATCTTTATCTCCCCATCCTAATCCTACTTGTCCTGTGTTGCCTAAAATGCCATAAGCGGCTAGTTTTTTCTTATCCCAAAACTTATTAAACATGGCTTGGCCTTTGTAATAATTATCAGTTCCTCCTCCGAGTTCTACTTTCCCGAAGTGGCCATTTTTTTTGTCTTCTTTAAGTTTAACATTTAGCGTTTTGGTTTTCTGGCCATCATCAATTCCTGTAAAAGCGGCTTGATCACTTTTTTTGTCATACAATTGAACTTTATCAACCATATCTGCACGTAGATTTTTTGTAACCAAAGTGGGATCATCGCCAAAAAATTCTTCGCCATCAACCAAAACTTTGGTTACAGTTTCGCCTTGAGCGGTAATTTTCCCATCCTTATCAATTTGTATTCCTGGAAATTGTTTAATCAGATCTTCCACTTTTGCATTAGGTTCTATTTTAAATGCTTTAGGATCAAATTCTAATGTATCTCCTTTGATTTTCATGGCGGCTCTATTGCCTTTTATAATTACTTCGGTTAGTAATCTTCCCTTATCGGCCAAATTAATTTTACCATAATCTTTGATTAAGTTTGTAGAATCAACAGAAAATTGATCTACAAAATCGGCGTATTTGGGATAAGAAACCAGTAGAATAAATTTACCGGCCTTAATATTATTCAACTCAAAAGAGCCATTTTCTTTAGCTCGTGTAAATTTTACTAAAATAGAATCTTGTGCTCTTAACAAAGAGACTGATGCTTTCGCTAAATTAGACTTGTTTATGGTATCTGTTACATATCCTTTAACTGTACCTGATATTTGTGCTTGTAAATTATTTGATAAAAAAAGAAAGCAACATAATAATAGAATTGTTTGTCTCATTAATTGGTTTGTGGTTTTTTGAAAAAAGGCATAATAGTTCTATTCTATTTTTTGAGAAATAGAATTAAAATGCATTTGTTTTGTGAGTGGTTTTTTTAGTAAGAAGATTGTAGATGCTACAAGAGAAATTGAAATACTACCTTTTTATACAGTTTTGCAGAAGTAGATTGACGTGGTTTTGTGAAATTCATAATTTTTTAATAAGGTTTTGATTGTTGATTTTGTGAGTTTTAACTATTTAAAATGATAATGTTTAATAAAATAGTTAAATATTGACACGTTTCAAATGTATGTAAAAATACTACAATGTAACAAAGGCCTTTGCTTTTTATTAACAATTGCGGTTTGTAGGAATCCCAATTTTATCTTTGGAGAAATGTAAATTAAAAACGAAGTTGTATTCAATTGGGGTTGTAATAAAAAAATGGCGCCAATTGAAGACAATTGGCGCCATTTGGCTTTGTGACCTGTAGTTTACAATTTAAAAATCATTTTATAAATAATAAAGAAATCGGTCTATTTTTGAATTGATTCAGATAAAATAATTCTTTTATCCAGAAGCAGTTTGTATATATTGTGAAGAGTTTAATTTGAAATCGATGATATATAAGATTCTAGTGCAATACCTTTTAATGTAAAGGTGTGAGAATTATGGCTCATTAAAATTGAGCTTCTATAATAGTAGTATCAGATTCAAGATTAATATGCTGAATGTTGTTTGCTGGTTTTTCATCCCAATCGCCCCAATCTCCATTATAGATCTTTAAGCAGATCATTTCATTATTTTCTCCCTGCAGTATACGTGTACTAGAGAGACTGCATTTATTTTTACTAAGAGTTGATTTGGTGGTTTCCATAACTGAGTATTTTAAGAATTAATCAATTTTAGATACGTTAAGTGTATCTGTTTTGTGTAAGAATGCTTCTTTGTGGGTAGCACTTGAATTTTCATCTTCGCAAAGATGTTCACAGCCATAATTTAAAACTGATGTAAGAACTACAATAATGATAAATAGAATCTTAAACTTTTTCATGTAAATTTTTATGATTGATTTGTTTTTACAAAGATAAATTCAAGCTTGCGTATATCTTACAGAATTATATTCTGCATTTTATATAATTCCCACTTATTAAGGTGATTATCGTTGTTTTCTTACTGAATTTAGAAGCTAATTTGTGCTTTAAACGCTTATTAAAACAACCAAACATGGGAATTATGTAACATTGAAATGGTAATTATACAAATCGCCCCTTCAATTCTATTGATCTTTGTAAGATTCTCAAGTGTAATCCCAAAATTGAAATATCATGGATAAAAGAGGGCCAATCATAATTATAGAAGAAAATATAGAAGATCGCCGTTTATTTGCCCAGATTTTTTTGGAATTAACGATAGGTAATAAAATATTATATTTTGATACACTTCAAGAATCATACGAGGAATTACTATCAAATAAAGTAAAACCTTTTCTGATTTTTGCCAATATTCTTCAATTTGAAGAAAAAAACAAGCATAAGAATTTGGAAAATCATACTATGACCAGCCAAAAACTAGATTGTCCTTGTTTGTTTTTTTCAGTTTTGTTTCCAAACTGCTTTATTATAGATACGTATTCTGTTCCTGCAAAGAGTTATTTCATAAGTCCATACAGTGAAGAAAAATTCAAACAAGTATTGTATACTATCATTCAATTTTGGACTGCAAAAAATGACCTATCGAAAGAAGATAAAGAACGAAAAGCAAAATTTAAACTTCTAAAAAACAAACCCATCTAAAAAACTAGATGGGTTTTAGTTTTTATAAATTTCGATTAGGATTTGTACCATCTTCGTCATTTAAATCTCCAAGATCTTCGTTGTCTAAATCTTCATTACTGATGTCTTCATTATCAAATTCATCATCCAGTTCGTCACTTTCTAAATTCTCATCATCAAATTCGTCTGTGTAGCTTTCTTCATTGCCAAGTTTTTCATTGCCAAATTCTTGACTTCCCAATTCGTTTGTGTCCAAATCGTTTCCATAATCAGGTTCTGCATTGTCAGATATCGAGTGATCTGGCGGTGTGTCAATATCTGGATCTTGATAGTTTTCTTTATTTTGAAAATTCTCCTCTCTCAGAGTATAATTTTCTTTTTCTTCTAAACTCATAATACAATTTTTTAAATGTTATTTTTTAGATGACCCTGATTCTTTTTTAGAACCTGAAGCAGCTTTAGAACCGCTTTCTTTTTTATCCATTTTTTTGTCTGATGCTTTAACACTATCAGCACTTTTTTTGTTTGAAGTTGCCATAATATAATTCTTTAAATTTGTTAATAAGCCAAATGTAAAGCGTCTATAAATCATTATTTTACATATAGATTGACTTCAAGTTGTATAATTATCAGTTTCGAGATTTTCATTAAAAAAAACACCTGCAAAAGATCACAGGTGTTTTCAAAGTAAGAAGTAGTAACAGTAAATTCTTATTCAGCAACTGCAGCAAAATTCACTAGATTAAGCGCTACATCATTTAAGATGCAATCTGCTTCTTTCTCTTCTGCAAGTGTCTGGGTCAATAATTTTGCGGCATCATTTTCACCAATTGCTTTTGCAAAAGCAACCAAAGTTCCATAAGAAGCAATTTCATAATGCTCGATTTTTTGTGAAGCTGCTATAATTCCAGCATCTCTAACAGGGCCTGGAGCCGTCTCTTCTAAAATGCTGTCTCCTTCTTTTAGCAGACCAGCCATAGCTTCGCATTTTTTTCCTTCGGCTTTTTCGCCTAATAAATCAAAAACCTGCTCCAATCTTGAAACTTGGTTTTGAGTGATAGCAAGATGTTCTAAAACAGCACCAGCAAGTCCCGCAGCAGATGCATTAGCCGCCATTTTCGGCAAAGCACCTACCAAGGCATTTTCTGCCCAATAAATATCTTTTAAACTGTCAATAAATAAATCTTTCAATTCTGTAGCCGCATCTGTTGCTGGCTCTACAATATTTTTTGCAGCATTATTTTTTATATCTTTTGTTTGGCTCGCTTTTGGCTGAGCCGTATTTTTCTGACCTTGTTTTTCTGAATTTTTCATTTTTATTTTTTTTTGATATTAGATGTATAAGTTTGGTTCGCGTTGCCAAAAACGGTGTTTGCTCATTGCGTTTATAAAATCCTGAGCAAAGGCTTCAGTAGCGATTTCGCTGGTAAGGATTATACCTTCATCTTCATTGGTGATTTTTGAAGCAAATGGTGCTCCGCTGATAATTTCAGAAGCTTCTCCATCGGCACCGATTACTTTGCAGTGTTTGTAAGCGTCATTTAAGTATTCCATCACATCGTCATTTTCTGCTAGTACATTTAGGCCTAAACCATGTGGCACATAAACAGCATCAAATAATACCGATGATGCAGTAAGGAAACTAAACTCTGCAGCAAGCGCCCCATCAGAATCGGTTAAAACAGAACCTAAGTGCGGTGCAATAACACAGCCTTTGGCACCTGCTTTTTTGAGTGCATTTTTGATATTCATAACAGACGCTTCAGAAACGCCGTCAGAAACTAAAATGGCTACTTTTCTAGATTCAATAGTAGGCGAGTTGGTTGGATTATTAACCATGCTTAACGCCTGCGAAGATTCTACTTCAGAAGTATTTGGCTGCGGTTCCTGAGTTCCTGCTTCTTCGGTTTCTGGAGAAACACCTTTGTTAATTGGAGTTTCTAAAATTGGTGGCACAGTAGCGCCAAGTCCAGCAGCTACTTTTTCGGCAAGTTCTGTATCGACTTGAGACAATAGCCCGAGCATTCGTACTCTAATGGCGGTTGTTTCTACTTTTCCAAGTTCAAAACGCAATGCTTTTACAATATGGCTTTTTTCTTCTGGTGTCTGGCTGTTGAAAAACAGTTTTGCCTGTCCGAAATGATCCGTAAAACTTTCGCTTCTTGCTCGTACTTTATGTGCATCTACACGTTCGTTGAAGCTAGCAAAACCGCCTTCTGCAATTTTTGCCTGATATGGACATCCGCCGCCTAGTGAATTGGGGTGATAACTTACACGTCCTTTATTAATTTCCTGACGCATGTGCCCGTCACGCTGATTGTTATGAACTGGCGCAACGCTTCTGTTAATCGGAATTTCATGAAAATTCGGACTTCCTAATCTTGATAATTGAGTATCGGTATACGAAAATAATCGTCCCTGTAAAAGCGGATCATTGGTAAAATCGATTCCTGGTACAACGTGTCCTGGATGGAAAGCGATCTGTTCTGTTTCTGCAAAGAAGTTTTCAGGGTTTTTATTCAAAACCATTCTTCCCACTATAGTCACCGGAACTAATTCTTCGGGAACAATTTTGGTTGGATCCAAAAGATCAAAATTATATTTATGTTCGTCTTCTGTTGGAATAATCTGAACGCCTAATTCCCATTCTGGGAAATTTCCCATTTCAATGGCTTCCCATAAATCTTGTCTGTGAAAATCTGGGTTTTTCCCTGAAATTTTCTGCGCTTCGTCCCAAGCAACGGCATGTGTTCCTAATTTTGGTTTCCAATGGAATTTTACAAAAACCGATTCTTCCTGTGCATTTACCAGTCTAAAAGTATGCACGCCAAAACCTTCCATCATTCTGTAACTTCTTGGTATCGCACGATCAGACATGACCCACATAATCATGTGCATGGATTCTGGCATTAAGGAAATAAAATCCCAAAAAGTGTCGTGTGCCGATGCAGCTTGAGGAATTTCGTTATGAGGTTCTGGTTTTACGGCATGAATTAAATCTGGAAATTTAGCCGCATCTTGAATAAAAAATACCGGAATATTATTGGCTACCAAATCATAAATTCCTTCCTGAGTATAAAACTTTACGGCAAATCCTCGAGCATCTCTAGCAAGATCTGTAGAGCCTCGTGATCCTGCAACGGTAGAAAATCGAGCAAAAACAGGCGTTATTTGTCCTTTTTCCTGTAAAAATCCTGCTTTTGTCAATTCTGGAATCGGATTTGTTACTTCAAAAAATCCATGCGCTCCAGATCCGCGGGCGTGTACAATACGTTCTGGAATTCTTTCGTGATCAAAATGCGTAATTTTTTCTCTTAAAATAAAATCTTCTAATAAAGAAGGTCCGCGGTCTCCAGCTTTAAGCGAATTATTATCATCGTTAATTCGAACACCTTGATCTGTGGTTAAAAATTTGTTTGTTCCATCGGAGGTATTGATGGATAAATCTCGTTGTTTTTCGTCTTGAAAATTTTTCATGTTGTTTCTAGAATTAGTTAAAAACTTTACAATAAAATACAGTCTTATCTTTCAGGTTTGTAGGTAGTTGCAGGCTGTAAATTATCAGGTATTTCAAATTTAAATTTTAAGATTGAGCCGTTTTTATAGAATTTTAAACCATTATTCTACAATTGCCACAAACATTTTAAAACAAAAAAATCTCCATTGCTGGAGATTTCATTTTTATATTTGATAGTGTTACGAAGGCAAATAAATTGTCACTATTGTTCCTTTATTGGGTTCGCTCCAGACTTTTATATATCCTTTATGATTATAGACAATCTTTTGTACCAAAGTTAATCCGAGTCCGCTGCCGTATTGTGCGTCATTACTTTGCAGTTTATAAAACGGATTAAAAATGAGCGCTTCAAAATCTTTATTAAAACCAATGCCATTATCGCTTACAAATAGCTTTACATAATTTACTTCTGGATTAGCTCCAAAATCTACTATCTCTTCTGGAGCCACATTTTCTGCTCCAACTGTAATTTCTGAAACAGCATCTTCTTTTGCATATTTAATAGAATTGATGATTAAATGCGAAAAAAGCTGTTGCATTTGTAAAGGAATAACGTGAAGAGTAGGCAAGGGCTCTAGATTTATTAATGGTTTCTTTTCATTTATGACTGTTTTTAGATCATTAACGGTTTTCTTCAGTACCACATTTAAATCGGTTCTTTTAAAGTCTTTGTCTTTTCTGTTAAAATTTATTTTCGAATATTCGATAACATCTACAATAAGCTGATTCATATTATTGGCCGAGCTTAACAGACGGTTCAAATTGTATTTTCCTGTTTCAGACACTGTTTTTTCGCTGTCTAAAACCTTTTTTCCAAACATATAAATTTTACGGATAGGTTCCAGCAGACTTTCGCTTGCCGCAGAGGTAAAAGACTCTAATTGTTTATTGTACGCTTGCAGTTCAGCGTTTTTTGTTTTTAAAGATTCATTGCTCTGCTCCAATTCGGTAATGTCCTCCAGCGCAATTAAAATCATTCCCGCTGGAGCAGAATTTACAATAGGCGAGGCATTGATTAAAATTGTTTTTTTTCCTATTATATCAAAATCAAACTGCAATTTTAAACTTTTTACAATTTCATTTTGTGTCGTTTTTTTTAATATGGATTCCTTAAAAGCAGGAATATTCCAATGTGACTTTCCGATTTCTAAAATCGAAAAACCTTCTGTATGTTCTTCTGTTGTTTTAAAATACTCGTAGAAAGCGGGATTGGCACTTTTTACGACATAATTTTTATCAATAATAATCAAAGGTTCTCTTATGGTTTTTACAATCGATTCATAAAAATTACGCATAGAAGCCAGTTCTTCTCTATGTTCTTTCAATTCATCATTAATGCAAGACAGTTCTGCATTGTTGGATCGAAGTTCGACAGTCGAATTTTCAAGCTGATAATTGATGATTTGCAATTCTTCTGTACTGCTCAATAATTCTTCATTAGCAGTCTGAAGTTCCTCAAAATAAATCTGCTGTTCTTCAGTTACTTTTTTAAAATCGCCTCTAAGCTGTGTTAATTCTTTTTCAATCTGTTTGGTATAATCTGGATCTACGCCTTGCGTTCGTTCGGTTTTATCTAGATTATTGATTTTTCTGCAGAATATAATCAGCAGCAATTCTGGATGATTAGGAAGATAAATTACCTCAAAAGAGGTCATAAAAGATTGATTTTTTATAGCTGTAAATTCACCAGAAAAATTCTTTTTCTCATTTCGGGCTTTCAAAATATAATTGCGCAGTTCAAATTTAAGTTCGTCACGCACCATGTTTATAATATTAAAACTTGGTTTTCCCGAAGCAGGCTGTAAAAATGGGCTGGTATCACCGTGAAAATAAACAATTTCCAAATCTTCATTAATGACTACTGTCGCAGGAGAAAACTGCTCTAAAAGTATATCTGAAGCGATTTTTTTATAATCTTTTTCATTTGAATCTGTCTGAATAGGCTGTTTAATGCTAATATTCACAGGATATTCTGAATGAAATTTTTCTTTAGGCTGAAGCTGTGGTACTTTCTTGCGGGAGTATATTTTATCAGTTTTGTCAATTGCTGTAAACAAATGCGGAACGTGATGCGCCCATTCAGATTTTCCCAGAAAAAGAATTCCGTTATCTCTAAGTGCATAATGAAACGACGCCAAGACATCATTTTGCAAATCTGCATCAAAGTATATTAATACATTTCTGCAGGAAATAAAGTCAATTTTTGCAAAAGGAGCATCTTTGGTCACATCATGAACGGCAAAAATGCACATATCGCGAATTACTTTATTTACATGAAAACTATTGTCTTTTTTATTAAAATATTTTTCGAGTCTGGCATCGCTTATATTTTTTACGTCCTGTAAACTATAAACTCCTGCACGAGCTTTTGAAATGCATTTTTTAGATAAATCGGAGCCTATAATCTGCACTTTTACAGCCGTTTTGTTTACAGACTCCAAATAATCGTGAATGCAGATCGCAATAGAATAAGCTTCTTCTCCTGTAGAACATCCGGCGCACCAGATACGTATTGTTCCACTCGCGATATTATCTATTAGTGATGGAAATGTATTTTTGCATAAATTGTCAAAAGCTTCCTGATCGCGAAAAAAGTACGTTACAGGAATTAATAAATCATTAAAAAGCAAATCTTGCTCAGCTTCATTATTTTTCAATACATTCAAATACCGCTCTATAGTTTCCTGTTTAGTAGCCACCATTCTTTTGGCAATTCTTCGGCGCAAAGTTGTGTGTTTATAATGCTGAAAATCGGTTCCTGTTTTTTGTAGCAGTATAGAAACAATTTGTTCAAACAACTCCTGTTCGTCTGATATAGCTTCGTTTTCTTCATAAGAGTGCGTAAGAATTTTGCTTTTATGAATGTCTCGTAATTGGCTTGTAACCTCATGAGGAGAAACAAAATGATCGATATAGGCCGTTGTGGTTTCATTTTGCACAAATCCGCCTTTAGAAACAACGGCTACCGTAGTGCCGCCCGCTTCTTTTAGTTTTTTAAGACCTGTAGATCCGTCAAAAGGAGTCCAAGCGAGCATTAAACCTACACTGTATTTCTGATAAGTTTCGCCTATTGCTTCAAAAAAGATATCAAAACAATTGTTGGTTTTGTTGCTTCGGTTGGTATATTTTAATTGTAATGTCCCGTTTTCTACAACTAGGAGATTATTTTCAGGAATAAGATAAATAGTGTTGGGCTGAATATTAATATCATGAATAATTTCAACAACTGGCATTTTTGAATCTGCAGAAAGTATCGCTGCAAGATTTTCTGATTGGGGCGAAGACAAATCTTCAAAAATAATATAAGCCATTCCCGAATCTGATGGGAGATGAGAAAGCACATTTTTTAGTAAGTCTATTTCTTTTGCTGCTGCTCCAACGGCAACAACGGGAAAATTATGTTGAGTAATTTTTTCTGATGTTACTTCATTAGTTTTCATTTGTTTACAAGGTTTATGGCAATCTTATAATTTAAAATGTTGTTTGTTGTAAAAAACAGACTTCTAAAACTTTAAAATTTGCAACAAACAAAAGTTATTGTTTTGAAAATCAAATTATTAATTAAATAATCGAACTATGAAAAATGTAATTGCATGCCTTTGTATGATCCTATTTTTCGGATTTGCATCAGCTCAGGAAACTCCTGCACAGAAAAAACAAAGTACGGATACTACTCACACGAAAAGTAAACATCCTACAAAAACACAAAAAAGCTCCACTACTAAAAAGGGAGATACAATCAACAGACAGCGTACTGATAAAAAAGGAAAAACGGTCAAGTCTGGAAATGTAAACAAGACCCCACAAAGTCAAGATTCTATTAGAACAAGACCGTAATGGATTTTTTCGTCAATAAAGTCTATTTTTATTAAAAAGTAGACTTTATTGATTTTTTTCAATTGCTGTCATAGATACTGTAAATGCACACTCCGGACTTATTTATGAGGTTGATTACAGTACTCTATAATAGATCTTTTTATAAGATTGATTTGATATCTTTTCAAGTAAATATAATCTTACTTTTGGAGAGCTTCTTGTATTTTTATGATAAAGATTTTCATAATTCCCATTTTGCTGTTAGTTTTTTAGTCAATAGTCCTTAGTCCCTAGTCCTTAGTTTAGGCTAACGATATTGCTAAAAAACTAAGGACTGGGAACTAAAGACTAAAGACTAAGGACTAGGGACTCTAAAGCTAGTACTAAGAAGGAAGAAAAATACTTATAGCAGTGCCCACATCTACGGTGCTATCAACTTGAATATAACCATTATGATTGGAAACAATTTTTTTGACCAAAGTAAGTCCTAGACCGCTTCCTGAATATTCATCTTTACTATGGAGCCTGTAGAACGGCTCAAAAATGCGATTTTCAAAATCTTTGCCGATTCCGATACCATTATCGCTGACAGTAATTTTGACGTATTCGATTTCTGGATTTCCTGCTAGTTTTGTTATATCTTCTGACGTTGCTTTTACAGATTCAATCTTAATTTGAGGCGCAACATCTTCTTTAGAGTATTTTATTGAATTTAAAATCAAATTCGTTAGCAATTGCTGTATTTGAAAATTAATGGCGTGTATGCTGTTTTCTTCAATAGCAAGTTCAATTACAGCCTCTTTTTCTTCAATAGAATCTTTGATATCATTGAGCGTTTTTTTGAGAAGAAGCGTAAAATCGGTCTTTTTTGATTTTTTTTCGTTAAAACTTATTCTCGAATAATTGATGAGATCAGTAATCAACTGACTCATATTTTTTACCGAATACATCGCACGCTGCAGATTGTGTTTTCCATTTTCTGATAAACTTTTTTCTTTATCAAAAATCCTCTCGCAAAGCATGTAGATTTTATTCAAAGGTTCCTGCAAATCATGGCTTGCCGCAGAGGTAAAGTTTTCTAACTGCTCGTTGTAAACCTGCAATTCTGTATTTCTATTGTTCAACAATTCATTTGATTCTAGTAAATCTGTAATATCTTCAAATGCCAAAAGAACCATTCCGTCCTGTTTCGTGTTTTGAAGCAAACGGGCATTGACCATTAAGGTTTTCTTATCTGTTTCAAGACAGGAAATCTGTAGTTTATAATCTTCAATCGCCTGTTTTTGAACTGCCATTTGTAAGATTAGATTCTTAAAATCAGGAATATCCCATTGAGAGTTTCCAATTTCAAAAAAAGAGAATCCTTCCGTCTCTTTATCAGTTGTGCCAAAATATTTGTAAAAAGCTGGATTGGCACTTTTTACAGTGTAATCTTTATCAATAATAATTAAAGGCTCTCGAATAGTTTGAACGATAGATTCTGCATAATCGCGCATGGAAAGCAGCTGTTCTTGACGATCCAAAAGTTCATCATTGGTGCACATCAATTCCTGATTATTCGACTGAAGTTCTTCAGTTGAAGTCTGCAGTTCTTCATTAAGCGCCTGTAGTTCTTCCGAGCTGCTTAAAAGCTCTTCATTTGTGGTCTGAAGTTCCTCAAAAGCAATCTGCTGTTCTTCGGTAACCTTTTTGATATCGTCACGCAATTGCGATAACTCCTTTTCGAGTTCAGCAATTCGAAGCTGATCTGCATTTTTTTTGTTCGGTTTCGCATCCAAATCCGTTTCAGGAAGCAGACATTTATGAAACAGAATCATAAGATGATCTTGGTCACTAGAAAGCGTAAGGATCTCAAAAGAAGCCTGATAATTCTGGTCTTTTACCGTAAGGTTTTCGTGGAGTATATTTTCTCTATTTTTTTTAATTTCAGAAATCGCATTGCGAAGTTCAAAAGCAATTCCTTCGCGAGCCATTTTTAAAACATTAAAATTAGGCCTTCCTGGTGCAGGTAATAAAAACGGAGAAGTATCGCCATGAAAATGAACAATTTCTAAATGTTCATTAATAATAACACTAGCCGGTGTATATTTTGAAAATAGAATATCGTCGGCTATTTTTCTAAAATCGATTTCCTCACCGCTTTGAACTGCTGTCTGGCGGCTTATAGAATTATAAATCGGTTTAAACGGCTGCGGAACATAACGGGCAGGAGTAAATTTTTTAGCGTAAATTTTATCCTGTTTGACAATCGTTTCAAACAAATGAGAAGCCGTATTTGCCGATTCTGATTTGCCAAGAAAAAGAAACCCTTTTTCTTTTAAAGAATAATGAAAAGAACCCAACACTTTTTCCTGTAAAAATGAATCGAGATAAATCATCACATTTCGGCAGGAAACCAAATCGATTTTAGCAAAAGGCGGATCTTTTATAAAATTGTGCCTCGCAAAAACACACATATCGCGAATTACTTTATTGATATGATAATGCCCTTCGCGCTTGGTAAAATAATTTTCTAATCGAGTTTCAGAAATATCGCGAACATCTTGCGCAGAATAAACGGCAGATCTCGCCTTGGCAATGGATTTCTCTGATATGTCTGAAGCAAAAATCTGGACTTTTACATCTTTGATGTTATGCTGAGAGAAATATTCACAGATAATTATAGCAAGCGAATAGGCTTCTTCCCCCGTTGAACACGCTGCTGTCCATATACGTAATGTATTATCGGTACAGTTTTCTATTAATTGAGGCAGAATTGTTTTAGAAAGCGAATCGAAAGAATCTTCGTCTCTAAAAAAGTAAGTCACAGGAATTATTAAATCGTTGGCTAACAATTCCTGTTCATTTTTATCATTGCGGAGAATGTCGTAATAATCAGTAATGTTTTCTTTTTTTAAAGCCACCATTCTTCGGTTAATGCGCCTTAAAATAGTTGGTTTTTTATAATGAAGAAAATCATTACCTGTTTTTTGCAAAATAAGATTTAAAATCTGCTTTAGAACCCCATCTTCTTTTTTAGGAATATCCACCTCATCACTATAAAGATAACTTTTACGAATGCTTGTTAAATGAGGTATGATATTTTCTGGAGTGAGAGCAAAGTCGATCGCATCGGCTTCAATAGCATTTTGAACCGTTGTTTTATGCACAGCAGTTTCTGGATTTTGCACTATGGCAGTGCCGCCAAATTCTTTTATTTTCTTTAATCCGTGCGTGCCGTCAAACGATGTTCCCGAAAGCAAAATACCAATTGAAAACTCTTTGTATATTTTGGCTAAAGCTTCAAAGGAAATATCGATAGGCGTCGTAATTTTATCAATACGAGTTATATGCTGCATTTTCAAAATTCCATCTTCCGCAGACAAATAATTATTCTCTGGTACGATAGAAATAGTATTTGGCTGAAAATGGATTCCGCTTATAATTTCTGCAACTGGAATTTTTGCATTTTGACTTACTGCTTCAACTAATTCAGCTGACGGATAGGAGGATAGCTGCGGAATAATGACAAAAGCCATATCCGAATCTTTAGGTATTTGTGCTGTTATATTTTTTAAAACATCTAAATCTCCTGTAGAAACAGCTATAGCCGTTATTATTAAATTTTGAGAAATATCTTCGGTTTGAAATTTATTTTGCAAGATCATACATTAGCATTGAAAAAAGTATGCATTACAAATATAGGGATAAAAAATGCCTCTAAAATTTGTAATTTATATGTTTAAAGATACTATTATTTTTAACTTTTTCATTCAATTCTTGCGATTTCCTTAAAGGCTTTTCATTAGTTTCTGAGCTGATTATATAAGTATCAAGCTTTTATAAGAACAGAATCCATAAACTTTCCTGTAATAATAGTTCCTTCTTCATCTTCCCATTGGGTAATAATATTTTCGATAAGTTCTGGTTCAAAACCAATTACCGTCATTATTGGACCGCCAAACTCCTGTTTGACATTTTGTCCTTTCTTAAATTTTGTTTCCATAATTGATTATACGATTTATAACAAAATTCATAAAATCGGTATTTATAAGTATTATATTTTTTTAGACAGAACTTACAGGATTTAATGGATTAAGGTCTGCGATCAGCGTTTGATTTATGTAATTATTGATTAAAGTATTATAAGTATAACTTTTTAATATATAGTTATTTAGTGATTGTAATTTAAAATATTTATTTATGAAAGCAGCAGTGATACACGGACCAGGCTCGATCAAATATGATACAGTCGACGATCCTATATTAAAAGAAAAAGACGATATAATTTTAAAAGTAACTTCTACGGCCATTTGCGGTTCTGATCTTCATATTTATTCAGGAGGATTTCCGCAACCACGTCCCATGGTTTTAGGCCATGAGTTTATGGGAATCGTAGAAGAAACGGGATCAACAGTTACACACTTAAAACGAGGCGATAGGGTTGTAGTGCCTTTTCCGATTGCCTGCGGAAACTGTTTTTTCTGTGAGCATGATTCTCCAGGAAATTGCGAACACAGTAATCCAGAGCATTATGGGCCGGAAGGTGGCATTGCTACTCAAAAAGGTGGCGCTCTTTTTGGCTACACCGATTTGTACGGCGGTTATGATGGAGGACAAGCGCAATATGTGCGAGTTCCATATGCCAATTATGGGCCGAGAATGGTTCCCGAAGATTTATCAGACGAGCAGGTACTGTTCTTGACCGATATTTTTCCAACAGGTTATACAGGAGTCGATTGGGGAGAGGTAAAAGGCGGAGAAACGGTGGCTATTTTTGGAGCTGGTCCGGTAGGAATTATGGCTGCCAAAAGTGCGTGGCTTCGCGGTGCAGGATTGGTTATTATTGTAGATACACTGCAATACAGATTAGACAAGGCAAAAGCGACTACAGATTCTGTTACTTTACTTTGGGAAGACGGTCCAAAAGAAGTGATTGAACAAATTAGAGCCATGACCAACGGGCGCGGTGCAGATGTTTGTATTGATGCAGTAGGTTTTGAGCCAGACCGAAATTTAGGAGATCGCATTAAAGCTACCATCAATTTTGAAAAAGGGTCGATTAAAGTCCTTGAAGCTTGTATGAGTGCAGTAAGAAGAAATGGAATCGTATCTGTACTAGGAGTATATCCTGTTAATTATGATAATTTTCCGTTAGGGCAATTTTTTGATAAAGGTATTGTTTTGAAAGGAGGTCAGGCTCCAGCGCACAAACATATTGATAAGCTTTTGGAATATGTTGTTCAGGGAAAAGTAAAATTGGACGATATTATTACGCACCGACTTCCGCTATCAGAAATTGCACATGCTTATGACATTTTCAAAAAGAAAGAAGACAACTGCGTAAAAGTAGTTTTAGATCCTTGGAAATAATCATAAAGGCAAAGTTCTGATCATGAAAAAGAACTTTGCCTTTATTTTTCTATCTGCACAATTACCAGTTTATTCTAATCTTAGCTTTTCCCTTAATTTTGTATTCCTGCATTTTAGCATTTTTATTGAGATATAAAAGCTGTACGTCATTCTGAAACACCTGCAGTGTTTTTATATTTTGTTTTAAAATAATTTTTAAACTGCATTGCATTTCTTCATTGCCGTCTATTTTTAGAAAAACAGCATTTTTTCTCTTTGTAAAACTGCTGACCGGATAATCTGTAAAAAGCATCAGATTATCATCAACTTTAAAATATTGTCTCGGCACGACCGCAAAAGCAGCACCAGCGCCATAAACTTCCTGACCAACTTGTCCGCTTTGTTCCCAGCCTACATATAAGTCTTCAAGAGGTGCATATAAATCAGGTTGGATTTCTCCTGTTTTGACCTCTTCTGAAAGCATTTCTTTGGGCAGCATAGAAGGATAATAATACGGAATTCTGTTTACAGCATATTTTACAAATTCAGGAAGCAGAATTCTAAGACCAGGCAGAATATCTACGTCTTTCGCCTGAATGATATATTCTCTTAACGCGGTATAAACTTCCATTTCTTCGTAAGCTGCCGTATATGGCGCATCATTTAAAGGAAAAATAGAAAAGAAATTATTATAGAATTTTCCGAAACCATAATTGCATTCCCAAAGCTGCACATTTTTGAAGAGTCCAGCAAGACACATATAACTCGTTTCGAGGTAAATTCTTTTATTCGTGATTTTATATAGTTCTAATAAAGCATTGGCAGAGAAAGCCGTATTATTAGCCTGATAGAAAATATCAAATCCACACTGGCTAAGCTGTTTCGCTGACTTTTCTGCCTCATTTAAATAGCGTTTTTCTTTTGTCAAATGATAGACTAAAAGCATTAAATGAGCATAAGCGCCCGGAACATCTTTTTCGCCTCCTTTTCCTGGTTGAGTTTCTTCTTTTATAACCTCAAAAGTTTCAACGTTATAAAAAACAGGCCATTGATACTCAAAATGGTGTGCCGCTTTTATAACAAAATCAATAGAATCCAAAACTAGTTTTTCGGCATTTTTATCTCCAGAAATAGCAAGTCTAGCCAGATTAATTAGCGGATGATGCAGATACCAAGAATCCATTGTCGTGTCTTTCTTCTGCTCTTCAGATTGATCTAGTTTGCTATGAAGTGCAGGAAGCCAGCGGGTAATGCTTTTTATTTTTTCATCATAAAAAGTAGAAAGACCACTACGTAAATCTTCAGATAAACGGTAGGTTTCAGACTTCCATTTTTCATATTCTTTAAGCGGTGTTAAAACAGCCAATTGCACCATACTTTCGGCTGGTGTTTCGTAATCGCATAAATAGGCATTGAGATACGGAATACCATTGGTTTGTGTCCAGCAGCCTTTATTGTATTCTAAATGCGATAAGGTTTTCTGCGTAATTTCGAGCCAGTCATGATATTCTGTTTCGGGACGTGGAATGAGTTTGTAAATCTGTGCCAGACTTTCTAAATAATCCATGCACAATTTGGAAGGATCCTCTTTTGTTTCGTCTCCCAGCAAAACATAAGCATCAGAAATAATAAATTTTTTTCCAGCTGGAAGCGGTTCTTCAAGTGCTTGTGGGAGCTGAAATCCTATTTCTGGCCAATCTCCGTTTACCGATTCGCTTACTGTTGTCTTCGTTGCTTCGCAATAGTCTGAAAGTGCGGTAAGGTTTTGAAAGTAAAACAGCGTACACTTTTTCGGTTTGGTAATACTTGCAAACAGCAATCCAGATCTCGTGCCGACTTGTTTAACATGGATTTTTCCAACTGTGGTTTCTATATTTCCATTTTGTGTAAGAAGAAGTATGTCGCGCGGCCAAAACGGAATTGTAAGCGGAAGATGAGCTTCAAACGAAGTTTTATAATGAAACAGATGCGATTCTGATTCTGGAAAATCGAACGTGATTTCATATTTTCCTAATTCTGTCTGAAGCTTAATATTGATTTCTTTTTCTGAATCGGTAATAGAATTAATTTCAAAAAAACTGTTTAAAGCATACGCCATGCGAAAAGCAATTCGTTCTTTTTTTGTTCCCAAAGCAACAACCCAAAAAGAATCTCTGATGCTGTAAAAATCAAAAGTATATCCTGATTTCTGTTTTGTAATCAGCGGTTTACTGTTGTCTATATCAGTTTGCACTGTTGCAGTCCATGGTGAAATTGTGTTCATAGTGTTCAGTGTTCAGATTTTTAGTGTTCAATTTGTAGTGTTGAGTATTCAGAGTTTTAGCGTTCAGTTTTTTGTGGTAATCAATGGTGAGATTATAAGTAATCAAGTTATTTAGAAGATAACTGATCACTAAAAACCTGACCACTGACCAGTAAAAAATTACTCTCCAGTTTCCATATGTGGTGCGTCTACGGGTTTGGATTGTGAAGAGCCAATCTGGCGGAGGTAAATTGATAACATAATGATGGTGAAAACAGAAAGAAATTCGCTTTGCCAATTTTGAAAGGATTCAAACCAAAATCTTGAATTTTCGATGTAAGTAGACACGGTTTCCAATGGTTCTCCTTTTCTTAAAAGCTGTTCGTTTTCGTCTTTAAGGCTTCCATAAAAATGGATAATAAAAGATATGATAAAAAGTGCTAATAAAGCAATAGTAAGAGAGTGTTTGTATATTTTGAGTATAAATCCCCCTTTTTTAACAGGCCACGGAGCATCCTTTTTGGTTGGATCTGGTTCGCGGTCGACTTCTTCTGGTTCATCAATTTTTTTAGATTCGGAGGAACCTTTTTGTTTTAGGAAAATCGTAAAAACAACAAACAAGGCCATTTGTAAAAACTCGCTTTCCCAGTTTTCAAAAGTCGATTGAAAAAAATGTCCAGAGGTAAAATAAGAAGCCAAGGATATTACGGCTGCTCCTTCATCAATAAGTTCTTTATTATGTTCCCGAAAACCTAATAAAATTTGTCCTGCTAAAGACGCGACAAACAAAGTCAAAAAACAAATACCCAGACCATTATTTTTAAAAAATGCCTTCATAGTTTTTATTATTTATATCAAAGTTCAAAAAAAATAGCGTTGTGTTTTTTATAAGATTTTCTTCCGTTTTTATAGGTTTTGCATTGAAGATCAGTTTCATAATTTGGTTAAATAAAAACGCCTCCATAAATGAAGACGTCTTATCTAAAAAAAAAATACAAAAAAATGAGAGTATACATTTTATGCTTGTCCTGTTTCCAGATATACTTTTAAGTTAGAAATATCATCCTTAACCATTTTTTCAAAATAAGGATTTAAAAGTTTGGCAGCACTTTCACCGGCAATTCCCAGCGGAGCGTGATAAGAAATAGTAACATCGATTTCTGTAGCTCTTCCTTTAGATTTAAAAACTACCTTTCCAGCATTTTTAATAGAAGACTCTTCGATAGAATTCCAGCTCAAAAGCTGATTTTTCTCGTCTCTGACAATTTCCGCGTTCCAAGATATTTTTCCAATTCCCGCTGGACCTTTTGCTGTCCACTCTGATATTGTAGAGCTTATTGTACGTACAGAATCTAAGTGATTCATAAACTTTGGCAAGTTTTCCAGATTTCTCCAGAAATTGTAGACCTCACCAACAGGTTTATCAATAACGCTTGTAACTCTAATATTTACGTTTGAAGATTTGTCATTCATCAAATGATCTGCGGCATCATATACAGGACAATATCCTGAGATTCCTCTTAAAAGCATTGCACCTCCGGCACCAGCCTGAGTGATACTTTTATTTTCTTTAGATAAAGCGTTGTAAAGCAGGTAAGCACCGCTTGTTACCATTAAAACCCTTTCTAAAGTTGATACATTGTTTTTCAAAAAAGGCTTTGATGCCTGATTTTGTTTCGTTGATACGGTTGTGTTCATAGCTGTTGATTTAAAATAGTATAATTTGTTAGAATTTAAATATCAATTTTTTGCTGATTTTTAGCTCATTAACAAATTTCCGACAGTCTCATAAGTATTTTTTACAGGATTAACTATTTGATTTACAGATTTTACATGAATGAAAAAAGTTGCATTCTCTGATTTCTGTAAATACTTCAATAAATTATGTAAGGATTCTGTAAATCAGTATTTTATTTTTGAAATATTATAAACCGAAATATTTTAAATTATGAAAAAGCTTTGGAAGACATTAGCAATGCTGCTTATGCTAACAGCAATTGTGTATTCGTGCAAGAAGAATGAAAATAATACTGTAGATCCAAATGGTACAGAAACAGATACTATGAATATGTCTGTAGATACAATTGGTCCAGCTTTAGATTCGTCTGCTACTTTAAATTCAGATGAAAATGGCAAAAACGGAACTACAGGCGCAACAGGTGAGGGATCAACGGGTTCTGGAACAGCAGGATCTACTCAAAAAGGGAACCAGAATATTAAAACTGACTCTATTAAATAATATTCCAAACCAATTAAAAAAACTCTTGACTTTGTGTTGAGAGTTTTTTGCTTTAAAAATGGGCATTTTATAAGGAATAAACACAATCGTAAAATTGTACTTATTTTATGTTTAGTTATTTTGTAATTGTTTGTAATACAAAAGATTATTTGTTTAACTAAAAATACAATTATGAAATTACCCAAAGAAATAATAAACGGCTTTTTGATTTTTGCAGGAATTGCAGTGTTCTTTGTTCTAATGGAACTTTTAAATCTTTCCAATCTATTTTATTTAAGACTTTTAAATGTTCTTTTCATCTTTTATGGTGTTAACAGAACCCTTCAAATGAATCTTGCCGAAGGAAAAAACGAGTTTGTTCCAAACTTTATATCAGCAATGGTAACTTCCTTTACAGCTGTTGTAGTAAGTATTGTAGCGCTAATGATTTACAGTTATGCTAAAGGCGGCGACCAATATGTAAAATCTTTATCTGAAGCTTTCATGTTTGGAGGAGAACCTTCTGTAACTTCTTATTGTCTTTCTTTGTTTTTTGAAGGAACGGCATCCTGCATTATCGTTTCATTTTTATTAATGCTGTATTGGAATAACAAATACGTTGCAGATTAATTATTTGAATCAATTATAAATAAAACCTGAAAAGAAGAGAACTTCCTTTCAGGTTTTATTTTTGGAACTTTAGTACTAAAAATTCAAAAAGAAGAAATGATTTAATAATCGTCATCATCATCTTCGTCTGCTTTTTCTTCATCTAAAGTCCTTCTGTTGGCATCATTGTCAAAATCATCATCCTTTTCATTTTTTAATTCTTCATCAAGATCCTGTGCTATTGGAGCGTTTTTTTGAAAAAAAGGATCTGAAGTGTCATTTGTATTTTCTTCTGAGTGATGATTTACAGTATTGTCGTCACTTTCAAAATGATCTTCTGAATACTTGTGTCTTTGCGAACTATCCTCATGCTGATTGATAGCTGGATCTTTTTTCTCCATAGTTTCAGAATTTATTGAGTCGCTTGCCGAGTGATCTGCGGCGTGATAAGTAAAATCTTCCTGATCGTAGTTATCATAATCTTGTCTTGACATAACTATTTAATTTAGTGGGTTAATAGAATTGATTTACAATATTTTAAAGTTTACTAAGTTTAGAAGGATCTGTTGCTTCTTCTATACTTTTTCCTTCCGTGTTTTTACTGGTATCGTCTTTAGCTGTTTTGTCATCAGCTTCTTCTTCAGGATAATCATTGAGGCGTTCAGCTTCACCAGTACTGCCTCCAGGCTGCATGCTTCCAGAACCGCTATAGGCACTATTTGCATTTTGATTGGTATTTTCGTTACCGTACTTTTCTAATTCATTTTGATTATTTTCCATGACTAATTTTTTTTAGTTGTTTTCTCTTTATGATTTTTCAAAAGCTCGCGGGCTTGTTTAAGTCCCGTTGCAATTGCAATTCCTTCTTCGGCTCCATCCAAAAGCAGCGCATTAGCTATTTCAACCGCTTTTTCTCTAAGCGGTTTCGGCTGGTTTTTGTAAGAGGGCGGATAATCTCCATTGTACCAAGGCATGACTTTATTGTTTTAAGTGATTAAGGATTTCCTTCACCGCCGCTTGAACCGTAGATTTGTCCAGTAGCGTAACTTGCGTCTTCAGCAGCCAGCTGTACATAAATAGAAGCCAGTTCGACAGGCTGTCCAGGTCTGCCCAAAGGTGTCTGCCCTCCAAATTGTTTCAGTTTTTCCATCGTGGCACCGCCACTAACTTGAAGCGGTGTCCATACCGGACCAGGCGCAACTCCATTAACTCTGATTCCTTTTGGAGCCAATTGTTTCGCAAGTGATTTTATATAATTGGTCGTTGCCGCTTTGGTCTGTGCATAATCATATAAATCTTCAGTAGGAGCGTATGCTTGAACCGAACTTGTTCCAATGATTGAAGAACCTGGTTTAAGATGCGGAAGTGCCGCTTTTATAGTCCAAAACGGAGCATAAATATTGGTTTTCATTGTAGCATCAAAATCTTCGGAGGTAATATCCAGAATAGAATCGTGTGTCTGCTGTCTTGCGGCATTGTTTACTAAAATGTCTAAACCTCCAAGTGCTTTTACAGCTTGTTCTACCAATGAAATGCAGAATTTTTCATCTCGCAAATCTCCAGGAATAGCCACCGCTTTTCTTCCTTCGGCTTTAATAAGCTGGATGACTTCTTTAGCATCTTCTTCTTCGGTAGGATAATAATTTATGGCTACATCTGCACCTTCTCTTGAATAAGCAATGGCAGCCGCTCTACCCATACCAGAATCGCCTCCAGTTATAAGTGCTTTACGGCCTTTAAGTCTGCCCGAGCCTTTATAGCTTTTTTCACCATGGTCGGGTTTTGGATCCATTTTGCTAACGAGTCCCGGCCAAGGCTGTTTTTGTTCTTTAAAAGGCGGACGAGGATATTTGGTTTGAGGATCTTCAGGAATTGTTGAAGAATCGTTTTCATCGATTTTAAAATCGGCACCTAAAACAGGGGTAAAGGCAGTGGTGAGACAAATTGCTCCCATGCCTGTTATAGCAGTGCGTCTGGATATTTTCTTTTTGTCACTCATAATTAATTCATTTAAAGGTTTGATTCTTAATGAATTTAAAATTAATGAACTTGAATATCAGTAATTTATATTATTGTTAATGCAGTTTTATATAATATGCCTTATTGGAAGGTGTTTTAAAGATTCTCCATACGATGTTAAGAATTGAAATCTTGCAAACTAATGAATGGAATCATATAACATAAAAATGAAAAACAAGTAATATTTTCATAGTAAGAACTGAACCAAGAAAGAGTTTAAAATTAAACATCGTACGCTTATGAAAATCCATACTATTTTTAAGATACTACAATCGCTTTGTACTTTGGTTTTGTTTTCTGTACTGTTGACAAGTTGTACAACATGGAAAGTGGGTACTTTGGGTCAGAAAAAAATTTCTGCTAAAACTTATGTTATTATTGGCGCTTCAAGCGGAATGGGACGTGGCATAGCAGAACAGCTCGGAAAATACAAAGCCAATGTTGTGCTTGCGGCGAGACGAACAGACCTCTTAGAAGAAGTTGCCGATACCATACGTAAATCTGGCGGTCATGCAGTTGTTGTTACAATGGATATTAGCAAGCTGGAAGATGTGCAAAGAGTAAAAGAAGTAGCCTTAAAAGAGTATTCTACAATTGACGTTTGGATTAATATGGCTGGAATTACCGCAATAGGTCGGTTTTGGGAAGTTCCGATTGAGGATCAAATGCGAGTGATAGATGTTAATTTAAAAGGTTTTTTCTATGCCAGCAGAATAGCGGTTGAGCAGTTTATACAACAAAAAGAAGGTGTGCTCATAAATGTAGCATCAGTTATGGGAGAGATTCCGCTTGCTTATCAGAGTGGTTATTCTGCAACCAAAGCTGGCATAAGAAGTTTAGATCTGGCTCTCTCACAGGAATTGCGACTTAATGGCTACGACAAAATAAAAGTGGTTACAATTGAACCTTGGGCAGTTGATACTCCTATTTGGAAGCACGCTGCCAATTATACAGGCGTAGAACCGAAAATGGCTATGATGGATGAGCCTGAAAAAGTTGTCAATGCTGTTCTAAGAAAATCCCTTAGGCCAAAGAAAATAGTGCCAGTAGGTTGGAAGGCTCAGGTTTCATCATTTAGCGCTAATGTATTTCCTCGTTTCTCGGAACGGCTCGGAGGCAATATGGTTGAGAAATACATGATCGAGACAGGACCTTCAACTCCAAATACAGAAGGTTCTATATATAAGCCAATGCCGGAAGGAAGTGGTATTGACGATGGAGCAGACGAAAGAATGAAAGCATACAAAAAGAGCAAGAAAAAAAATAAAAATTAGTTACAAAAAGCAGATGAATTGCTTTAATCGTCCAGTTCTGCTCTAGAAGCAATAAGACGGAAAAGCGGTTCATATTTTTTTATCTGGATGCCAAGATCTTCGTCAGTATCCGTAGGTCCAATACTGCCTTGCAAACAGTACAATTTCTGTTGATCTAAAAACATGAACTGCAGCATTCTTATTTTCATATTTTCGTTTTGATAATTTATCAATTCCTCAACTTCGATCATCAAACCTGGAATGTCGTCAATAGTTATGTTTTCTGTGCGAATCAATTTAGTTTGCGGTGACAGAAAAGTGGCAACAGATTTTTCATTTAGTTCGATTCCATGTAGTTCTTTGGGCAAATCATATACTACGATAAGCATTTTTTCCATTCCGTTTCCATGACAACTAGTAAACTGCTGAATAGTTTCTGGCATCTCAGCTTCTTGAGCAAGCCAGCTTTTTGGAACAGGAATCTTTATAGAAGTATTCTCTGCTTTTGGATGATTTTCTGAAGAAAAAACGTCAACATGTCCATCGGTAATTTCTTGATGAGGAGCATCGTGATATTTAAACGAAAGAATTCCCTTTGGAAGCAGCGCATGATTGCTGTGATGTGATCTATTTTTTACATTTAAAAGAAAATCGTGCGCATACTGTTCTTTTTCTATAGGATTTGAAAGCTGTTGGTTAAGAAGTGAATCAATACGTATCTGTATCGAATCGATCTGCGAACGGCTGAGTTCTTCTTTAAAAAATTGGTTAAGATTTTTTTCAGTTCGTCCAAAAACATTTTTTAAGTCTTTTTGCGTTTCAGATATTTTGGGTTTAAGATGCGGAAACTCTCGCGCCACTTTCTGAAGCGCAGCATTCTGTCCTCGAATGTAAGCATACGTTTCTATGGCAAATACGACTTTTGCATCGTATTTCTGTGGAAAACATACACACGAAAACAGCAGAATCAGAATATGTAAAATTTTTCGCATCACATTTAGAAAGGTTAGTTCATTTTAAGTTTCAAATCTCTAGATCTGAGAAAGTAATTTCTAATAATTTAAAATGGTCTGAAAGAATGATGCTTTCAGAAGCGCAGAGATTTTAACAATCCGCAATGTTGTATTTCACTACTAGCCCAAAATTTTGGAGCAAGTATGATTAATCATTATTTTATTCTTCTTCTTCCCAATCATTTTCATCATATTCCGCATTAAGATCATCGAGTTCAACATCGTAGTGATTTTCGACTTTAAGCGAATAAGAAGAGCTTTGCGCCAGATAATCTTCATAACTCAGTAGCAGTTCTTCTTCGGAGGTAAAATCACTCGACTGCTCCTGATTCTCTCTATAGAAATTTTCAGATATCATGTTGCATAATTTTTTAGTAAATAATATCGATATGTCTAATTATCTCAATTAGCTTATACTAAAATTACAATCTACGGATTCATGTTTTTTATATGATTTTTTTAAAAAATTGCTGAATTATCATTTATTAAATTCTAATAATATGCAAGAAGAATATATTTGAGTTTCAGAAAATAATGAATTTAAAGATTCGGAAAGTCGTTAAATTTTTTAACGATCAATGCCTTTAATCTTTCTTGATTTTTGTCTCCCCATTGGCCTAAAGCTCCGATAACAGGAATTAAACTCTCGCCAAATTCTGTTAAGGTGTATTCTACTTTTGGAGGCACCACAGGATATATTTTTTTAACCACAAGTTGATGCTCTTCCAGTTCATTAAGCTGAATATTCAAGACTCTGCGCGAAGCATCAGGAATTTTGCGCTGTAACTCGCTTGGTCTTTTATGTCCTTCATTAATAAACCAAAGGAGGCGTATTTTCCATTTGCCGTATAATACTTCACCTATTAGGTCAAGTCCGCAATTTAAGTTGGGCATTGTTTTTCTCTCATACATATTGTAAAAATACTAGTATGTATTGATTTTCACAATAGGGGAGAAATTTATCCCTATGTGAATCGTAATTCCGTACTTGTGAGAAAGTTCCGGAGTTCTGAAATTTGTACAAAAGAAATTAATATGGAACAAAAAATAAGTTATCAGAATGAGTTATCGGGCAAAATTGCTCTGGTAACAGGAGGAACAAAAGGAGCGGGCAGAGCAATAGCCCAACGTTTAAAAGAGGCAGGTGCTGTAGTGATCATCAGTGCAAGAAACCAACCGGAAATACCCGATGCCGCTTTGCATTTTATCTCGGCAGATTTGAGTAAACCCGAAGCTGCAGCTAAAGTTGCTGCCGAAGTAGTGGAGAAATTTGGCAGACTTGATATTCTCGTAAATAACCTTGGAGCATCTGAAACTCCCGGAGGCGGATTTGCTGCATTGACTAATAAAGACTGGGAAGAAACACTTCAGGCAAATTTATTAGCTCCAGTTCGATTGGATCGTGCATTTTTGCCTCAAATGCTTGAGAATAAAAACGGCGTTATTATCCATATCGCATCCATTCAAGGAAAATTGCCTTTATATGATTCTACTCTTCCATATGCCGCCGCAAAAGCAGGGCTGATCAATTACAGTAAAGGTTTATCTAAAGAGGTTTCGTCAAAAGGCGTACGTGTTCTGACGGTTTCTCCAGGATGGATTATGACCGAGGCATCAGTAAGAATGATGGAACGTATTTCTGAAAGTAGTAATGTATCTCTCGAAGAGGCAGAAAAAAGTGTCATGAATGCTTTAGGAGGAATTCCATACGGAAGAGCTGCAAAGCCCGAAGAAGTGGCTGAATTGGTAGGTTTTCTCGTTTCACCAAGAGCAGGCTACCTCACGGGAACAGAATATGTAATAGACGGCGGAACCATCCCGACAATTTAAATTATAAAGCAATACTTATTTATTAATAGTAAAATAGAAAATTATGAACTTACCAGTAGTAGTACAAGACTTAGTAAATGCACAGAATAATTTTAACAGTGCTCATTTTGCTGATTGTTTTTCAGAAAATGCTATAGTATTTGATGAAGGGAAAAATTATACGGGAAAAAAAGCAATACAAAAATGGATCGAAAAATCTTCAAAAGAATACAATGCGGTAATGAATCCTATTAGCTTTGAAGGAGATGCGGAAAAGGGAAGTTTAAAAGCGGAAGTATCTGGAACTTTTCCGGGAAGTCCTTTAGTTTTGACTTATAATTTTAAGTTTGAAGCAGAATATATTCAGTCATTAGATATTAATTAAAATTAGGACGTTATTCTAAGGTATAAAAAAGCTCATTTCTTTTTGAAATGAGCTTTTTTAGTGACGGTTACTGAATAATTTACAAACCATTTAAAGAAATTGGCTTGTCTTCAAGTAAACTTGTAACATAATTATTTTAAGCTTGAGCTTTTTGTACTAATAAACTTTAGTTATCATTTCCTCTATAGGCAAACGAACTTTTTTCGCAGCTGCCATATAGTCTTTCTCCGAATCCCGATATCCTAAAGCGAGGATAACTGTTGAATGCAACCCTTTTTCTTTCAAACCCAAAACCTCATCGATAGTGGCGGCATTAAATCCTTCGATAGGAGTGGCGTCCACTTTCAATTCTGCCGCAGCAATAAGTGCAGTTCCTAGTGCAATATAAGCTTGTTTTGATGCCCAAAGGGATTTTTGTTCTGCGTTTATAGCGCTGAAATACGAATGAAGTCCATTTTTAAATCCTGATAAGGCACCAGAATCAAGGCCTCTTTGTTTTTCTGTCATTGCTATGTAATCGTCAATGTAACTCGAAGCCATGTCAGTAAATGCAGCAAAAACTAACAAATGAGAGCAAGAGCTAATCTGTCCATTAAACGAATTAGCACCTAGTTTTTTTTGGATTTCTGGATTGCTTACAACAAAAACACGGTAAGACTGCAGACCACAAGAAGATGCTGAAAGATTTATGGCTTCCAAGATCTGATCGACCTTTTCTTCAGTTACTTTAATGTTATTGTAAGCTTTTGTGGCATAGCGCCATTTTAAATTTTCTATCAAATTCATTACTATGTCTATCTTAAATTTTGCCAAAGATAAATTATATTGTTTTCTTTTTCGAGTTTTTGGAGTGCTCTAGGAAGACTCAAATCAATCATTTCAGTTCACTACAGAATAATTATCTGTTTTTCTTCCATATTATATTTGTTTAAAGATTAAAAATCTTTATAAATAGGTATAAAAAGAATTATTATCTGATTTTTAGTATAAATAAAAATATTTAATCTTTTATTTTAAAATTTGCAAGGTAAAAAATCTAAATAGTATCACCAGATGAAAACGAACATACCAGAAGATAGAGGAATAAATGAAAAGCAGAATATTGAAAATACCCAGAATAAAATCAAGAATGATTTTGCGTTCACACTAAAGAGCACCTGTTTAGATGAAAACTATCATCCTTCAAGTGAAACGCGTCTGACAACCAATTTTGCAAACTTGGCTAGAGGAGGTAATCGCCAACAAAACTTACGTAATGCATTAAATATGATTAACAATCGATTCAATGCATTGGCTCATCTGGATAATCCAAAAGCTGTTCGTTACCTTGTAGAACTTGAAATCATCACAGTAACGATGAGTATTGATGATAAGAATGGTAGTAACAATCTGCCATTGATTGAAGTTTTAAAAACGAATATTTTTGATCGTAAAACGGGTCAGCGTATTGAAGGTATTGCTGGAAATAATTTTTCTTCCTATGTTCGTGATTATGATTTCAGTATTTTATTGATCGAGCACAACAAAAATAAATCTGATTTTTGCGTTCCTGAAAATTTTGGTGATTTGCACGGAAAACTTTATAAGTGCTTTGTCAGTTCTGCTACTTATAAAGAGCACTTTAAGATGTCACCGATCATTTGTTTAAGTGTATCGAGCAACAAAACTTATACTCGCACTGAGTATCAGCACCCGGTTCTGGGTTTTGAGTATCTGCAGGATCAGTATTCTCTCACTGATGAATATTTCTCTAAAATGGGCTTAAAAGTTCGTTTTTTCATGCCTCCGAATAGTGTGGCACCCATGGCATTTTATCATTCCGGCGATCTGCTTGTTGATTATACTGATCTTGGATTAATCAGCTCAATCAGTACGATGGAAACTTTTCAGAAGATTTATCGTCCTGAAATTTACAATGCAAATTCAGTGGCTGGAAAAATCTATCAACCTAGTCTTAAACACGAAGATTATTCGCTAACTCGCGTGGTTTATGACCGCGAAGAGCGCAGCCGACTGGCTATTGAACAGGGTAAATATGCAGAAGAGCATTTCATTAAGCCTTACAAAAGTCTCCTGGACCAATGGTCTGCTAATTTTACCCTTTAATTGATTACAACGCATTAATATTATACTATTATGAAGAAATTATTATTACCTACCTCTATTGTTGGAAGTTTGCCTAAACCTGCCTGGCTTGCACCACCCGAAAAACTTTGGTCACCATGGAAATTAGAAGGCGATCAGCTGCTTGAAGGCAAACAAGATGCGTTGCGCATTTCTCTGCATGAACAACAATTGGCAGATCTAGATATCATTTGTGACGGCGAGCAGACACGCCAGCATTTTGTAACGACTTTTATCGAGCATTTAAGTGGTGTAGATTTTGAAAATCGTAAAACAGTAAAAATCCGTAACCGTTATGACGCGAGTGTTCCAGTGGTGGTAGGTGAGGTTGCGCGTCAAAAAGCAGTTTTTGTTGAGGATGCTAAATTTTTACGTAAACAGACTAATAAGCCTATAAAATGGGCGTTACCAGGCCCGCTGACAATGGTAGATACCTTGTATGACGACCATTATAAAAGCCGAGAAAAATTGGCTTGGGAATTTGCGAAAGCACTCAATGAAGAAGCAAGAGAACTTCAAGATGCAGGGGTAGATATTATCCAGTTTGATGAACCTGCATTTAATGTGTTTTTTGATGAAGTAAACGATTGGGGAATGGCAGCATTAGAAAGAGCCATTGAAGGCTTACACTGTCAAACTGCTGTTCATATTTGCTATGGTTATGGAATACAGGCAAATACTGACTGGAAAAAGACATTAGGTTCTGAGTGGCGACAGTATGAAGAAATTTTCCCGAAAATTCAAAAATCTAAAATTGATGTGGTGTCTTTAGAATGTCACAATTCCAATGTGCCATTAAATTTAATGGAACTTGTTCGCGGTAAAAAAGTAATGGTCGGTGCTATTGATGTGGCAACAAACACTATTGAAACACCAGAAGAAGTAGCTGATACCTTGCGTAAAGCTCTTGAGTTTGTAGATGCCGAAAATCTTTACCCTTCTACAAACTGCGGTATGGCCCCGCTATCTCGAAACGTAGCTAGAGGCAAGTTAAGTGCTTTAAGCGCAGGAGCAGAAATTATACGCAAAGAACTTGGGATTTAGTCTCAATTTATTAATTAGAAATATAGTTTCCTTGTTTGAAGCTGCTGTCCGTAGAATTTAACAGAGCGACTCTACGGGCAGACTAATGATCTGGAAAATCTACGTTTATCCGCGTAAGGCATTTTTGTAATCTTGACTCTACGGAGAAATAATATTTAAAACACATTGAAGAAATTATTAGAAGTATTAAAAAAAGCAGGTTTCGACGGTTTCCTGTTAATGATAGCCACCATGATTCTGATGGCATATTTTTTACCAAAGCCAGGCATGGTCAAAGAACCTGTTTCGCTGGAGGAGATTGCCAATGCAGGCGTTTCCTTGATTTTCTTGTTTTATGGCATGCGACTGAGTGTTGATAAACTAAAAGCCGGACTTTCAAACTGGAAAATGCACATTGTCGTCCAGTTGACAACCTTTTTATTTTTTCCGCTCATTGTTTTGGCATTTCGCCCCTTGTTTGTCAATAACGGTTTCGAGTTGCTTTGGCTGGGTGTATTTTTTTTGGCAGCTTTACCATCTACAGTATCCTCTTCCGTAGTTATGGTTTCCATTGCCAAAGGAAATATTCCCGCAGCCATTTTCAATGCGAGTATTTCCAGTTTGATCGGAGTAGTGGTTACGCCACTCTGGGTTGGGTTGTTTATAGCTTCTGCAACAGGCGATTTTGATGTCACTCAAATCGGCATAAAGTTAATTCTGCAAGTCTTGTTGCCTGTCATCATCGGCATAAGCCTCAATTCCCGTTTCGGCGCCATTGCCGAAAAATACAAGAAACAGCTTAAATATTTCGATCAGACAGTTATTCTAACAATTATTTACACATCGTTTTGCAAGTCATTTTCCGAACATCTTTTTGAAGGCTTCACCGCCCTGGAACTTGTTGGACTCGCTGCAGGGATGATGGCGTTGTTTTTTACCGTATTCTTTTGTGTCGCACTACTGAGCCGCCTGCTTGGTTTTTCAGATGAAGACCGTATTACCGTCTTATTCTGTGGGTCTAAAAAGTCATTGGTGCACGGCACCGTTATGTCAAAAGTACTTTTTCAGCACAGTACTATCACCGGAATCGTATTGTTGCCGCTCATGCTGTACCATGCTTTGCAATTGATTGCCGCCAGCATCATTGCTCAGGGTATGGCTCGAAGAAAAGAAGAATAGTTTTAAAAGTCAATTTAGTAGATTTATTCTTCGTCATTCTATAAATATTGTCTTTAGGATTTTTATACTATAAAGTAAGTTTTGCAGATTGCTATGTTTTAAATTTGTTAAAAAAAAGATTTTTATATTGTTTTTAATTGTATTTGAAGAATTTTATTCTAATTTAGAAATAAATTAAAACAAAATTCAAAGCAGAATATTTTATGGAACAGATAGACGATATTGATCTTCAGTTATTAAATATACTTCATGATAATTCTAAATACACTGTAAAAGAGCTTGCTAAGATGGTAAATCTTTCGGCATCGCCTGTTTTTGAGCGTATTAAAAGATTAGAAAATAACGGTTATATTAAGAAATATATAGCCCTGCTGGATGCAGAAAAACTAAACAGGGGATTTATCGTTTTCTGCAATATCAAACTTAAACAGCACGATCGTAACATAGGGAATCAGTTTGTTAGCGATATTATGAAAATCGAAGAAGTTGTGGAATGTTATAATATTTCAGGAGATTACGATTTTTTAATGAAGGTTTCTGCCAAAGACATGAAGCATTATCAGGATTTTGTGTTTAATAAATTAGGATCAGTTGAAAGTATAGGGAGTACCCAAAGTACCTTTGTTATGTCAGAGATAAAAAATATGTATGGATAGTTCCAGAATGGCTTATTTATTTAAATTTAACCTTAGCTTTTGTGAAAGAAAATGTATGAAGTCCATTTTGGAATTATTTTATATTTAACGTTGTGAAAAATTCGAACCATGAAATGTTAGGCTGGTAAAGGCTTAAAAAATCAATGCTATTCATTCTAAAGTATGCAGCCGCTCGATCTTTTCAGAATATCCATCACTCCAATATACCCTTACGTCCTGATATTGTCCATTTTTGAGCGATTCAAATCGCACCTGGTAGTCTTTCTTTACTTGATAAAAATCCTGATCAATAGGCACCATAACAGCTGGAACATTATTCTTCTGATTTACATCTCTGAAGAAAAGTTGTCCATCTTTACCAGTAATTTCAAATTCGGCAAACCTGCCTGTAAAGCAGCTTAAATTAGTATCCGTGAGCTTACCCGAAGAAAGCATCGATTTGTTGTAATTGATCATCCATAGAAAAACATCTTTTTCTTTTCCAGTGGTTTTAGCAATTTTATCTGCGAGTATCAAATTGTGAGCGATAATCAGTGCGTTCTCCATTGTCGTAACATCAGGAATTACTCCAGTCCCTTCCCAGTCAGTTCCAGTTTTCACATTTTCTGTTCTCTGGTAAGGTATATACCCTACGAAGCCATTGCCTAAACTAAAGCTGCGGGTAAGATGTGCTGCTCCGCTAGTTTGGGTTCCCACAACTTTGGAACCTCGCTGCTGCTGTAATGCATAAGCAAATCCTTCGCCAGCCGAGTAAGTATTTTTTCCAGTTAGCAGATATATGGGCATATTAAGATGTATACTGTTACGATTAGATTTATATCCCTTAACATAGCTGCTGCTCCATTGATCACTGATCCTATTATAAGATCGGCCAATGTATGTATTGCGTTCAAAAAAATAAGAAAGTATCTCTTCTGAACTTTTTCCGTTGCCGCCGCGATTCGAACGCAGATCAATTATCAGTGCCTCGCAATTAGCAAGATAGCCCATCACAAAACCAAGAGTTTTGCGAAAATCTTTATTGGGAAGTGCAAATCCGTTAAACTCAAGGTAACCGACGTTTCCTGGCAGAATTTCGATCTTCCTGAAGTAAAAGTTCTTGTTCTTTTCACTTTGCACATCAACTGCCAACTGCACGGGCCTGCTATTGTAGCTCAGCACTTCTTTTTCCAGCGCAGGATTGTAAACAATACGAAAATGCTTATCATTAAGCACAGGCTGCAATTCCTTGAAAAGAGTGCTTGCAAGTAAGTTTGGATCAAGTATTTTATCATATAGGCCGCCATCAATGCCGGAATGTAAAAGCACTGATGCATTTGCTGCTTTTTCCGGAAAAACATAATTGGCCATTAGAGAGCTGCTCAGCTCTTGAACAGTCTCACGGACTTGCTCTCTCGAAAGTTGCGGCTGCTGCTGAGCCGCGACCCCCGTATGCATGGTCAGGAACAGGAACATTAAAAAGATTGCTGTATTGCTTTTCATAGTTTGCGGATTTACTTTTTTGCCGTATTTCAAATAAACAATTATGCTTTATTTTTTAAAGAGAAATAGGGTCAGCCCTCGTCTGTAAAGCCAATTTTCGCTTTTGTTGCTGCTAATATTCCGAACAGGAAATCCTTGCTTACGAGCAGCCCAGTTGTGGGGTGGACAGAAGTAATATTTTTAAGGCAGTTCTTGTAGGTTCATTTTGCCGGCCCTAGAGTTTTTCATGCATGCCTTTAGAAGCAACCATTGCTGAATCGCTGTATAGACAACAGCTTTATATACTGTGTTGGGAGTATGGGCTGCAGCTCCTTTATCATACTCAAGGGTATAAAAATAATATTCTCTATCTTCTCCGTAATTTTCTGATACAATGGTAATTAATCTAGTGCGTAATTACAAACTATTACGTTATTTTTTATGATATGCCCGAACCGATTCTTTAAGGCGTAAAATTGAGCAATCAAAAAATATCCGGTTTCTTTATTTTTTAAGACAAACGCAAGATGGGTATGCAGATAGAAACTGAATCAACGAAGTGGTAAACTGCATCTGTTTGGTAAACAATATATTAAGAGCAAAAAAAACGGGACAAAAGATGATACTTATCTTTTGTCCCGAGTAGTGACCTTACTGAACAATTTACAAACCATTTTATGAACGATTTAAAGAAGTTTTGGCTTTTCGCATAATTATGACAAAGAAACTTTCAAATTCTAAATGCTGTTTTATACATTTTAAAACTAAATCAAAGCCATTTGTTTTTCAGCCCAAGCACTCATTTGATTGATGAAAGGAATTAGCTCACTACCCGTTTCAGACAAAGAATATTCAACTCGAGGCGGTACTTCGAGATAAACTTTTCTAAAAATCAATCCGTCAGCTTCTAATTCTTTTAAAGTTTGGGTAAGCATTTTTGGTGTGATTCCTTCAATAGTTTTTTTTAGCTCACCATAGCGCAAGACATGATCTTTTAGTGACCACAAAATTCGGCCTTTATATTTTCCTCCAATTCGCTGAAAAGCGTAATCAACTGGGCAATATGCTTTTAGGTTTATTTTTTTTTGCCATTTTTTTCATTTTTAAAATACTGATTTTCAGCATTAGTATGGTTTTGGTACGTAGAGTACTTTTTTGTACGTACTTGTGGTAAAGATATTATATTGTTTTCTTTGTTTGAGGAATTATTAGGGTTTTTATCAAACGGATTTTGATATTCACTCGTGATAGATTGTTTTTGTTTCATTTTAATCATTTTAAAGAATTAAGAATTATGGCAAACGCTCAAGAATCAAATAATCAAGAAATTACAGTATTAGAACTTCGCAATTATTTATTGAAGCCCAATACAGCAGACAGATTTAAAAAGTACTTCAATGCTTATTTTGTTACTCCAATGTATGATCTTGGTGGCTATACTTTAGGACAATTTAAAATTGATGAATCAAATGATAGATTTGTTTGGTTTAGAGGTTTTAAGAATATGGAAACGAGAATAAAATTCTTAAATGATTTTTATGTTGACAGTAAAACTTGGAAAGACTATGGAAAAGGTGCCAATGACATGATGATCAATTCAGACAACGTTTATTTGCTACGTCCGCTTGCCAAAAGCATTTCTGCCAATTTTCTAAAGGCGAGTCATAAAATTGTTGTGGTGAACTTTTATAGTTGCAACGGTACACTGGATAAAGTAATTGCTCTTTTTAATGCTGAATATTTGCCATTTCTAGAAAGTATAGAGATCAAAAATACAACACTTTGGGTCAGTGAAATGCAAGAAAATGATTTCCCGAAACTTCCAGCTTTTCAGGACAAAAATCTTTTGGTTTCCATTGCATCTTTTGAAAATGAAAAAGAGTATCAATTAAAACAAAAATTGATTAATAAAATGAGCAACCAATTAAGACAATCAATGCAACAATTAATCACAATACAAAATACTTTATTGCTAATTCAATAAAAAACAACCTTTCAAATATTTAATATTCATCCGATAGAATAATATCTAAAAAATACAACTTATGGAAAATACTATTGCAGTTTACGGAGCATACGGACATACAGGAAAGTTTATTGTGGCAGAACTTTACAGGCAAGGTTATAGAAATTTGGTTCTCTCTGGAAGAGATTCGGAAAAATTAACTGCTTTGCTTCCGTTTTTTCCGGATTCAGAAATAAAAGTGGCAGACATCAATGATCCAAAATCATTAGACGAAGCTTTTAAAGATACTAAAATTATTATAAACGCTGCCGGTCCATATTTAGATACTGCGGCACCCATAATTAAATCAGCTTTAAGATTCGGAAGTCATTATATTGATTTATCGGCAGAACAAAAACCAGTGTTGGATGTCATTGATGAATTTTCGGAAGAAGCTAATAATAAAGAAATCTTAATTATTCCGGCAGCAGCCTTTTATGGTGGATTGGCCGATTTATTGGCGACTCAATTAACAAAGGAGTGGGAGCATACAGATGAAATCAACGTGTATATTGGTTTGGATTCCTGGCATCCTACAAAAGGGACAAGATTGACAGGAGATCGAAATCATTACAAAAGGTTAACGTTCAAAGACCATCGTTTAAAGGAACTTGAGCCAACTCCTTCAAAAGAATGGAATTTTAAAGAACCAATAGGAAACAAAGAAGTGGTAAGTCTGCCTCTTTCAGAAATCATTACGATTTCGAGCCATTTAAACGTCAATACGGTTAATACATATTTGAGTCAGAACTCTTTAGACGATCTTAGAAACAACAATACGCCAGAGCCAAAACCGACAGATGAGAAAAATAGATCTTCACAGCAATTCAGTCTTGAAGTCGTTGCGTTAAAAGATAATGAAGAAAGAAGAATTTCTGCTCAAGGCCAAGATATTTATGCTGTGACTGCTCCCTTAGTTGTAGAGGCTGTGAGGAGAATTTTATCTGGAAAGGCAACTTCAAAAGGGGTAAAGACACTGGGAGAAGCGTTTGTAGCAAGCGATTTTTTAAATTCCTTGCAGGAAGATGATATAAAAATTACTTGGTAGAGAAAATTCCATGTAAAAAGGATTGAGAAATCTATATGTTTGTATATAAAAAAAGAGACAACTATTTGCTAGTTGTCTCTTTTAGTGACCTCGACTGGATTCAAACCAGTAACCTTCTGAGCCGTAATCAGATGCGCTATTCAGTTGCGCCACGAGGCCTTTTTGTTATCAATTAGCTATTTTTTTGTAGCTTTGTTGATTGCTTATTGCGGGTGCAAAGATAGACATAAATGTGAGATAAACAAGGAAAAAATAACAGAAAATTAAAAAAAAATGAAGATTGAAAAGTATATACGTGATATTCAGGGATTTCCAAAAGAAGGAATTTTATTTAAAGATATCACGCCCTTACTTGGTGACCCAGAAGCGCGTACCAATTGCCTAAAAATTTTGTTGGATTCTTTAAATGGACAAAAAATTGATAAAGTGGTTGGAGCTGAATCTCGCGGTTTTTTCTTCGGAATGTTACTAGCTCAGGAATTAAATGCTGGATTTGTGCCTGTGAGAAAACCAAAGAAGCTTCCGTTTGATACGGTTTCTGCTTCTTACGAATTGGAATATGGCTCTGATAGTTTAGAAATGCACACAGATGCTATCAAAAAAGGCGATCGCGTGTTAATTCACGATGATGTCTTGGCTACTGGCGGAACAGCAAAAGCAGTTTGCGAATTGGTCGAAAAACTGGGTGGGGAAATTGTACAATGTAATTTCTTAATGGAACTGACTTTTCTTAACGGAAGAGAGAAAATTAAGGAATATCCTGTTTTTGCAGCGTTAACGTACTAGATTAAACAAAAACAATTTTATGCTTAATCGCATAAAGCACAAGTCCGATTCGGGTTTTTATTTCAAGTTTGTCAAAAAGTGATTCTCTATAGCCATCAATGGTTTTGGGGCTTAAGCACATTTCTGATGCAATTTCTTTATAAGTCATTTCGGTGCAGGCATGTTTGATAAAAACAATTTCTTTTTCTTTTAGAGAAATCTTTTTGTTATCGCCGCCAACTTTGTTAATTAGCATTCCAGAAACAAGTTCTGTAAAATAAAAACCCTTTTCGATGACGCATTCGATTGCTTCTTTAAAGATTTCTGGAGAAGTATCTTTCAGCAGATAACCTTTTGCGCCATTTGTGATCATTTTTATGATAATTTCTTCATCGTCGTTTACCGATAAAGCAATTACTTTTAAATCTGGCCGATTGTCTTTAAGCCATTTCATAGTGCTTAATCCGTCGAGTACAGGCATATTTACATCAAGCAGAATAAGATCGATTTCAGCCTCGTTATTTTGTACCAGATAGTCGATGAAGACTTTTCCGTTTTCAAAGCGGTTTATCACTTCATAATCGCCAAAACTTTTAATCAGCAGTTCGAGAGACTGCGAAAAAAGCAAATGATCATCTACAATTATTATTTTTCGTTTAGAGTTAGTTTTCATAGCCTTGGGTTAATGGGTATTTGATGGTTACACTGGTTCCAGAGTTGTCAGAATTTAAGATTAACTGGGCGCCAATAAGCTTAGCTCTTAATTTCATATTATTCAATCCGATTCCTGAATTTGACTTTTTAACGTCATAGCCAATTCCGAAATCTTTTAAGTTTAATATGAAAAAAGAATCGGTAGTTTCAATATGAACATCAAACAAATCGCTTCTAGAATGCTTTAAACTGTTATGGAGCGCTTCTTGAAAAATTCTGTAAATAATAAGTTCGTGTTCTTCATTTATTGCAGGGACAGTTCCAATTTGTTTAAAATTGAATTTAATTTTTTTAAGCTTTTTAATTCTTTCCAAATCCTGCTGAATGGCTTCGATAAAATTATTATGAAGGAGATTGTCTTTGTTTATAATGCGTGAGAGAATGCGCAGTTCGTCTAAAGATTTTGCCAAAACAGCTTTCAAATCTATAAGTTCTTCTACTTGGATGTTTTTATTGCTGATTCCGATATTAAGCTGCATTATAGCAACCGAAATAATCTGTCCGATATTGTCATGCAATTCTTTACTGATTTCAGATAAAGTCTGGTCTTTTATTTCAATTCTTGTTTTAACCAATTCGGACTGGAAATACAAATCAGCTTCCATTTTTTCTACTAAGAATTTATTTTTCTTTTTTAAAAAATAAAAGAAAATAATAAGCAGAATAAGTACTAGGGTAAAGAAAACAATACCTAACGAAATAACTAATAATTGTATCTCTTTTCGCTCCATAAAAATCCGATTATAAAGCAGCTATGTGCCAGTAAATTTAAAATGAACACGACCAAACTAAAAATAGATTCGTCTTGCTTGATTAAAAACCAATTGAGAGCCAGCATAAAAGGTGTAAACGGAACATGAAAAACAAGTATGCCGAGAATATACCAGAAAAAAACCGACTTCTTAAAATTCAGTATTTTTTCGGAATTAAAAATCTCAATCAGATACAGGCAGGATAATATTAGAATTAATAATACACCAATTGCAAAACTATAGGTAAAAGAACGGTTCATGTCTTCTTTGAAATATAAAATATTTAAGAAAAACGACACAATAAACAGTATTAGAAAAAGAACAGCCGAAATTCTATGATCTTTTTTGGTAAGCAGGGCTCTTAGAAGTAAAATATAGGCAGAGAAGCTGGTAAGCATATAAAAATTGTACACGTGAAAGTTGAGCAAACCTGTCCAATAGGTAAAATAATAGCCTACAACTTCAATCGCTACAGAAAACCAGATTAAAAGTACTAAAAATTTGGCTTTATTACCAGGAAGTTTTGGCAGTGCAAACAAACCAATCGTTCCTGACAATAAAGCCATATAGATAATATAAGATCTTAAAAATTCGAACATAATTTTTTTAGTATAATAAGCTTGGCGGTCTTCCGATGTTTCCGTAATTCATTGGTTCAAGGCTTTGTATGTCAACCGAAGCTTCTTGCATCATCGCAAAACCTTGAATTTGGCTGCTGTCTTTTGCTTTTTTACCAGTCGGAACAAGGAATAAAGTGGTCAGTCCGGCTTTTTCTCCGTGTTTTTCATCATCTGGATAAACTCCAAAGTAAAAACGGATTCCGTCTACATTATAACCCTCTTTTGCGCCATTCGTTTTGATGTAATGAATATAATTTTCTAACTCTTCAAGAGAATACCAGATTGCATTGGCATCTTCTTTTTGCTCTCTTTTTGCAGAAAGAGAAGCTCTTTTATTATTGTAATTCACATTTAATTGTCGTGCAAACTCTTTTGTGATTAACTGACTCGGTTTTGCGGGTGGATTTTTCATAGTTATTTCATATTAATTGGTTAAAGTTTTAGTTAACAGCTTTTTGAGTTGTTGAACAAGGCAAAATTATCTGAAACATAAAATTCCGACAAGGGGAAATATACCCTTTTTTGTTTAGGTGAAAATATTTAAAAATTTGGGTTAAAGTGCTGTTACATAATTATTTGTAAAGATAGAATTTTACATCGTCAGTTTTAAGGTAAAAACGGGCAATCAAAAATGTAACCTATTAATAATTAATTAAATTTTTTAAATTATGTCACAACCAACACCTCTAGGTTATCCTCACGCAGGAGCCGGAACAGTAGAAATTCTTTTAGAAAAAGAAGATGGAGCAGATTATGCAGTACTTTTTTCACCAGATCCTAATAATATATTATTAAGAGATGCTGGTTTGCCAATGCAGTTTTATTATTATCCAAAAGCACCACGTCTAGCCAAGCACCCAGATGGAAGATTTAAATTTGCCATGCAGGTTTTCAAATCAGAAGGAGATTCTTCAACCGTAATTGGTGCCGAAGGATTAGAAGAAGAAGCAGGAGCATACACTACTTTAACTAGTACTATTGATCTGCCAGAAGCATTATTGAAAAAAGCGATTGACAAGCTGAAAACAAAATTGCACACCAGTTATAATAATCAGAGACAATCTAAACTTTTTGGACTGTTTTCTTATCTAAAAGGTGTCGATCGCGATTTTAATGAAACCAATGTTAGACCAATTCAGCTAACAGAAAATACGATTACGATGCATGTTGTGGGCGAAAAATCGCCAAATAATCCTTTTGGAGGAGCCAATCCGTGGACATTTAATATTCAGGGAGAAGGCGCTGGAACTACTTTCGGATTAGGAGACAATGCACTTTCTTTGCTTATGGGACGCAACAGTGCTTCATTAGTTAAAAATGCGTTAGAATCTGGCGCTAATAATTTGGTGGTTGAAAACAACATCAAATACAAAGGCTACATGCCAACTACAACCATCAAAACAACGATTGATGTAAAAAAAGTACATACTTATTTTTCAGCTAAAGCCAATGCGAGCTGGTCATTTGTAGATGTAAATTGGGAAAGCGAATACGAGAAAATCCTGACTCAGGGCGGTATCGTAAGCGAAATTATTACTGACAATCAGTTTTCTAACGAAGAAAGAAAAAAAGTAGAAGAAGCGCTTTTTACCAAACAGAGAGATTTTGCTTTTCAAATGGTTCAAAAACAAATTTTTGATGCACCAGAAAAACAATTTACGCCAGCAACAACACCAGAAAAACCGGGAGGATTTTTCAGAATTCTTTTTGGTTGGGGAAGCGTGGGCGTAAGTTTGAAACACGGAAGCCAAACTAGAGAAGTAAAATTCACAGACGAAATCAAATTCTCTGCAATCGAAGTTTTAGATTCAAAAATAAGCGGAAATCTAACGCCGCTGACTTTAAAATCTGGTCCTGAAGCAAAAACGGAATTGAAAAAATATATTACTGAAATCCAGTTGGATGAAGATTTCTCTAAAGTGCAGGTAATTGCTTCTTTAAATGGAGGTTTAATTAAATTGGACAAAGACAGTGATATTGTGAATGATAATCCGGTGAGCCAAGTTTCTATTGAAGTGGGTTATCCAGATTCTAAAGGGAAAATGATCTGGAAAAGCTCAGGCAGAATGATTGCGCCAGAAGGAACTCCGTATGTAAAAAATACGAGTAAATCGGGAAAAGAAATCGATGCTATTTTCCCTGCTACTTGGAACGATAAGTCGAAAGAAAAGAATGCTTTTGTGTTTGATTTCGTGAAAAACAATGGTTCTTCAAAAATTAAAGTAAAACAAGAAGTAATGTATGAAAAAGACAAGAGAGTCAAGCTAAAAGATACTGTAAGAGAGTATGAATTTGAAGGAACTAAGATATTTGTACCGCTTCCAATTCAAAACATGATCAATTATACTTTGTCTACCGAAGAATTGTATGATTGCGATACGCTTGAAGTGACTTTAAAAGCAGATAAAATGTCTTCTAAAAAGTACAAGTTTACAGTAGATAATTTTGAAGATGCCATTCCGTACAGAGCTTGGTATGAAGCAGATTATACGGTTAAACCGACAGAGTACAAAGTAAAATATACTTGCAACGGTAAAATTGGCAAGAAATCGAAAAAAGTTTCTGTTTCAACAGATTACATCAAACTTGATTATCAGGAAGGCGATGTGTTGTTTGAAATTCCAACAGGAACAGCAGCTCAAAATGCCGATATCGAGAAAATCAGAGCTCCATTCATGGAATAATTTTTTTGAGACATTTTGCAAAAGGGACGTAAAGTCCCTTTTGTTTCTTAACTCACCATTCATTAAACCTAAAGATTATGCCAGATTTAAATACATTTAAGCTCGACGGAACCAAGTTGGTTCCCGTAAATAGATTCAATCTCGAGCCTGCCAAACCGAGCACCGTATTTACTGCAAGAGCAGTGGTAAAAGAAACGGAGTTTAAGGTAATCGAACATCCTGTAATTCATTCTATAGAGATTCAGCCCATTTTAATTCTTCCCGTTTTTGAAAATTATTTTCCTCTAATTGAAGGAGATAAAGCGATTACAGAGAACGATTCCTTTAAGGATTATTTTAAGAATGAAATTATTCTGTTTTTTCCTCAAGTAGAAATAGAACCCAATAATGGAGCGCTGTTTTATTATGAAGAGGTGCCTGGGAAATCTGCAAAGGAGGACGGACTTATGGGAAGGGTAACTTTGAAATACAGCATCAAGAACAAACCGTTGCAGGCCAATCAGAAAAATATTGTTCTAAACTTGAGAGAAGCAGTTTTAAACTTAAAAGTAAAAAATGATACTGTCAAAATAAACGGAATTATAAATACCGCCACGCAAGAAATTCAGTTTGATTTGATTGATGAAGCGGTGAAAATTGCCTATTCTAACTTAGTTTCCAAAATAAGCGATTTGATGTGCAATGTTGATTTGTTTTTTGATTTTAAAGGCTATTCTAAAGTAAAGCGAAATTTTTTGTACGCAAGAGATTTGGCGGTTTTAAGAAGTCAGATTGTAACAAAAAAGGACTTAACCACCAAAACCACATTACAGCCAAAAGCAACACTTATAAGCAGTCCTTTAATGGTAAAAACGACAACGGCAGGAACTGTTGCGCCCAAAATAGCTATTTCAGAAATTAGGAGAGACAATAATATACAGGCCGAAGTTCAGGAAGAATATGTAAAAAGTACTTTTTTGCTCAAAATCAATAAAACGGTAAATTATCCTCGTTTGCCTGGCAATGATCCAAAGCTGTATCAAAATGATGATGGCCCATTTGCGAATAATCCTTTCAATTTAAATGAAGATTTTTCGGAGTTTAAACAGATTTTCGTTTCGGGATATAATTTCAGCAAACTGTCGATTTATAAGTCAATGGTTCAGCCCAATACTTTCTTGCTGATTTCAAAAACGTACAGTCTTTCAAAAGATTTAAATACAATGAAACCTTGTGTGACTACTATTTTTCATGCTCATGAAGAAGACACAGGAACATCTGAAGAAATTTCGCAGATTACGTTTGAGTTTGTTATTGGTCCGAATCTTTCCAGTTTTGATCTGGCTAAATTGAAAATTGCGCTTTTGCAAAACAATTTTATAGACGGAGATCCGGCAGATTATTTTGATAAAGTACAATTCTTGTTTCCTAATGATTTGGGCGCCGAGTATGAAGTAAACGGCAATCATTTTCTTCAGCAAGCACAAATTACTACTGATGGCAAACATTTTATATTTAAAATCTCAACCGAAAACCTTTCTGAAGCCAGCATCTTGATTAATGCTCTCAATAATACCATTTCGCAATACGCCAACATCAATTTTAAGTACAAAGAAATAAAAGATACCAGCGTTGTAGAACTAAATCTAGAGCAGACAATTGGAGAAATAGTGGATGCTTTGATAGATAATGCAGGAAAGAAAATTCAAGTTAATAATCAGTCGATTTCAAATTGCAAGCTCAATTCAATTCTACTGCTTTACAATCAGAATGCAACGTATTTGAATAGTGTTTTCTTTAAAAATTATCCGCAGTTAATCAGCAACGATATAAAGTTTTTAGATTTTTCGTCAATCAATCCAACTGCTTTGGGCGAAATTAAAAATGTGTTTTTTGATTTTGAAAACATTGAAAATATTACTTCCGAATTTAGTCAGGTCGTTTCACAATCAACGGCTTATAATCGATACATTCAAGTTCAGGTTAAAAGCCAGGCGGCGGCAACTAGCAGAATCACTTTGGAATTAACTGTTCAGGAAACGGGAAGTAAATTTGCTATCGAACGCTTAAAATCGGAATTTTCGACCCCCATATTGTTCAATTTTATTGTAAAAAATACGGCGAACAATAATACTCTGATTTCATACAAAGTCAATTATTTTGACAAAAATGATAATCTAACAGGTTCCAAAAATGATGTTTTTGATTTCTCTAAAGCATCAATTATCACCATAAATAAAAAATAATGAGAACCATAAAAGCGGGCACAAAATCTCCAGAAGTTTATTATTTAAACGAGCTTTTGTCCAAATTAAATTACGGCGTTGTCGTTTCCGATTATTTTGGAAGTGAAACCGATAAAGCAATCAAAGATTTTCAGCTAAAGAATAATCTTGTGGTTGATGGAGTAGTGGGACTTAAAACGTGGTCGGCACTTTTAGAAAAAAATAAAAACGGATTTTCTACAAACAGCAAATTATTATCCGAGCAGGATTTAATTGATTTTTCGAATCAGTTTAATTTAGAACTCGCGGTTGTGAAAGCAGTAAACGAGGTTGAAAGCAACGGAAAAGGGTTTTTAATTGATGGCCGCCCGAAGATTTTGTTTGAAGGACATATTTTCTGGCGCGAATTGGAGAAAAGAAACATAGATCCGAATGCTTACGCGAATGCAAATACGCAAGATGTTTTGTTCGAAAATTATACTAAAAAACATTACGTTGGCGGAACAGCTGAATATGCGCGTTTAGAGAAAGCACGTAATCTTGGTCAGGACAAAAGAATAGCTGATGCGGCAAATAGTTCTGCTTCTTGGGGACTTTTCCAAATTATGGGCTTTAATGCGATTTCTATCGGTTATAAAAGCATTGACGAATATGTAGAAAAAATGAACCAGAACGAAGGGGAGCATCTGAAAGCTTTCGGAATGTTTCTGGAAAAGAACAATTTGATTGGGCTTCTGAGAAGTAAAAACTGGGCTTCTTTTGCTTTGAAATATAATGGACCAGCGTATAAAACCAATAAATATGATGAGAAGTTGGCGCGTGCTTATGCTAAGTATGCTAGATAGTTTGTTTTTAACCGCGCAAAGGCGCAAGTTTCTTAACCGCAAGGTGCGCTAGGTTTACGCAAAGTCCGCAAAGCCTTTTGTAAAGTAATTTTTAATCGTGCAAAGTCGTAAAGTTTTTTAACCGCAAGGTGCGCTATAAGATTTACGCAAAGTTCGCAAAGCTTTGTGCAAAGTAATTTTTAATCGCGCAAAGTCGCAAAGTCGCTAAGTTTTTTGTGGTTTTATTAAAAAAGAAAAGTTCGCAAAGCTTTGTAGATATAGCTTTGCGAACTTTTGCGTTTATAAACGGCAGCGTAAAAAAAAACTTAGCGTCCTTTGCGGTAAAAAATAAACGCAACGTTTTCAAAACATGAAACAAAAAAATCTATCTCAATGTTGCTCCAAGTTCAGTTTCGAAAGTCTGCTGTAATTTAGACATGATTTTATCGATCTGAGCGTCGGTTAAAGTTTTAGTATTGTCTTGAATAGTAAAACTCAAAGCGTATGATTTTTTGCCTTCTGGCAATTTATTTCCTTGATAAACATCAAAAAGGTTGACGTCTTTTAAAAGTGCTTTCTCTGTTTGTTTTGCCAAGTTGAAAATGCTTTCGTAAGTCGTTTTTTCATCAATTAATAATGCTAAATCTCTACGAACTTCAGGATATTTAGGGATTTCAGTATATTTAATTTTTCCTGTGATGATTTTTAAAACCAGATCCCAGTTAAAATCAGCGTAATAAACGTCTTGTTTGATGCCGAAATGCTTCAAAATAGGTTTTTTAATTACACCCATTTCAACTAGAATATCATTGTTGTACGTAATTGCAGTTCCTTCAGAATAAATATCTGACTGAACTGGGGCATTCGAAATCTTTTCAATTCCTAAACGAGATAAAATCGCTTTTACGTATCCTTTCAACAAGAAGAAATCTGTTGTTTTTTGCGGGTTTGTCCAGCTTTCTTTGTTTCTGTTTCCAGAAATTAAAAGAGAAAGATGTTTGTGCTCTTCGTATCCGTTAAGATATTTATGATAGGTTTTTCCGAATTCAAATAACTTTAAATCCGAATTTCTTCTGTTGATATTGTATGAAACCGCTTCTAAACCAGAAAATAATAAAGACTGGCGAAGTGTTGCTAAATCACTGCTCAAAGGGTTCAGCATCGAAACGTTGTGTTCTTCTTTTAATGAGGTAGATAATTTAGCGTAAGCTGCAGTTGTCAGTGAATTTGCCATCATTTCGTGAAAACCTTGCGAATTCAATTGAGATGCAATTACATTCTGTACTTTGTAATCTTCTGTTCTTGGCGAATTGGCTACTGTAGCATTAAATTTCTTAGAGAAATTGATGTTGTTATAACCATAAACTCTCAGGATTTCTTCGATTACGTCAATTTCACGCTGAACGTCTACACGATAAGCAGGAATAGTTAAACCTAAACCAGAATCAGAAACGCTGTTTACTTTAATGTCTAGTGAAACTAAGATTTTCTTAATCGTGTCTTTCGAAATTTCCTGCCCGATAATTTTAGATACATGGCTGAAATTCAATAAAACAGAAAAATCTTCTACTTTTTTAGGATATACTTCCACAACATCAGAAGTGATTTTTCCGCCTGCAACTTCTTGAATTAAAAGTGCAGCACGTTTTAAAGCGTATTCTGTAATCGTTGGATCAATTCCTCTTTCAAATCTAAAAGAAGCATCTGTACTTAATTGGTGTCTTTTAGCTGTTTTACGAATGCTAACCGGATCAAAATAAGCACTTTCTAAGAAGATAGAAGTAGTTCCATCAGAAACTCCAGATTTTTTTCCTCCAAAAACTCCCGCAATACAAAGCGGACCTTTTTCGTCGCAAATCATTAAATCTTCTTTGCTTAAGGTTCTTTCTACGTCGTCTAGCGTAACAAATTTTGTTCCTTCTTCAACTGTTTTTACAATCACTTTTCCGTTGATTTTCGCAGCATCAAAAGCGTGTAAAGGCTGTCCTAATTCATGTAAAACATAATTAGTAACGTCAACAATATTATTTTTTGGAGTTAATCCAATAGCTTTTAAACGGTCTTGCAGCCAGCTTGGAGATTCGTGAACAGAAATTCCAGAAATAGTCACACCGCAATATCTTGGAGCCAAATGAGTATCTTCAACATTTACGTCAATTTTAAGCGTACGCATGTCAACTCTAAAATTGCTTACAGAAGGCGTAATCAATTCTACGTTTACACCGCGTTGCAACATTCCCGCTCTTAAATCACGAGCTGTTCCAAAATGGCTCATCGCATCGGCACGGTTTGGCGTCAATCCGATTTCGAAAACTTCATCATTTGCAATTTGGAAAACTTCAGATGCAGGAGTTCCAGGAACTAAATCTTCTGCCAGAACCATAATTCCGTCATGGCTTGTTCCTAAACCTAATTCATCTTCAGCACAAATCATTCCGTGACTTTCCTGTCCGCGGATTTTTCCTTTTTTAATGGTAAATTCTGCACCTTCTTTATCGTATAAAACGGTTCCAATTGTAGCAACTGGCACTTTTTGTCCCGCAGCAACGTTTGCAGCACCGCACACAATTTGAACTGGAGCTTCTAAACCGACATCAACTGTAGTAACTTTCAATCTATCAGCATCAGGATGCTTTTCGCAAGTTAGAACGTGTCCAACAACAACTCCTGCTAAACCTCCTTTAATTGATTCGTATTTTTCGACAACTTCTACTTCTAAACCTAAATCTGTTAGTAATTCAGAAGTCTGTTCAGATGTCCAATCTGTTTTAATAAATTGTTTTAACCAGTTGTAAGATATTTTCATTGTAGCTATTTAATTCTTGAATAAGGTTACAAATATAAGGATTGCGCTTTGGAGTAAGAAAAAATTATGTGGTTTTTTCTCGTTGTTTTTTATTGAATAAAAAATGCTATGCTTTAAGCTTTTAATAATTTATAGGCCAAAATTTTAGCGAATGAATTGTGTAAATGGCTAAAAAAACGGATTGTGTAATTTTTGTGCTACAAGATGAATGAAAAGTGCTATTCTGTTTCTTTTTATGAAACTAAATTTGGAGTAAATCAAAAAAAGAATATTATGAGTACCTCAGTAAAAAGACCTGAATTTAAGGCAAAATATGATAATTATATTGGCGGAAAATTTACTCCACCAATTTCAGGAGAATACTTTGACGTGCTTTCTCCAATAGACGGAAAAGTATTTACAAAAGCAGCGCATTCTGGAAAAGCAGATTTAGAATTGGCTGTAGATAAAGCCTATGAAGCGTTTAAGACTTGGGGAAAAACTTCTGCAACCGAAAGAAGTATTTTATTAAATAAGATTGCACAAAGAATTGAAGACAATCTAGAATATATCGCGGCAGTCGAAACGGTAGACAACGGAAAACCAATTCGTGAAACGCTAGCTGCAGATATTCCGCTGGCAATTGACCATTTTAGATATTTTGCAGGTGTAATTCGTGCAGAAGAAAGTTCGATTGCTGAACTGGATTCTCAAACTGTTTCTATCGCTTTAAGCGAACCTCTGGGCGTTGTAGCGCAAATTATTCCGTGGAATTTCCCGATTTTAATGGCAGTCTGGAAAATCGCTCCAGCTCTTGCAGCAGGAAATACAATCGTTTTAAAACCAGCGGAAAGCACGCCAGTTTCTATTATGGTTTTGATGGAAATAATAGGAGATATTCTTCCTCCGGGAGTTTTAAATATTGTAAACGGTTTTGGTGCCGAATTAGGCCGTCCGTTAGTAACCAATAAAAAAGTATCAAAAGCAGCTTTTACCGGTTCTACCACTACAGGACGTTTGGTAATGCAGTATGCGACTGAAAATATTATTCCGGTAACTTTAGAATTAGGAGGTAAATCTCCAAATATTTTCTTCCCTTCTGTAGCAGATCATGATGATGATTTCTTCGATAAAGCGGTAGAAGGCGCGGTTTTATTTGCCTTGAATCAAGGTGAAATCTGTACTTGTCCTTCCAGATTATTAATTCACGAAGATATTTACGACAAGTTTATCAAAAAAGTAATCGAAAGAACAGAAGCTATTGTAGCTGGAAATCCGCTGGATAAATCGACTATGATTGGTGCGCAGACTTCGATTGTTCAGAAAGAAAAAATCATGTCTTACATCAAATTAGGAAAAGAAGAAGGCGCTGAATTATTGACGGGAGGAGATGAAAACAAATTAGGTGGCGAATTAGCTGAAGGTTATTATATCAAACCAACTTTATTTAAAGGCCACAACAAAATGCGCATTTTTCAAGAAGAAATTTTCGGACCTGTTCTGGCGGTTACGACTTTTAAAACTACAGAAGAAGCAATTGAAATTGCCAACGATACCATGTACGGGCTAGGAGCAGGGGTTTGGACAAGAGACGCGCACGAAATTTATCAGGTTCCGAGAGCAATTCAGTCTGGCCGTGTTTGGATTAATCAATATCATTCTTACCCTGCGGGCGCTCCGTTTGGCGGTTACAAACAATCTGGAATTGGCCGCGAAAATCACAAAATGATGTTGAGCCAATACCGCCAAACCAAAAACATGCTGATTTCTTATGACAAAAAGAAATTAGGATTCTTTTAAAGAATATAAACTTGAGAATGGAAAATTCGATAGATTTTCTATTCTCTTAAAACCATAGAATTATGCTTCCAAAAACAATGAAAGCTGCGGTCGTTCGAGAATTCGGATCTCTTTTGAAAATTGAAGAAGTCGAAGTAAAACGTCCAGGCAGAAACGAAATTCTTGTAAAAGTAATTGCAAGCGGAGTGTGTCATACCGATTTACATGCTGTAGAAGGCGATTGGCCGGTTAAACCTAAAATGCCTTTAATTCCGGGACACGAAGCTGTTGGCTACGTTGTCGCAGTTGGGCAGGATGTGAAAAACGTAAAAGAAGGAGATGCTGTCGGCGTGCCTTGGCTTTATAGCGCCTGCGGTGGCTGTGATCATTGCATTACGGGTTGGGAAACTTTATGCGAAAGCCAGCAGAATGGCGGTTACAGCGTAGACGGCGGATTTGCAGAATATGTAATTGCAGATGCCAGATATGTTGGAATCTTGCCTTCTAATGTCAATTTTATTGAAATGGCTCCTATTTTATGCGCTGGAGTTACAGTTTACAAAGGATTGAAAGAAACAGAAGTGAAACCTGGAGAATGGGTCGCAATTTCTGGAATTGGAGGTTTAGGGCATGTGGCTGTGCAATATGCAAAAGCTATGGGTATGAATGTGGCGGCAATTGATATTGGAGATGATAAATTGGATTTGGCAAAAAAATTAGGTGCCGATTTGGTTGTGAATGCAAAGAATCAAAATCCTGGAGAATTCTTAAAGAAAGAAGTCGGTGGAATGCATGGGGCATTGGTTACCGCAGTTTCTCCAATAGCTTTCAAACAAGGGCTTGAAACATTGAGAAGAAAAGGTACAATGGCATTAAACGGACTTCCTCCAGGTAATTTTGATTTGTCTATTTTCGATACCGTTTTAAATAGAATTACCATAAGAGGTTCTATTGTTGGAACCAGAAAAGACATGAAAGAAGCAATCGAATTTGCAGTTGATGGAAAAGTCAAAGCCACAGTAACCACTTCAAAATTGGAAGATGTCAATACTGTTTTCGATAAAATGAAAAAAGGTGAAATAGAAGGAAGGATTGTGCTCGACATAGCACAGTCTTAAATAGTTGGTTATGTTTCGAAGCAGTAAATTCTTAATTGATATTTACTGCTTTTTTTAATTTTAAAAGTTATGATAAAACGAATTGACGCTACAGAAAAAGCAATAGAATTAATTAAAATTCTCAAAGAAAAACACGGTGATCTGATGTTTTATCAAGCAGGCGGATGCTGCGAAGGTACTCAACCGCAATGTTTTGAAAAAGGAGGTTATTACCAACGCACTGGCGACGTTTGCATTGGCATTGTCGAAGACACGGAATTTTGGGTAGACAAAGATTTATTTGAATACTGGAAACACGCCCATTTTACCTTAACCGTAATTGATGCCTTTGGTGTTGGAGGTTTTTCATTAGAAACACCTTTAAAGAAAACATTTCAAATTGAGTACAGAATTTTTACTCCAGAAGAAGAAAAGAATTTAGAACCTGTCACTTTTTTTTAAGGTTCAAAGAGACAGAGTTGCAAAGTTGCAGAGGTTTAAGTTTGATCCCTAAAAAAAACTTTGCCACTTTGTCACTTTGCATCTTTGTCACTAAAAATATCAACATACATAAAGCAACTGATACTGCTTCGGCGTTATCCCTTCATACTTCTTAAACAATCGAATAAAATAATTAGCATCTTCAAAACCGGCTAAATAACAGACTTCGTTAATTTGAAGAGTTGGATTTTTCAAAAGGTTTTTGGCGCATTTTATTTTTTCATTCAAAATATATTCAATCGGACTCATTCCGAGTTCGCGCTTAAAGAAACGGTAGAAAGAAGTAGTGCTCATACAAGCTTTTTCGCTCAACATTTTTAAGCTCATGTTTTCCTTCAAATTCTGTTTGATATATTCTGTAACTTCTTTAATTGGATTATTATCTTCAAGAAATTTTCCTTGATCTAGAGATTTTACGGTTTGTGTCTGAATAATTCTAATCAGCAATTCTTTCAAAGTCAGATCGGCAAAAATATCTTTGGTAATCGAAGTGCTCATACATTCTTTTATGAGTTTATTGATTGTTGCTGCCATTTCGACATTATTGTAAAAGAAATAATTTTGATAGTTCAGCTGCCAGTACATATTAGTTCCTTCTTTCGGATATTGCTCGTTTAAAAAGTTTAAGATTTCAGCAATTTTGTCTTGGTCAATTGCTAACGCCAGACATTGCGTCGGATTATTTTTTGAAGCTTCAGGAAAATCAATTTTCATTTCCACATTCGAAGGCACAATCACCGTTTCGCCAGGAAGATAAACGAATTCTGGATCATCAAAAAGATGCATGATTTTCTTTCCTCTCAGCATGCTGGTCACCACCAGATCATTAAACTTCAATGGAACTTTGTGTGTAGATTCGTAGGTTTCGAACAGATTTAATTCGCAATGATTTAAATTGTAAATGGTTCTGTTTTCTACAAGAGTTTTTAATGATTTTTCTTGCGATAATTGGAGCGGATTGACTAAAAATCGTTGATTATTCATTAAATTTAATTTGTGGTGAAGACTTTAAATTTAATAAAAATAAGTATATAGCCAGTATATTTAACGTTTAATTATATCAGCTCTTCAATATGTTTTTTGATGTTTTCGGATATTTTTTTGGTTGGAAGATCGTTTTCATCATTTCCGAACGGGTCTTCAATTTCTTCGGCAATAAGTTCTAAACTTGCCAAAACATAAAATATAAAAACTACCACAGGCGCAACTAGATAGCCTAGACTTACAGAATACCCAAACGGAAGCGTCATGGTGTAAAAGAAGATGAATTTCTTTATAAAAGCGCTGTAAGAGTAGGGAATAGGAGTGTTCTTAATACGCTCGCATGCTCCGCAAATGTCTGTAAAAGCAACTAATTCGTCATTTAGCGTAATTAGCTGCTCGCCAGATATTTTTTTTGCATCATACAAATCATTGATTTTATGATACATTATTTTTTTTAATTGATTAGGCTTGTGTTTGTGCTGATCGATTTCGAGCTCCACATCTTCAAACAGCATTTTTCCTGTGTCTTCATCTTTCAAATGCTGATGAAGAATTTCTGCATACATCGGAATGTATTTTCTAAAAAACTTTTTGTCGTTTTCGTCTTTTAAAATTGCTGAAAGTTTGATAGCCAGATTACGGCTGTTATTCACCAGTCCGCCCCAAAGTTTACGGCCTTCCCACCATCTGTCATAAGCCGTATTTGTTCTAAAAACCAGCAAAAGCGAAATTACAAATCCAAGCATTCCGTGCATAATTGGAATGTTGTGGATATAATCGTTTTTGGTTACTTTAAAATAATGAAGTTCGAGATAACAGACGGCTGTGGCATATATTCCAATGGCAATCATAATCGTAAACAGTTTTCGAACTGTATCAGATTTATGGAAATGAAAAATAAAAGCAAACCAGTCTTTGGTGTTGTACGAAATCATTTAAGTGGATTTTGAAACAAATTTACTTAAAAATTGATATTTCCAGCTAATTCTTTTAAGGCAATTTCAGATAATTTTGCTTCGTATTGTGCGTTGCTGTAACGTACTTTGGCATTGACATAATTCAGCTGAGCGGTTCTAAAATCAAGCGTTGTAATCGTTCCGATTCTAAATTTATCCAATGTTATGTCTAAATTTTGTTTGGCAATGGCTTCATTATCCTGTTCCAGATCAATTAATTCTAAATTGGTTAAATACGTTTGGAATGCAGTGCTTAGCTGCGTGCTCAAAACTGTATTTTGCTGTTCTATGGCGAGCGTAGAATTTTCAATCTGAAGTTTCGCTACTTTTTCATTACGATGCTGGTTGAAACCGTCAAAAATATTCATAGAAGCATTAAAACCGTAGTTTAAACCTCTAGAAGATGTTTCGCTGGTAAAACCCAAACTCGACTGGCTTTCGTTAAAATTATAACCTGTAGTTAATCGTAGTGTAGGATAGCGGTCCGCTTTTACCTGTTTGAGCTGTAATTCGGCTATGCGTTTGTTAATGATTTGTGCTTCTAAAGCCGGATTTTGTTTTTGCGCCAAATCCATTAAATCGGCTAAAACCAATTTATTGTCTACCACAACTTCATCAGTAACCTTAAAGTCAATTTTAGGATCGCGTGCCAAATGCTGATTCAATAAAATTTTACCATTAGCGTAAGCTTCTTTTTGTCTTAGCAGAGCAACCTGATCGGAGTTTAAATCAACTTGCGCGTTTAAAACCTCTAATTTTGAAGCTTTTCCAATGCTGAAACGGTTTTTAGCCAAAGTCAGTCGCTGATTCGAAATTACAATTGTAGTGTCTAAGGCCGCCAATTGCTGCTGCATCTGCACTAAATCATAGTAAGCCGAATTTACCTGAGCAATTTTAACTAAAATGGTTCTTTTCAATTCTGCGTCGCCCAATTTCTGAAGCTCTTTCAGCTGATCTAGTCTGGCAAACATTTTCATTCCGTCAAAAACGGTCCATCCTAAACTCACACCATAACTTAAACTATTGTTTTTAGCATTGTCCAGCGATGTGCTTGTCCCGTCCTGACGTGTTTGAGACGAATTCATAATGCTATTATTATCGGTAACATTGGCCGTTGCTGTTGGCAGCATTCCAGCGTTTCCAATCGTTACGTTGGTTTCGCTTATTTTGGAATTATTTTTAGCAATTTTAATTTCAAAATTATTCTCCAGCGCTATAGTCATAGCCTGTTCAATAGTAAGAACTTCCTGCGCCTTGGTCTGAACGATGCAAAAGAACAGGATAATTGCTGTACAGTATATTTTTTTGATATTCATATTCTTTTTCTTTAACCAAAAATATATTTATTGGTTTCTATTTAATGCTTTCTCTTTCGTATTCGTCAATATGGTCAAACTCAGGATAGTGTTTTCTGGCTTTCGACCACATTAAATAAATGGCAGGAATTACAAAAAGCGTTAAAGCCAATGAGAAAATAGTTCCGCCCACAATTACAACCCCCATACCAATTCTACTCGTAGACGCAGCTCCAAGCGACATCGCAATTGGAAGCGCTCCTAATGCAATGGCTAAACTCGTCATTAAAATTGGACGTAAACGTGCTTCTGAAGCCTCTAAAATAGCTTCTAGTTTTGGTTTGCCTTGTTCTCGCAACTGATTGGCAAATTCTACAATCAAAATACCATTTTTGGTTACTAGACCAATCAACATTACCGTACCAATCTGGCTGAAAATATTCCAAGTTTGGTTGAATAGCCATAAAGAGAATAAAGCTCCCGCAACCGCCATTGGAACCGTTAAAATGATAATAAACGGATCGATAAAACTTTCAAACTGAGCGGCTAAGATCAAGAAGATAAGCAATAAAGCCAATCCGAAGGCGAAAGAAGTATTCGAGCTACTTTCTACGAAATCTCGAGATTCTCCAGCTAAATCGGTTGTGAAACTTTCGTCCAAAACTTTTGCTTTAATTCTGTCCATTTCCTGAATACCGTCACTAATACTTTTTCCAGGTGCCAGACCAGCCGAAACTGTTGCTGACATATAACGGTTATTATGAAACAATTGCGGTGGGTTACTTTGTTCGTAAACCTTCACAACGTTATCCATCTGAATCAATTCTCCATTTCTGTTTTTCACAAACATCGAAGTCAAATCCAAAGGTTTAGATCTGTCTTTCTGGTCAAATTGTCCAATTACCTGATATTGTTTCCCGTTTCTAATAAAATACCCAAAACGCTGTCCGCTTAAAGAAAGCTGCAAAGTTTGTGCGATATCTATGATTGAAATTCCTAAACTTTCTGCTTTTTCGCGGTCAATTGTAACGTTTATTTCAGGTTTATTAAATTTCAAGTTTACGTCTGTTGTAGAAAACACATCGCTTTTTCCAACTTCATTCATAAACAAAGGAATTTTTTCTCTCAATTTATCAAAATTTGGAGCCTGAATAATGTATTGTATCGGCAAACCACCACGTCTGTTTACGGCAATTGTAGGCTGCTGTATTACAGAGGTTTTAGCATCTGGATATTTTTTCGTCCATTTCGTTAATTTGTCGGCGATATCTTTTTGAGAAGCTTCTCTTTCATCTGGTTCTTTCAAAGAAAGCCTTATAAAACCGGTATTTGTTGCTGAAGCTCCAAAACCTGGTGCCGTAATAACCAAACTCACCTTTTTTTCAGGAATAGAATCATCAACCAATTGTGAAATTTCCTGCATAAAACGGTCTGTATATTCGTATGAAGAACCTTCAGGAGTCGTCATACGCATGGTTACAGAACTTCTGTCGTCATAAGGTGCTGTTTCTTTTGGAAGAATAGTGAAAAACAAATAAATCAATCCAAAACAAGCAATAAGAATAGGGAAGCTGATCCATTTTCTATCCATAAATTTCGAAAGCGCTTCAGCATAACTGCTGTTCATTTTTTCAAAAAACGGTTCTGTTTTAATATAGAATTTAGATTTTTTCTGTTCGCCGCCTTTCATTAAATAAGCGTTCAGCATTGGCGTTAAAGTCAGCGAAACAAATGCCGAAATTAATACCGCAGCGCCAATTACCACTCCAAATTCCCTAAATAATCGTCCAACGAAACCTTCCAAGAAAATAACAGGTAAGAATACCGCCGCCAAGGTTACCGAAATCGAAATTACGGCATAAAAAATTTCATTAGAACCTTTAATCGCGGCCTCAATTGGAGACATTCCTTCTTCCACTTTTTTGAAGATATTTTCCGTTACCACAATTCCGTCATCCACCACAAGTCCCGTTGCCAGTACAATCGCTAATAAAGTCAATACGTTGATAGAGAATCCAAACAACCACATAATGAAAAATGTAGCAATCAACGAAACGGGAATATCAATTAAAGGTCGGAAAGCAATCGCCCAATCTCTAAAGAATAAATAGATAATAATAATTACCAGAATTACCGAAATCCCTAAAGTTTCAGCAACTTCAAGAACCGATTTCTTTACGAAAATCGTATTGTCAAGCGCAATATTTAGTTTAATATCTTTTGGAAGATCCTTTTTTAAGGCTTCGTATTTTTTATAAAATTCAGCTGAAATATCCAGATAATTGGCTCCAGGCATTGGCACAATCGCCAAACCAATCATTGGCAAACCAGACTGGCTCAATTTGGTTTCGATGTTTTCTGGACCTAATTCTGCGCCTCCAACATCGCTTAAACGAACAATTTTATCTCCGTCTGTACGAATGATAATGTTGTTGAATTCTTCTGCTTTAGAAAGATTTCCGATTGTTTTTACGGTAAGTTCGGTGTTGTTTCCAGTCAGTTTTCCCGATGGAAGTTCAACATTCTGAGCGTTTAACGCTGCACGCACATCAGCAACCGTACAGCCGTACGCAGTCAGTTTTACAGGATCGATCCATAAACGCATGGCGTAACGTTTTTGTCCCCAAATCTGCACGCCACTCACGCCCGGAATAGTTTCTAAACGCTGCGAAATAACATTTTCTGCATAATCGCTTAATTCTAAAGAACTTCTAGAATCACTTTGCACCGTCATTGAAATAATCGCATCACTGTCAGCATCTGCTTTTGACACAACTGGCGGAGCATCAATATCTTGCGGTAGATTTCGAATGGCTTGCGAAACTTTGTCACGAACGTCGTTTGCCGCTTCTTCTAAATCTTTGTCCAGATTAAATTCTATGGTAATATTGCTGCTTCCCTGATTACTTGAGGAAGTGATATTTCTAATTCCGTCAATTGCATTTACCGCTTTTTCAAGAGGTTCTGTAATTTGCGATTCAATAATGTCGGCGTTTGCACCCGTATAATTGGTACGGATAGAAACCTGCGCAGGGTCGATAGAAGGGAACTCTCTGACTCCTAAAAAAGTGTAACCAATAAAACCGAATAATATAATTAATAGATTCAGTACTATTGTTAAAACAGGTCTTTTTATACTTGTAGTTGATAAACTCATTTTTGATTTTAGATTTTAGATTTCAGATTTCAGATTTATTGCTAAATCTTGATGTCATCTTTTATCTATATTCAGTCTTACGACTTTTAACTTTAAGACTTTTGGGATTATTTTACTTTAACTTTAATTGGCGCTTCGTCTTTTAATGACATTACACCACTTGTGATTAAAGTATCTCCAGGTTTTAATCCAGCTAAAATTAAAATTGAAGAATCTGTTCTTGTCGTTGCATCAACCATTACTTCTTTTGCCTGGCCTTTATTGGCGATAAACACCTTTTTACCATCTTGAATTGGCACAATTGCCTGAGAAGGAACTACGATTGCATCTTTAATAATATTTAAAGGCAATTTGATGTCTGCGAAAGTTCCAGGGAAAAGTTTTCCGTCGTTATTATCTGCAAGAGCACGAATTTGAAGTGTACGCGTCGCAACGGCAACTTCTGGTTCTATTGCATAAATTTTGGCATTATAAGTTTTGTCTGAACCAGAAACTTTAAAATCGATTACAGATCCAGATCGCACTTCTGCAGCATATTTTTCTGGAATAGAAAAAGTGATCTTTAATTTACTCGTATTAACCAATTTTGCTACTAAAACAGTTGGGGTAATATAGGTTCCTGGAGAGATAGAACGCAAACCGATTTTTCCTGAAAAAGGCGCTCTCACAGAAGTTTTAGAAATTTGGGCTCTTATTAATTGTGTTTGCGCTTGCGCAGAAGCGTGGTCGGCTTTGGCAACGTCTGCTTCTTCTTGGCTAATGGCTTCTTTTTGCAACAATAATTTTGCTCTTCTTTCGTTTTCAGCAGCCAATCCTTCTCTGGTTTGAGCCTGTCTTAATTGTGCTTTTAGTTCAATATCGTTTACTTTAAGAAGCACTTGACCTTTTGTAACATTGCTGCCTTCGCTAAAAAATATTCCTTCAACAATTCCCGAAACCTCACTATGAATTTCTACTTGTTCGTTTGCCTCAATAGATCCTGATAATGCTAAATTATTGTCAAAAGTGGCAGTTTTTATTACGACTCCATTAACAGTTGTTGGAGATTTTTTGTCATTGAACTTTTTAGAATCTTCATTTTTACCTTTATTAGAAATAATTCTGTAGGTAATAAAGCCTCCAATTGTAACAATTAAAAGGGTGTAAATGAGGTGTTTTACTTTCATAAAATTGAGGTGAATGTATATTTTGGGTTTCTGTTTTTAGTAAGCTTACAAATTTAACTTTTTGATGCGAAATCGAAAGGCGTTAGCTTTTATTTAACATTTGTATGTACAAAGGTTTGCATTTAGACTGCAAGCAGGCAAAAAGGTTTAATGAAAGGTTAATTTTTTTTGATTAAAACTGTTAAACTGATCAAAAAGAGTATTGTGTTAGAGTAGACTTTTCCTAGGATTAAAGAAATTTTTTGCAATTTGTCTGATTTTTTTTGCAGTTTATCGATTTTATTTGTAACATTGATATGTTAAACAAAATGGTGGAAATTTTTAGGACTAGTCTTTATTTATAAGGATTTAGTGTTAAAATATGTTAAGAGAAGTTGTTTTTTTTGGTTTTTTACAAAATATTACAGAGAGTTATATTAACAAGTGTTTATTCTTTTTGTTGTTTAAATAATAAAAAAAATGATTTATGAAGAAAAAATTACTTCTCAGTTTATGGTTTACATTTTTACTTGCAGCAATTGGCTATTTATTTTGGCAAAATGAATTTCAATACAGTCTCCCGACTCCAGTGCCAAAGAATTATAAAGCCATTGCAATGGGATCCAAGATCGAACTTGGTCCGTGTTGTGCATTTGACAATAAACCTGTTTTTATTCATTTTTTTAACCCCGAATGTCCCTGTTCGCGGTTCAATGTGCCACATGTAAGCGGTTTAATTAAAAAGTACGGAGATCAGATCAATTTTAAAATTGTTGTGTTAAACAAAGAGAAAAATTTTACGATTGATGAAATACAGCAAAAGTTTGACGCCAAAATCCCTGTTTATTTTGATGAAGCAATGGCTAAAAAATGCGGTGTTTTCTCAACTCCGCAAGCCGTTTTGCTAGATCAGACGCACAATTTATATTACAGAGGCAATTACAATAAAACCAGATATTGTACAGATGCAGAAAGCAATTACGCCCAAATGGCGATTGATTCTCTTCTGAGCAGAAAAAATAATCCGTCTTTTAATGCTTTGGCTCTAAAAGCTTACGGATGCTCTTTACCAAAATGTACCAAATAACTATTTCCAAAAACCTAAATCTAATTGACCTATGAAAACAAAAGCTAGCTTAAACGAACAAGATTATCTGCACAGTTTTATGTCTACTATGACACAAAAATCAGATACGATTATTAATTATGTACTTGCCGTATATTTTCTTCTCGGTATCGGACTTTCTTTTAAATACGATACTTTCGAAATTGGTGTCGGCGTTGGAACGTTGAATCTTTTGCTATATTATTCGGCTAAGTTTTTCATGAAAAACTCCAAATTTTACCAATACGTTTTATCTGTTGTTCTGGCTATTTTTATGGCGCAGTATATTTATCAGATGCATGGTATGTTCGAAATGCACTTTACAGTATTCATCGCCAGTACAATCTTGATTATTTATCAAAACTGGAAACTTCAAATTCCATTGACTTTATTGGTTGTGCTTCACCATGCCGGACTGGCTTATCTGCAAAACTTTATTTACAATGATGCCAACGGACTTCAGGTTTATTTTTCGCAAGTCAATTTTGATCTGGAAACCTTAATTATTCACACTGTTTTGGCTGCTGTTGTATTTTTTATGAATGGCTATTGGGCATATTATTTTAAAGAACACAGTGAAAATCATATTTCAAAAATCTCAGACGAATATGAATTAGAAAATATGAAACTGGCTTCTGCAAAATACAGCTCAATGTCGGCTACAAAAGATTACAACGATTTTATTCATAGAACCACTTTGGACTTAAAACTACCTGTAAATTCAGTTTTAAAACTGATTGATGTTTCGAAAGGGCATACAGACAACGATAAATTGCTGACTTATCTTGAAATGATGAGAGAAAGCGCGAAGAAAATTGATGATTTAGTGAATGATATTCATGTGAAATCGACATCAAATAGAAATTAAAATTCCAAATTTTAAATTCCAAATTGCGATTGAAACCCAAACAAATATCCTCAAATAAAAACCAATATTAATTTTAAAACCCCATTATGTTTAAGTATGATTTGCCAACTGCAGTACCTACGCTGCATAATCTAAAGAAAATTATTGATGACTTTTTAAATGAAAGCATCACATTAAATTCAATTGAAAAAATTGGCGCTCAATCTGAATTTGAAATAGAGTTGAGAGAAATTTTCAAAGGCTATAGAAATAATGCTAATGTTTACGATCTTGATTTTCAATACAAAAAACTAGTTCAGATTATGAACGATATACGTCATCGCAATCTTGCTGTTAACAATCAGATTCCGGAATGGCTGGAAAATGAGTTGGAAACGGTTTTTCGTAAAATCAGAAATATTCTGCTTGTTTTAGAAATCGAGTCAAATTGAAAATAGTTTAAGGATTCATTTTATGTACTTAATTGAATTGTAAATTAATTTAAATGTAAAATTTATGGATACCAGATTACACCGTCCAACACCTTCTGACAGAGAAGTAGACTGGAATAAGAATAAAGTGCTGCTGAGTAAAACCGATAAAAAAGGAACCATATTATATGCCAATGAAGACTTTATAGATGTTTCTGGTTATGATGAATTTGAACTTGTGGGTCAGCCTCACAATATCATTCGCCATCCAGATATGCCAAAGGTTATTTTTAAATTCTTATGGGACAGTATTAAATCTAGCGAAAACATTCATGTTATTATAAAAAACATGGCCAAAACCGGACGCTATTACTGGGTTGTAACCGATTTTAAAATTATCGCAGACGCCGATGGTGAGATTGTGGGTTTCTTTGGCACTAGAAAATCGGTTCCGAATGAGATTATTGTGAAGTTTATCGAGCCTTTGTACAAAAAACTTTTACAGATTGAAGAAACTAGCGGCATGCACGCGTCTGAAGAATATCTGGTAGGTTTTCTAGAAGAAAGAAAGAAAACGTATATGGAATATATCGACCACTTAATCGCAACTGGAAAAGACGATAAAAACAAAGTCAATAAAGGTTTGTTTAGCGGTCTTTTTGAAAAGAAAAACGATCCAAAAAAGAAATAACTAACTAAAATACTTCATTGTGTCTAATAAAAATATTCGCCCCCTTTGAATTTGACCCCCAACAAATCTAAAATCACCAGAATATAATTAGAACGCAATGGAGTTTTTTTTTTTCAAGCTACTAAGCTTCTAAGGTGCTGAGCTTCTAAGTTTCTTAGTATCTTTATAAAACAAAAAAAGCCAAAGATTTAAAAATTAAATCTTTGAGCTTAAAAACCTTAGTAACTTAGCACCTTAGAAGCTTAGAAGCTTAGTAGCTTAGCACCTTAACTAATATAATTCCAAATATTCTTCTTCTTGGTCATTTCGATGAAAATCATTCTTAAAATAGCATTTTCAGGTTTTTGGAGCGCCGAATCTTCTTTTAGGATTTTCATGGCGTAATTTCGAGCCAGAGAAAGGATCTCACGATCTTTTACAATATCAGCGATTTGAAGGTTTAAGACACCACTTTGCTGTGTTCCCATTAAATCGCCAGGACCGCGAAGTTTTAAATCTACTTCGGCAATTTCAAAACCATCGTTGGTTTGCACCATAGTTTCCATTCTGGTTTTGCTGTCAGTACTTAATTTATGTCCCGTCATTAAAATGCAATAACTCTGTTCAGCGCCTCGTCCCACACGTCCGCGCAGCTGGTGCAATTGCGAAAGTCCAAATCTTTCTGCGCTTTCTATAATCATTACACTGGCGTTTGGCACGTTTACACCAACTTCAATTACGGTTGTAGCCACCATAATATTGGTTTTTCCTTCAGAGAAACGCTTCATTTCGGAATCTTTGTCTGCTGGTTTCATTTTTCCGTGAAGGATAGAAATAGAATATTGAGGAAGCGGAAAATCACGCGAAATGCTCTCATAGCCATCCATCAAATCTTTATAATCCATTTTTTCAGATTCCTGAATTAACGGATACACAATATAAATTTGTCTTCCTTTTGCAATTTCGTCACGAAGGAATTTCCAGACTTTCAAACGATTTGAATCATAGCGATGTACGGTCTGAATCGGTTTTCTTCCTGGAGGCAATTCGTCAATAACAGAAATATCCAAATCGCCGTATAAACTCATTGCAAGCGTTCTCGGAATAGGAGTGGCGGTCATAACCAAAACGTGTGGCGGAATATCATTTTTCTTCCACAATTTTGATCGTTGCTCCACACCAAAACGATGCTGTTCATCAATTACAGCCAAACCAAGATTCTGAAACTGTACTTTATCTTCCAGCAAAGCATGCGTTCCAATTAAAATTTTAAGTTCGCCACTTTCTAGTTCTTCATGGATAATTTTCCTTTCAGAAGTTTTAGTTGAACCCGTTAAAATTCGGATATTGATATTTAATGTTTTAGCAAACTCAGACAAACCAAGAAAATGCTGATTGGCTAAAATTTCTGTAGGCGCCATCAGACAAGCTTGAAAACCATTGTCAATCGCCAAAAGCATGCTCATAAAAGCTACAATTGTCTTTCCAGAACCCACATCACCTTGCAGCAAACGATTCATTTGGGCGTTGCTTCCCATATCAGACCTGATTTCTTTAATTACTCTTTTTTGAGCATTAGTTAAATCAAAAGGAAGATGATTTTTATAAAATTCATTAAAAAGTTCGCCTACTTTGTCAAATGGATGCCCTTTTATTTTATGTTTTCGAATTAGATTCTTGGTGATTAATTGCAGCTGAATAAAGAACAATTCTTCAAATTTCAATCTGAATTGCGCTTTCGCTAAAATCTCAGCGCTTTTCGGAAAATGAATATTGAATAATGCCGCGCGTTTCGGAATAAGCTTTAATTCTTCAATTAAAAACGGCGGAAAAGTTTCTGTAAATAGCGCCTGAGTTTCTAGGAAAAGCTGCTCCATCATTTTATTGATGGTACGGTTTGAAATTCCTTTATTAGCCAAAGCTTCTGTCGAAGGATAAACAGGCTGCATAGCCGAACGCAGACTTCTTTCGTGTTCGCTCAATAATTCAATTTCAGGATGCGCCATACTGAATTGGCTTCCGTAAAGAGAACATTTTCCAAAAATTACCAAAGGCTCATTCAGTTTTAAACTTTCACGAATCCATTTGTGGCCTTGAAACCAGTTTAAGTCAATCTGCCCTGTATCATCAACAAAACTTGCCACAAGACGTTTTTTGTTTTTGGCAAATTCAACCGTTTTGATGTTGATTATTTTTCCAATAATTTGAACCTCAGAACCCGTATTCTGCAATTCATTAATCTTGTAATAACGCGTCCTGTCAATATATCGATTCGGAAAAAGATTAACTAAATCCCCATATTTATGAATGCCCAATTCCTTGCGAAGCAGCTGGCCACGGCTCGGACCAACACCTTTTAGGTATTCAATTGGAGTTTCAAGAAGATTATTAGACATTTAATTATTTTAGATTTTAGATTGCTGATTTTAGATTTGGTCCTTCTCCCGAAGCATCCGGACGCTCAGGATGACAATTGGAATTTGGAATTTATTTAATTGGAATTTTATTTTTTTAGAGCCAAGAAAAAAGAATAAATACAAAGTTTAGCTCTATTTTCTTTATTCTATTCTCTTATTTCTTTAGAAAAGCGAAGATAGATTTTAATTGGGAAATTTGAAAATGAATTATAGCTTTCAAGTAACTGAATGTTAACTTATCATTAATTTGAAAATTACGACGCAACCATTTTAAGAAAGTAAAATCTTAATAATAGTTAACCATCAAAAACTATAAAAATGAAAAAAATTGGACTCTTAATTGTAATGCTTTTTTCTTTACTTTCTTGCTCAAACGATGATTCGGGTGATAAGGCAACCGAATCTTACCATGGAAAATGGGTGTTGACGAAAATGGGCAGTGGCAATCCTGCAGCAAATTCGATAGATGTTATGGAATGGGAAGAAAGTTATACTTTCAATTCAAATAATACTTTTTCTAAAACTAGAAAAAGAGACGGCAAAATCACCACTATTGTCGGAACTTATATTGTAACAAAAACAGCAGATCAGACTCAGTTTGAATTAAATTATACAGCTCAAAGCGATATCATTGGTTCTTGCACTTCAAACGTAAAAGAAAATTTACATATCATTAATACTATCGGCAACTTGTATAGTTCTTGGAGCATTTGTGACGGTCCTTTGTTGGTATACGAAAAAAAGAAATAATTTTAATGCTTACTAATTCAATTCTTTTTTTGAAAACTCCGTTTCTGACGGAGTTTTTTTAATTTTTATCGTCAGTAAAATTTTAATAAAAAAGATAATTGTTTAGATTTGTTAAAGCATTTAAATTATAAGCCTCAAATTATGATTAAAGAAGAAAAAGTTCCATTTGAAACAATGGTATTTTCGGGTGTTACATTCAAAGTAATTAACCGTCACGAAGCCCACACTATTATTGGAGATCTGACTGATTTCGGCAATAATAAAATCTACAATGTTTTTGAAGACACTTGGCGTTTTCCTGATTATGAAGAAAATCCAATCTTTCTATTAGCAGAAGACGATGTCGAAATGGATTACTTTGAAATGGATTTCAGCACAGAAGAACATTCTGATGTTTTTATTTTAGGATTTATTTTTAAAGGAAACCTGACAGTTGCAAAATGGATTAGTTCTTACGATACCGATAATTCTCCTGCTTTAATCGTTTTAGGAAAAACAACGACGGTCAACATCAATTTATTTGGAAGCGTTCATTATTTAGGCGGAGGTCTGCAATGCGATACACTAGCTGGAGAATACAATCACGGTGAGCTTTTTGTAAAAGGCGATCTTAAAGCTTGGCTCGTTTATAGCGATGACATGGCGTTTCATTTTGAACGTTTTACGGATGTTCAGGCTATTATTAGTGCGGGAAGACCTGATATTTTAATTTGCAGCAATGTTCAAGATACAGATGGATCTGTGATAACGGTCGAAAATTATCTGCCTTCAACTCATAAATTGTCTGATATTGTAGACGATGCATTTATAGAAATTTCCGCTTATGGCAGTGAAATATTAGGTAATAATTATTTAGATGTTTTTAAAGACGGGCTTTCCATTTTAGATTACGATAAAAAAGAAAAGTATATGTATGCTGATTTTCGTAATCAGTTTATCAATATGATCGAAGTTTTGTCTGAAAATGAGGAACTGAAAGATAACGGAAGTATTGTTAGGCATATTTCAGGTACCACTTATCTTTTCGTTCCTTTTGATTATGAAGGCAAGAAATACAGCCAAATTTCTGAAGAAATTGCCAACGGTTTTGGTATAAGAATGCGTGCTTTATGGTGTCATGATGATCAAGAAATTATGCTTATTTTGGAATATCTTAATGAAGACGGAGATCCGAAATACCAATGGATGAATGACGAAAATGCACAAGGAATTGAGTTTTTCTGTGTAAAACAGGCGGCAATAAAAACGTTTGAAATGCTAACGGCTGAAGTTGTTGAAAATGATGAAGAAGAAACTGAATATGCAGATTACAACAGCAGTTTTTCATTAGAAGAATTTGCCGTTCAATTTGGGGATTACAAACTTCCTCAAGATTTAGTTAAGTTATATGAATTCGAACAAGAGTATGGTGTAGAAAGCTATTCTGAATGCTTCGGACTTACGATAACGGATGATAAAACAGGCATTAAAACATGGTCTGAAGAAGAAGAATTCTACAACAGTTTTATCGAATTTGCAGGCGCAAACGGTTCGGGAAGTTCGTACGCGTATTGGCTTATTGATAAAGATTTAAATAATTGCCCGATTGTTGTTTTTGGTGATGAAGGCGGCGTTCACATTGTGGCAGAAAACACTCAAAAACTGATTCAGCTTTTAACTTTGGATACTGAAATCTCTGTTGACTTTGATAAAGCGTATTTCTATAAAGACGAGGAATATTATGAAGAAAGTGAAAACAAAGATGAATTTCAAGAATGGGTTAAAGAACAATTCAATCTTGATGCAATAGAAGAAAACGAAGAAGCTGACGAAATTGTAGAACAAGCGCAAAGAAAGTACAAACAAAAGTTTAATGATTTCTTAGTGAAGTTTGATATTGAAATTAGCGAAGAAGACGATGATGAATAGTTTTTTTATCTTTGAATTTAAATTAGAAAAAAAATGAAAACACATTTAGCGCTTTTACGAGGAATCAATGTTTCTGGGCACAATATGATGAAAATGGAAGCTTTGAAAGCAATGCTGGAGAGCCTTGGTTTTCAGAATGTTCGCACGTATCTACAATCTGGAAATGTATTTGTAGATAGTGAAGAAGAGGCTTCGAAAGTTGGTTTTATGATCAAACAGGAAATTTTTAAGGTTTTCGGTCATGAAGTTCCCGTTGTCATGATAACCAAAGAAAATTTAGAATCGTGTTTTGCTAATAGTCCGTTTTTAAAAGAAAAAGATATAGATACTAAAAAGCTGTATGTTGCTTTTGTTTCAACGAATTTAAAGAAAGAAAATATAAACGATTTAAAAATCAGTCAGTTTAAGCCAGACGAAGCAAGCATTGATGAAAATAAAATTTTTATTAAATACGCTATCGGCGCTGGAAAAACGCGTTTCGATCAAAAATATATAGAGAAAAAATTAAATGTAACCGCCACAATTCGAAACTGGAATACCGTTACGAACTTGCTTAAAATGTATAACGAATAATGAAAAAATTAATTACAATCTTATTTATTGCTGTTTTTTGCCAATTAGCAACAGCACAGCAAAAAGCTAAATCGAACAGCGAAAATTTCAACACTTTTCTTAAGAAATTTAATGAAGATAAAAACTTTCAATTGAGCCGAGTAAAGTTTCCGTTTAAAATAAAAACAATCGACGATAATTTGGAAGATATTGAGGTGACAATGACGCAGAAGAATTATAGAGTTCTAAAATTGGATGATAAAGGAATGGAGTTTAGACAAAAAATCATCCTAAAACCAAACAAAGCCGTGATTGAACAACGCGGAATTGATACCGGAATTTACGCAGATTATATTTTCGAATTAAAAGATAATAAATGGTTTCTTAAAACTTGGGTTGATCAATCTACTTAATTTAATCACGAAGCCATTTTAGCAAAGCTGTAAAATGAGATTTATTTTCTTTTACAGCTTTTATTTTTTAATTAAATCACAATACCAAAATCCGAAATCAAATGCAGTTTCGTCATTGGTATCGCAGGCTGTGTCTGATGAATCTTGTTTTTCTGGTTTTTCATATTTTCGATAGACAATTTCGCCAATTTCAAAATCAATTGGTTTAGAAAAAATCGGACCGTCAAAAGTAAACGTATGGAATTCGCCGTTCTCACCACAAACATCTACATTTTCAGGCAAATCATTTATAAAATCCTGATCGATAATTCTGCCAACAAAACTTTTTTCTAAATATTTTTCATTGACACAAACGACAATCGTTTTAAATCCCAACGAAATAAATTCATGAATTAAATCTTGAGTCGGAATTTTCCAAATCGGAAAAACACCTGTAAACCCAATTTTAGCCAATTGATTTTCGCGGTACTGGCGTAAATCTTCTAGAAAAATATCTCCGAAAATAGAATGTGTTATGCCGTTTTGTTTGAGCTCCGTCAAAGTCTCAGTCATTACTTTTTCATACACTTCCATTGTAGGCATTTCTGGAACTTCAAGAATTTTTAACGGAATTCCGATGCTTTCGGCTTGTTTCTGCAATAATTCAACACGGATTCCGTGCATCGAAATTCGCTGATATTGTTGGTTTACACTCGTCAGTAAACATTCGATTTGAAATTCAGAATTTTGAAGTGTTTTGTATAAAGCAAGAGCAGAATCTTTTCCGCTGCTCCAGTTAAATAAGGCTTTTTTAGGTTGAGACACGATTTGACGGTTTTATATTGTAAACATACAAATTTCATTCTATTTGTAAAGGAAACCTTTGTAACTTTGGAATCTTACACGCCTAAAATGTCATTATTTAAAGATAAATTTAAAACCAATTCGCATAGATTGCAAAGTTGGGATTATTCTAGTGAAGCGGTCTATTTTATTACGATAGTTACAAAAGACAGAAACTGTATTTTTGGCACTATTGAAGATGAAAAAATGATTTTGAATGAAAATGGAAAGATTGTGGAGATTGAACTTTTAAAATCGATAAATATTCGTAAAAATTGGTTTTTTCATAATTGGGTTATTATGCCAAATCATATCCATTTATTGGTTGAAATTCAAGACAAAGAAAATCAAGATAAAAATATTCACGAAACGTATACTGTAGAGACGCACCGCAGTGCGTCTACGTCCAGCATATCCACAACGGATAATGTTACGGATAATTCTTTGTCGACATACGGGCGTGAGATGCACTGCGGTGCGCCTCTACAAAACCATTCAGATTTAAAATTGTGTACAGATACAAATTCGGATTCCAATATTTTACCCGAAACGTATACTGTAGAGACGCACCGCAGTGCGTCTACGCCCAGCATATCCACAACAGATAATAAATCTGAATCTAATTTTTCTCGTAAATCCAATTCTATTTCATCATTTGTTGCTATTTTTAAATCGATAACAACAAAACAAATTAATGGTTTTGAATCAATTTGGCAGGCCAATTATCACGATCATATTGTTAGAAATTACAAAACGTTTGAAAAGATTTACGATTACATTAAACATAATCCGAGATCTTGGGAAGCCGATTCTTTAAAATAAAATTTTCAATGAAATACATTTTTCTATTCTTCACCAGCATTCTATTTGCACAGCAAACAAAATTTGTTGATTTCAAATCTGTTTCGGGTCAATTAACATTAAATCCGAAAGAAAAAATGATTTCTGGAACCGTAGATTTTCAATTTGAGGTTTTGCAGGATATTGACACTATTTCGCTTGACGCAAAAAATATGGGATTTTCGAATGTAAAAATCGATGAAAAAGAAATCATGTATCTTAATACCAACAAAGAATTGAAATTGATTTTTCCGTTCAAAAAAGGGCTGAATCATTTGACTTTCAGTTACACGGCAAAACCAAAACAGGCATTGTACTTTGTTGAAATGGAAAATGATGAAATGCAGATTTGGACACAAGGGCAGGGAAGATATACCAGCAATTGGTTTCCTAGTTTTGATGATGTAAACGAGAAACTGATTTTTAATCTCGGAATTTCTTATGATGCCACATATCAGGTAGTTGCAAACGGAATTTTAAAAGAAAAAACAACAAACGGAAATCTAAATCACTGGCAATTTCAAATGGAAAAACCTATGAGTTCCTATTTGTTGATGCTGGCTATCGGAAAATTTGATAAAAAAGAATTTAAATCAAAAAGCAAAATTCCTTTAGAATATTATTACGAGCCTAAAGATGCGGATCGTTTTGAGCCAACGTATCGTTATTCGAAACGAATTTTTGATTTCCTTGAAAAAGAAATTGGTGTAAAATATCCTTGGAAAATTAACAGACAGATTCCAGTGAGAGACTTTTTATATGCAGGAATGGAAAATACAACGTCCACACTTTTTGCGACGCGTTATGTAGTAGATTCAATTGGTTTTTGCGACAGAAATTATACTAATGTAGACGCGCACGAATTGGCACATCATTGGTTTGGCGATTTAATTACGGCTGAAAGCAGTACGCATCATTGGCTTCAGGAAGGATTTGCAACTTATTTTGCGCTTCTAGCAGAAAGGGAAATTTATGGAGAAGATTATTTTTATTCTAAACTGTACGATACTGCCCAGCAGATTAAATTTGCTTCTCGTACCGACACCATTCCAGTTTTGAACGCAAAAGCCAGTTCGCTTACTTTTTATGAAAAAGGAGCTTGGGCATTGTTTGTTCTGCATGAATCAATCGGAGATAAAGCCTTTAAAAAAGCAATTAAAAATTATCTCACCAAATATGCTTACCAAACGGTAAACACGCAGAAATTCTTTGACGAGATTAAAAAAGTCTCTGATTTTGATTTGGAAAAATTTCAGAAAACCTGGCTAGAATCAACTGTTTTTGATACGCCGACAGCAAATGCATTATTGAGTAAAAATAAAACGATTCAAAAGCGTTTAGAAATCGATAAACTGAAAAAAACACCTTTGGCTGAAAAAGTTGCTATTTTGAAAAGCACTTTAGAATCAGATATATATCAATCGGTAAAAACAGCTGTTGTCGATCAGTTAGAAAATGAAAAATATGAAGACAAAAAGGCTCTTTTGCTTTTGGCAATGCAAACTAATAATATTGTTGTCCGTCAAAATCTTGCGGGATCCTTAACTAAAATTCCAGAAGATTTTCGAACAAATTACGAAACACTTCTGGATGATAAATCTTATCAGACACAAGAAATAGCGTTGTATTGGTTATGGCGAAATTTTCCAGATCATCGAACAGCATATTTGGATAAATCTAAAAATTGGATTGGTTTCAACGATTACAACCTAAGAACTTTATGGCTATCTCTTGTTCTATCAACCCCAAATTACAGTAGTGATCAAGATACTCTGGTAAACGAATTAATTGCATTTTCGTCCACCAAATATGAAGCGACAACTAGACAAAATGCTTTAGAAAAACTGATTGCTTTTAAAATCATTAACGATCAGGTTTTGAGTAATTTAGTTGGCGCCACTACACACCATATGTGGCAGTTTTCAAAATTTGGTAGAGATACTATTAGAGTTCTGTTAAAAAATCCTGAAATGCGTGCTTCTTTTAATAGAATTTTGCCTAATTTGACACCCGATGAGCAGTTCCAATTGAATCGCTTGTTGAAAGAGTAAATTAGACTTGAGTAGAAGCAAGATTCAAGAAGAAAGATAAGAAATGCTGAGAAATAGATAAAAGAGAATAGAATATAGAATATAGATATTGGAGGCAAGAAACAAGAGTAAAGAAGTCTTTCTTCTTGCTTCTTATCTCTATTCTCTAAAAAAAATAATCCCAAAAACAAAATCTACATTACAATTTATGAGAGCATTGGTTATTTCAGGTGGCGGCAGTAAAGGCGCTTTTGCCGGCGGTGTTGCCCAGTATTTAATAGAAGAAAAAAGACACGAATACGATTTGTTTTTAGGAACTTCGACAGGAAGTTTGCTCATTCCGCATTTAGCTCTCGGCCATATTAAAAAAATACATTCTGTATATACTAATGTAACCATGTCGAGTATTTTTAATATTTGTCCGTTTGTTGTAAAAACTAAGGATGGAGTTGATATTGTGACAATCAATCACTTTAATGTAATACGCCAGTTTTTTAAAGGAAAACGAACTTTTGGAGAAAGCAAAGGCTTGAAAAAATACATTCAGAACAATTTTTCTATTTCTGATTTTAATAAACTCAAAAAGCTCAAAACCGATGTTATCGTTACGGTAACCAATTTTACCAAAAACGAATCAGAATATAAATCGGTAAAAGATTGTACGTATGAAGAGTTTTGCGAATGGTCTTGGATTTCGAGCAACTATGTTCCGTTTATGAGTTTAGTCGAAAAAAACAATTGTGAATATGGTGACGGCGGATTTTCAAGCTTGGTTCCAATTCGCGAGGCCATAAACCGTGGCGCGACCGAAATCGATGTGATTGTGCTAGAAACAGAAGTAAATACGACTAAAACGGTTATCGGTAAAAATCCGTTTTCACTAATGATCGATTTGTTCCGAATTGCTTTGGATCAAGTAGAAAAACACGATATTGCTATAGGAAAACTTATGGCAAATAATAAAAATGTGAAATTAAATTTATATTATACTCCAATAAAATTGACTGATAATGCGTTGATTTTTAATAAAGAGGTAATGAAAGAATGGTGGGAACAAGGTTACGAATATGCTCAGAATAAGTCTGAAACGATGAGCGACAATAAGATATTAATTTAGATTTAAGATTGCAGATTTTAGATTTTAGATTATACTGATGAACGTTGAGAATCTAAAATCTAAAATCAACAATCTAAAATTATTCTAATACCAAAGGTCTGCAACTTCAGATTTAATAAAACTCAAAGCGGCATTACTTGGTGATTGTTTTTCTAATAAATCATTCAAAATAACTTCGCGAAGTTTATCAGCGTTTTCGACTTTTTCGCTCATAGCGGCTTTACGAATCATTTGTATTGTTGCATTTTTTGCAGTTGTAATGATAGTCCAGCATTCTTCAGAAACATAAATTTGCTGTGTTAAGTTGTGTTCAAACTCCTGTTCAATTTGGTCGATCAAGAAATTTTCGTAATCATGTTTTAACGGTGAAATTGGTGCAACTCTAATTAAAAGTTTAGTCAGATTAATACGTTCCAAAAACAAAGTCATGCGTTCGTAGGCTTGTAAACGTATTGGCAGCGACTCTTTATGTGCTTGTTTGTTTAATAAAAAAGCACGTTTTCTGTCATTGTTTTTAATGTGTAATTCAAAGAAACGATACGCTACAACTCCTGTAACTAAGGCTGGTAAAGTATAACTCGCAAGTTCTATTATTTTGTTGAAATCCATTGGAATAATTTTTAAGCAAAAATATACTTTTTGATCAAAAATCAACTTTAAATTTTTGGTAATAAACAAAAAGGAAGACGTACTTTTGCAACTTGTTTTTTACGGAGACCGAAATATCTTTTTAATGGATTCATACATAATACTTTTACTTTGTTTGGCGGCTTTTGCTGCAGGATTTATTGACGCCATTGTTGGTGGAGGTGGATTAATCCAAACTCCGATGGGATTAATTTTATTGCCTAATCTTCCTGTTTCAACTGTAGTTGGAACGTTGAAAATTCCAGCTTTTAGCGGAACTGCTTTTGCAGCTTTTCAGTATTTGAAAAAAGTAGTGATTCAGTGGAAACTCTTAATTATTATGATGTGTCTGGCGGTTCCGTCGGCATTTTTAGGTTCTACAATCTTAACGTTGGTCAGCAATGATTTTATGAAACCGCTTTTGCTGGTGGTTTTATCCTTGTTGTTTATTTATACTTATGCCAAGAAAAATTTCGGACAGCACGTTGCTAAAGATCATTCGGCAACGACACAAATATTTTATGCAGTTGTAATTAGTATAATAATCGGTTTTTACGACGGATTTATCGGGCCAGGAACGGGAAGTTTTTTTGTTGTGGCTTTTATTGCACTTTTAGGGTTTGATTTTCTTCACGCTTCCGCGAATGCCAAAATGGTAAATCTAGCAACCAATTTCGGTTCGATTTGTTTGTTTATGATTAAAGGAAAAATCATTTGGACTATTGCAATTCCGATGGCTATAAGCAACGGACTCGGCGGATGGCTTGGCGCAAAATTGGCTATTAATAAAGGAAACGGATTTATTCGAATTTTCTTTCTGATTGTGGTTGTCGGGACTTTGATTCGATTTGCTTATGATGTGTTTTTTAAATGAAGCTTCTGAGGAGCTAAGATTCTAAGAAGTTTTGAGGGTTTTCTTATTTTTTCTTGTTTTTTTGATTTATATTTGTTGTTTAATGATATAAAAAGTATCAAAAAATGATAGAAATGGTTGAAAGTTACGAGAAATATGTTGATAGCTTGCCTGAGCTAATAAACAAATCCTATTTTAAAGCTGAGTTTTTTATGCAAAAGTTAGGTTTAAAACATGCCACATACTATAGAAAATTAAGATCGAAAACATTTACGCATCAAGAAGTAAAACTAATAACGACTTTGCTGTTTCCAGAAGAAATTTTGATTCAACAGCTTCAAAAAGGTGAAGAAGATATCAAGGCCGGAAGAACTATAGATTTCCAAGATTTCAAAAATGAATTAAGAGCTAAGTATAATTTCTAAATCAACAGGATTTCTTTTGTTATCCCAAAATATAATAATGTATAGTATTTGTTTTTCAATTTTGTAAAATAAATAAACTTGATGTGATATTAAAAACTTACGAAATGCTGTTTTCTTATGTCTAGACCCTATATGATTATTTTGAGATATAATTTCTATAATTGATACGGTCTTTTTTGAAAATTCAGACGCTTTAGATTCAGTATAGTGACTAATGATTTGACTGAAAGTTGTTTTAGCAATTTCTGTTAATTCGATTTTCATATTTGAGAATTAAGTTTCAAATATAAAACAACTTTAATAATATAAGATTTTTCTTTCTTTTTTTATTTCAATTGTTTGTTTTCTAGCCCCGATTGAGGCGGTATCCTCGTAGCGGAGCGGAGAGATATAGCCGAAAGCGGGAAACCATGCTTAGTAAAATGCCTTTTGTTTGGCTTCAAAAAAAACTTAGAGCCTTAGTAGCTTAGCATCTTAGGAGCTTTCTTTTTCCATCTTTAATTGCTATTTTTGCCTAAAAGGAGAAAATTTCATGCAAAAATATATTGACCAGCTCAACGAAGCGCAGAGAGCGCCTGTTTTAAAGAAAGACGGGCCAATGATTATTATCGCTGGTGCAGGTTCTGGAAAAACCAGAGTTTTAACGATTAGAATTGCTTATTTGATGCATCAGGGAATTGATGCTTTTAATATTTTGTCGCTGACGTTTACCAATAAAGCGGCGCGCGAAATGAAACACAGGATTTCGGATATTGTGGGAGCATCTGAAGCTAAAAATCTTTGGATGGGAACTTTTCACTCGATATTTGCCCGTATTCTTCGTGCAGAATCTGATCATTTAGGATATCCTTCCAATTTTACCATTTACGATTCTCAGGATTCGGCTAGATTGATTTCTTCGATTATCAAAGAAATGCAGCTGGATCGAGACATTTATAAACCAAAACAGGTTTTAGGACGTATATCTAGTTATAAGAACAGCTTGATTACGGTTAAAGCGTATTTTAATAATCCTGAATTAGTCGAAGCCGATGCTATGGCGAAACGACCAAGATTAGGGGAGATTTATCAGCAATATGTAGAACGCTGTTTCAAAGCTGGAGCAATGGATTTTGATGATTTGTTGTTGAAAACCAATGAATTGCTAACTCGTTTTCCAGAAGTTTTGGCCAAATATCAAAACCGTTTCCGCTATATTCTGGTTGATGAGTACCAAGATACAAACCACTCTCAATATTTGATTGTTAGGGCTTTGTCTGATAAATTTCAGAATATTTGTGTGGTTGGAGATGATGCGCAGAGTATTTATGCTTTCCGTGGTGCGAACATCAACAATATTTTGAATTTCCAGAAAGATTATGAGGGCGTGGTAATGTTCCGTTTGGAGCAAAATTACCGTTCGACTCGAAATATTGTAGAAGCCGCAAATACGGTGATGGAGCATAACAAAACGAAACTGGATAAAGTAGTTTGGACAGCTAACGATTTTGGACCAAGAATTAAGGTTCATAGAAGTTTGACAGATGCTGAAGAAGGGCGTTTTGTAGCAAGTACTATTTTTGAGCAGAAAATGCAAAATCAGTTGCATAATGGCGCTTTTGCGATTTTATACCGCACCAATGCACAGTCGCGTGCAATGGAGGATGCGTTGAGAAAACGTGATATTCCGTATAGAATTTATGGTGGATTGTCTTTCTATCAGCGTAAGGAGATTAAAGACGTTTTATGCTATTTGCGTTTGGTTCTGAATCCGAAAGATGAAGAGGCTTTGATTCGTGTAATCAATTATCCGGCGCGTGGAATTGGAGATACAACAGTAGAAAAATTAACTATTGCGGCCAATCATTACAAACGTTCGATTTGGGAAGTAATGGTGAATATTGATAAAATCGATTTGAAACTGAATGCGGGAACAAAAAACAAATTAAAGGATTTTGTGACTATGATTCAGAGTTTTCAAGTTATCGATCAGAATCAGGATGCTTTTTATGTTACCGATCACGTTGCCAAGAAAACGGGTTTGGTTCAGGAATTGAAAAAAGATGCTACTCCAGAAGGAATGGCAAAAATTCAGAATATCGAAGAGCTTTTAAACGGTCTTAAAGATTTTGTTGAAGGACAGAGAGAAATTGATGGAGCAAGAGGTGCACTTTCTGAATTCATGGAAGATGTGGCTTTGGCAACAGATTTAGATAAAGATACCAACGATGATGATCGTGTGGCTCTGATGACAATTCACTTAGCAAAAGGATTGGAGTTTCCGCATGTATTTGTGGTGGGAATGGAAGAAGATTTGTTTCCTTCTGCCATGAGTATGAGTACGAGAAGCGAACTAGAAGAGGAACGCCGATTGTTTTACGTAGCCTTAACTCGTGCAGAGCATCAAGCGTATTTGACGTATGCTCAGTCGCGTTACCGCTGGGGGAAATTGACAGACAGCGAACCGTCTCGTTTTATTGAAGAAATTGACGGTCAATTTTTAGAATATTTGACGCCATCAGAAACCAATTATCGTTATAAATCACCAATTGACGGTGATATTTTTGGCGATGTAGATAAATCAAAATTAAGGTTAAATAAACCCGTTGGCGGAACTCCGCCTGCTCATATTACTAGCAACGAGCCGAAACCAGATTTGAATATTCGTAAGCTAAAACCAGTTTCTGGAAATGCACCATCAAATGGAAATTCAAATTTATTTGACAGTAAATTGACGGTAGGAAATATTGTAATGCACGAACGTTTTGGTAAAGGGGAAGTGATTAATCTTGAAGGTGTAGGAGCAGACAGAAAAGCTGAAATTAAATTTGAAGTAGGCGGATTAAAGAAATTGCTGTTACGATTTGCCAAACTTGATGTAGTGGGATAAATGTAAATTTAAGTTCGAAGTATTTCGTAACTTTAATAAGCATGAAATTTAAAACCTTAAACTTAAAACAAAAAACATGGCTGAATTTATAAAAATATACCCAGATAAACCTAGTGAAGCTGCTATTGCAAAAGTGGTAAAAGTGCTTCAGAATGGCGGGTTGGTAATTTATCCGACAGATACTGTTTATGGTTTGGGCTGTGATATTACCAATTCGAGAGCTTTAGAAAAAATTGCTAAAATAAAAGGAGTTAAATTAGAAAAGGCTAACTTTTCATTTATTTGCCATGATTTAAGTAATCTATCAGATTATGTGAGACAGATTAATACTTCTACATTCAAGATCTTGAAAAGAGCTTTACCAGGGCCGTATACCTTTATTTTGCCTGGAAATAATAGTCTTCCAAAAGAGTTTAAAAAGAAAACGACAGTAGGTATTCGTGTTCCTGACAATAATATCATATTAGAAATTGTTCGTCAGTTAGGAAATCCAGTTGTTTCGACTTCTATTCGTGATGAAGATGATGTGATAGAATATACTACAGATCCAGAATTGATTTTTGAGAAATGGCAGAATCTTGTAGATATGGTAATCGATGGAGGCTATGGAGATAATGTGGGATCAACAATTATTGATCTTTCTGAACATGAGCCAGTTATCGTAAGAGAAGGTAAGGGTGATATTGATATTTTGTAAAAAAATACACTAAAAGTATAAAAGTACAGAAATTATGAGTAACTTTATTTTGTTAAAATTTAGTTAGTTACTTAAAAATAATGCTATTCTTGATTTATATTTAATTGGTTATTAAAAACAAAATTAAGGATACATAAAAGCAGGTCGTAAGACCTGCTTTTTCTGTTTTTATAATGATGTACAACTAATTATTTTTGTTGTTTTTTCATTTCTTTTTCAATCATATCATAGAATTGATCGATTTTTGGCATAACTACGATACGAGTTCTTCTATTACGAGCTTTGTCTTCTGCAGTGTCGTTTGGTACCAATGGCACGTAAGAACTTCTACCAGCAGCAATTAATTTTGCTGGGTTAACACCAAGATCGTTTGTTAATACACGAACGATAGAAGTAGAACGCTTAACACTTAAATCCCAGTTGTCTAAGATAATTCCGTTGCTTTTGTATGGTACGTTATCAGTGTGACCTTCAACCATACATTCGAAATCTGGCTTATCGTTTACAACTTTAGCAACTTTTCCTAAAACAGTTTTTGCTTTGTCGCTTACTTCATAGCTACCGCTTTTGAATAATAATTTATCAGCGATAGAGATAAATACAACTCCTTTTTCAACATTGATTTCGATGTCTGGATCGTTGATTCCAACAGCACCTTTTAAGCTTGTCACTAAAGCTAAAGTTACACTGTCTTTTTTAGTAAGCGCATCTTGAAGTCTAGAGATTTTCAAATCTTTTTCTTTTAAACTTTCAAGAGATTTTTCAAGGTTTTCAGCACCTTTAGTAGTTAAGATTGTTAAATCTTTTGAACTATTGATAAGATCTTGATTATGCTGTTTGTAGCTTTCAGCTGTAGCAGCTAATCCAGCTTTTTCTTCTAAGCACGTATTTAATTTTACAGTACATGAGTTTAACAAATCTTGAGTCTCTTTGTTTTTAGCTTCTAACTCAGCATATTTCTTTTTAGAAACACATGATGTTAGGGCCATTAATACTGATAGTGCGATAACTATTTTTCTCATAAATTTAATTTTAATTAGACTTGATTACAAATTTAGTTTTTAATATTTTGAATACTGTTAAAGATTTCTTTAAATAAGGTCAATTTCCTGATATAATAAAGGAAAACGATGCTTTTCACCGTATAGTATTGCTGTATTTGAAAATCTTTACGTTTTTTTAAATATTTTAAAGATAAGCAATAAAAAGAGAAATGTGCCTTCAAAATGGCAAAAGTATGCCCGATTTTACCCTGTGTAAGAAAACGGATACCTGCAATTCCATCTAGAACCATGCGGAAAAAAATCACAAAAAATAATCCTCTTGAAGGCAGATTTTTGACCAGCATTAACAATGAATTTCTAAAATTCAGATACGTTTTTTTAGGATTTCCCTGTTGCAATGTGGCACCGCCAACGTGGTAAACAACAGATTGGTAGTTGTATTTTATAATATGTCCTTCATTTGCAGCGCGCCAGCATAAATCTATTTCTTCCTGATGTGCAAAGAAGCTTTCGTCAAAACCGCCTAGTTCATGATAGATGTTTTTTCTAATGAAAAAACAAGCTCCAGAAGCCCAGAACAATTCAGCATTATCATCGTATTGGCCGTTGTCTTTTTCAATAGTTTCAAATATTCTTCCTCTGCAGAAAGGAAAACCGTATTTGTCAATAAAACCGCCGGCAGCACCTGCATATTCAAAATATTCCTTGTTTTTAAAATCAAGAATTTTAGGCTGAATAATAGCCGTGTGCTTTTCTTTTTCGAAAGTATCAAGGATAGGTTGAAGCCAGTTTTCTGTAACTTTTATATCTGAGTTTACTAATGCATATATTTCTGCATCAATATGTTTCAAAGCATCATTATAGCCTTTTGCGAAGCCGTGATTGCCTGAATTTTTTACAATTTTTATAGTGGGAAAATTTTCTGTGACAAATGCAACAGAATTATCCGTAGAATCATTGTCAGCAACATAAATTGCTGCGCCTTCTGAAAACTGAATAACAGATGGTAAGAACTGCTCTAGCAATTTTACTCCGTTCCAATTTAAAATTACAACTGCTATTTTATCCAAAAGTACTTAATTATTTATTCTTTGTTAATGGTTTTCTTTATAGTCTGGCAGGTTTCTCAAAAACTCATATTTTTCGTTTTCAAAATCCATTTGACAATAAAAATGGTTTAGTCCGTTTGTGACATTCAAAAACCGTGCCTGCATTGTCATATTGTAACGCGCAATTTGATCAAAAGTTGCCTGAGAGATTTTAACTTCTGGCGCTTTGCACTCTACTAATATATGTATAGAACCATTGGAGTTAAATACGACAACATCGTAACGTTTTCTTAATCCGTTGACTGTTAAAACTTTCTCTACATTAATGAGCGATTTGGGGTATTTTTTTTCATGCATCAAATAATGAACAACATGCTGACGAACCCATTCTTCTGGCGTAAGAATTATAAATTTTTTCCTGATTTCATCAAAAATAGACACTTTATTTTCGCTATTTTTGAATCGGAAAGTATAAGAAGGAAAATTTAGCTTTAACATAAAGCAAAAATATAAAATAGTTTCAGGTTTCAAGTTTAAAGTTTCAAGTTATTGGAACTTTAAACTTGAAACTTTAGACTTGAAACAAAATTAAATGGACGAAGTAGTAAAAATTGTTAATGATATTAAAGCCGGAGATATTAAACCGATTTATTTCTTGATGGGTGAAGAACCTTATTATATAGATAAGTTATCGGAATATATTGAAGGTAATGTTTTAGCCGAAGAAGAAAAAGGTTTTAATCAGACAGTTTTATACGGAAGAGATGTTTCTGTAGACGATATTATTTCAACGGCCAAGCGCTATCCGATGATGGCTGAACGTCAAGTTGTTATCGTAAAAGAGGCGCAAGATTTATCAAGAACAATTGATAAAATTGAGTCGTATGTAGATAACCCGATGCAGACCACTGTATTGGTTTTTTGTTATAAATATAAAACGCTCGATAAACGTAAAAAAGTTACTAAACTACTGGCGCAAAAAGGTGTAGTTTATGAAAGTAAAAAATTATACGAAAATCAAGTAGGAGATTGGATTAAACGTGTTCTAGCCGGAAAAAAATATACTATTGATCCAAAAGCTAATGCCATGCTAGTGGAATTTCTAGGAACAGATTTAAGTAAAATCAATAATGAGCTAGAAAAGTTGCAGATTATTCTACCGAAAGGGACCATGATTACCGCTGAACATATTGAAGAAAATATTGGTTTTAGTAAAGATTATAATGTGTTCGAACTTCGAAAAGCAATTGGAGAACGTAATCAGTTGAAAGCATACAAAATAGCAGAGAATTTTGCACACAATCCGAAAGAATACCCTTTGGTTATGACAACAGGTTTGGTATTCGGTTTTTTCGTTCAGCTTCTAAAATACCACGGATTAAAAGATAAAAGTCCTAAAAATGTCGCTTCGGCGCTTGGCGTAAATCCGTATTTCTTAAAAGAATACGATTTAGCCGTAAAAAACTACCCAATGCGAAAAGTGAGTCATATTGTTGGTGCTTTGCGAGATATTGATGTTAAAAGTAAAGGTGTGGGAGCCAATGCTTTATCGCAGGCAGATTTGCTGAAAGAAATGCTGTATAAAATTTTTAATTAAGCCATTAAAATCACGATATTTGCTTTTCTAAAATTTTGCACTAAAAATATTTATACAATTATGGGAATGAATAAAAACACCATTTTAGGATGGGCTACTTTTATAATGGTACTTATGGGATTGTTGCTTATAGGTCTTGGAATCTTTAGATACAGTGATGTTTCGGGCTGGGGATTTGGTGCTGTAGGAGTTGGCTTTTTTGCTAATGCTTGGGTTTTCAATGCTTTGAAAGGAAGAGTTTAAATAAAATTCAAAAAAGAAATAAATAATTATAATAAAAAATAAAAAATGTCAGACGATAAGAAAGTAATTTTCTCAATGCAGAAATTGAGTAAAACCTATCAAGGAGCAGATAAGCCGGTTCTTAAGAACATTTATTTAAGTTTCTTTTATGGTGCTAAGATTGGTATTTTGGGACTTAACGGTTCTGGAAAATCTTCGCTTTTAAAAATTATTGCAGGAGTTGATAAAAACTATCAAGGTGATGTCGTTTTTCAACCTGGTTATACAGTAGGCTATTTAGAGCAAGAACCAATTCTTGATGATTCTAAGACAGTTATAGAAATTGTTCGTGAAGGTGCAGCTGAAACAATGGCTGTTCTTAAAGAATATAACGACATCAATGATTTGTTTGGTCTTGAAGAAAACTATTCTGATCCAGACAAAATGGATAAATTGATGGATCGCCAAGCAGCATTACAAGACAAAATTGATGCGCTTGGAGCTTGGGAAATCGATACCAAACTAGAAATTGCGATGGATGCGTTGCGTACTCCGGAAGGAGATACGCCAATTAAAAACCTTTCTGGTGGAGAGCGCCGTCGTGTGGCTTTATGCCGTTTGTTATTGCAACAGCCAGACGTATTGCTTTTGGATGAGCCTACCAACCACCTTGACGCTGAGTCAGTTCTTTGGTTGGAGCAGCACTTAGCGCAATATTCAGGAACTGTAATTGCAGTAACGCACGACCGTTATTTCCTTGATAACGTTGCTGGATGGATTTTAGAGTTAGATAGAGGAGAAGGTATTCCGTGGAAAGGAAACTATTCTTCTTGGTTAGATCAAAAATCAAATCGTTTAGCTCAAGAAGAAAAAGTAGCTTCTAAACGTAGAAAAACTTTAGAGCGTGAGTTGGATTGGGTACGTCAAGGTGCAAAAGGACGTCAGACAAAACAAAAAGCACGTTTACAGAACTACGACAAATTATTAAATGAAGATCAAAAACAGCTAGACGAAAAACTAGAGATCTATATTCCGAATGGTCCTCGTTTGGGAACAAATGTTATTGAAGCGAAAAATGTTGCCAAAGCTTTTGGCGATAAATTATTATACGATAATTTGAACTTCACTTTACCACAAGCGGGTATTGTTGGAATTATTGGGCCAAACGGTGCTGGTAAATCTACTATTTTCAAAATGATTATGGGAGAAGAAGCTACTGATAGCGGAGAATTTTCTGTTGGAGAAACAGTAAAAATCGCTTACGTAGACCAGTCTCACTCTAATATTGATCCGAATAAATCAATCTGGGAAAACTTTGCAGATGGTCAGGAATTGATTATGATGGGAGGAAAGCAAGTGAACTCAAGAGCTTATTTATCACGTTTCAACTTTGGCGGTGGTGAGCAAAACAAAAAAGTGTCAATGCTATCTGGTGGAGAACGTAACAGACTTCACTTAGCAATGACTTTGAAAGAAGAAGGAAACGTACTTTTGCTGGATGAGCCTACAAATGACCTTGACGTAAACACACTTCGCGCACTAGAAGAAGGTTTGGAAAATTTTGCAGGTTGTGCTGTAATTATTTCTCACGACAGATGGTTCTTAGATAGAATTTGTACACACATTCTAGCTTTTGAAGGAAACTCTGAAGTTTATTTCTTCGAAGGAAGTTTCTCTGATTATGAAGAAAACAAAAAGAAACGTCTTGGTGGTGATTTAACTCCGAAACGTTTGAAATACAGAAAATTGATTAGATAAATTCTTTTCAAATTTCAAATAAAAAATCCCAAATTCCAATTGATGTGAATTTGGGATTTTTTTATTTAGTTTGTCATTTCAATTTCTCTTACAAAACCAAATATTTTTTTAGGAGCTAATCCCGCTATCCGTTACAATCTTTTTTATTTTTAAAGAAAAAATAAAAAAGGATTTTCACTTCTATCGGGGCTAGGAAACTCTTTTCATAAGAACATTTACGTTTAGTTTGTCATCCCGAGGAACGAGGGATCTTCGCAAGAAACTCCGCAATCAAAATCGCCAATCTTTGTAGAGTTTCTTGCGAGGATTTCTCTCTTAGTTCGAAATGACAAAAAAAAGGAAAACGAAGTTGGACTCTGGATTTTTGTTTTTTAAACGTTTTGTTTTTTCGTCTAGTTTGTCATCCCGAGGAACGAGGGATCTCCGTAAGTAACTCCGCAATCAAAATCGTCAATCTTTGTAGAGTTTCGTGCGGAGATCCCTCGTTCCTCGGGATGACAAAAAATGAGGATAAGTCTAAAGAAACTTAGCTTTCAATTCCGGAGTAGGAATCATGCAGCTTTCTTTTTTGCCATACCAATTGTATCTATTTTTTGCAACGTAATCATAAATTCGGTCACTTATAAAAATTGGTACAATTCTAAAAATTGGAGTTAATTTCCAAAGCCCGCCAAAATTTTTCGCGATTTCGATAACAGCAGAAGATTTATAAAAATAAGCTGTTCCGGGATTGTATAAAATAATACTATCCATTTTAGAAAAACTGATTCCCAAATGTTTGCAAATGGAAATTCCTAAATCTGATTGCAATGCGACAAATCTAAAAATATCTTTTTTATCGTGTTTGATGATAAACTGTACAGCAGAACTGCAGAGATTACAAACTCCGTCAAAAAGAATTATTTTTTTATTTTTTGCAGTCATTGCGAGGAACGAAGCAATCTCATGATGTTTATCCATTACAATTTGTTATTATAGAATCATTATGTTTTCTATTTCTTCAAATAGATCTTTCCAGGTTGGATTTAAAGAACGAATTAAATTGTTTTTTGCTTCTCTTGAACCTGCTTTTATTTGTTTTTCTCTTCCAATTGCCTCTTCAATCCACTGAAATTGTTCATAATAAACTAAAATATTGATATTATATCGCGCAGAAAATGATTTTGGATATTTTTTGTTTTTATGTTCTAAAATTCTTTTCGGAAGATTTGATGTTACTCCGACGTAGACAACAGTTTGATACTTATTTGTTATGATGTATACAAATCCTGGTTTCATTTTTCTTCAATTTATTTTGCAATTGTGAGTTTTATCTAACCTTAGTGAGGTTGCTTCGTTCCTCGCAATGACAAAACTAACGAAAATAAAATAATTGTAAGATTTGTATTATTTATAATTTTTTATTATTGATTTTTAATATGTAATAATTTTTACAAATCAAAAACGGCTTTTATAAATCAATTTTAAGCTGATTTTAAAATTTGTCGACCTTCTTTTGTGTTAAAATGAAAATATTTCTTTAAATCGTTTTATTTTAATTTTAGCGATTTTTAACTCAATTTAGAACTGAAAAATTATTTTTTTACAGCTTCAACCAATTCCAATTCGTCTAAACTTACTTTCGAAGTAAAAATACCATAATTAACAGTTGCTTTATTTTTTTCGATAGAATCGATACTTCCAACAGATCTTCCATCAAGCATTCTAACTCGGTCACCAATTTTTAAAATCGGTTTTGGTTTTTCTACTACAGGTTTGAGTTTCTTCTCTTTTTTCTCTTTTCGAATTTCTTCAACTTTTACCTGTACTTCAGCAATAATTTCTTTTTGTTTTTCAACTTTTGCTTTTACTTCTTTCGGAGTCGCTTTTTTGCGTTTCGAATTTTCAATCTCAACAATTTTCAAAAATTCACCAATCAGTTCTTTCTTGTTTTTATTGTTGAAATATTTTTCAGCAATATCATCTATTTTTTGCCCGATGTAAATTATCTTTTGATTACTATCGTATAATTCTTGATAGCTTTCCAATTTCTGCTGAATTTTAGTATTGATGTTTTCCATCTTTTTACTTTCCTCACGCGCTCTGGTTTCTTCCTCTTTTAGATTTAAAGAAGTTTTTTCCAATTTCGATCTCTCTTTTTGAAGCGTAGCAATGGTTTTGTCAAAACGAACTTTTCCAACTTCGATTTTCTTTTTCGCACGATTAATCAATCCAAACGGAATTCCATTTTTCTGTGCTACTTCAAAAGTAAACGAACTTCCCGCCTGACCCAAAGCTAATTTGTACATTGGTTCAAGTGACTTTTCATCGAACATCATATTCGCATTTGTTGCGTATGGCAATTCGTTGGCAAGAATTTTTAAATTAGAATAATGTGTTGTGATAATTCCGAAAGCTTCACGGTGATAAAATTCTTCTAAGAAAATTTCAGCCAAAGCTCCACCCAATTCAGGATCAGAACCTGTACCAAATTCGTCAATTAAGAACATGGTTTTTTTGTTGCATTTCTTTAAGAAATAATTCATGTTTTTTAAACGATAAGAATATGTACTTAAGTGATTTTCAATAGATTGATTGTCTCCAATGTCTGTCAATATTCTGTCAAATAAGAATGTTTCGCTTCTTTCGTGCACTGGAATCAAAATTCCAGATTGCAGCATTAATTGCAATAATCCAACTGTTTTTAAGGAAATGGTTTTTCCTCCAGCATTTGGACCAGAAATGACAATAATTCTGTTTTCTTGTTTTAGTTCGATTGTCTGCGGATGCGTAACTTCTTGTTTTTGCTTGTTGTTCAAATACAAAATCGGATGATACGCTTCTCTAAAAAATAATCTTCTTTCGTCTGTAATTGCAGGTAAAATCCCGTTGATTCGGTTTGCATATTTTGCTTTTCCGGCAACTACGTCAATATCACTTAAAAAGTCTTGATATTCAATTAGTAAAGGAAGATACGGACGAATTACATTCGACAAATTTTTTAAAATTCTAGTAATTTCTTCTTTCTCTTCGTATTCCAGATTGGCTAATTCTCGAGAATATTTCAAAGTAGCTTCAGGCTCGATATAAGCAATGCTTCCAGTTTTAGAACTTCCTAAAATTGAGCCTTTTACCTTACGACGATACATCGCTAAAACGGCTAAAACTCTACGGTTTTGAACAAAACTTTCTTTAATATCGTCCAAATATCCTAAACTATTATATTGAGTCAAAGCCACACCAAAGCTTTGGTTTACTTTCCCGCGAACCAAATTCATATTTTGGCGAATACCAGACAGAGCGGGAGAGGCATTATCTTTAATTTCTCCGTATTTGTCTACAATTGCGTCAATTGCCGTGATAATATCTTTGGTCAATTCAACGCGAGAAGCTCTTGCATTTAAATTTGGATAATAATCATCGAATTTTTTTAAGAAATTCAGCAACACATTTGTTGTTGCAGAAAGATTGGCAATTTTTCTAAAACTTCCTACTTCAAGAAAACTGTCCTCAATAGCAAGAAATTTAATTTCGTGCGAGATTGCGTCAAATCCGTGATTCGGAATTGCGTTATTGTTTTGAAAAGAAGATACATACTCCGATGTCTGCATCAAAGATTGCATTAATTCTTCTTTATCTCTAAATGGTTTTATCTGTAAAGCCTTTTCTTTTCCAATGTCGGTGTTGCAACCATCTGAAATGGTTTCTAGAACAGTTGGAAATTGTAAGTCTTGTAATGTTTTTTCGGTAATACTGATCATTTATTTTCTTTATGAAAGCAAAAGCAAAAGTACGAAAACATTCATCAATTGTGAATTATGAGTTATGAATTATGAGTTTTTTTCTTTGCTGTCGTTTTAATTTTTTACTTTCGATTTTTGATGTTTTTCTTTTTAGGGATATGATTTTAGGTAATTATTTCTGAAATTCGCATAAAAAAAATTATGGACGTAAAAATGCATTCTTCTTGGAAACCTGTTTTGAATGAAGAATTCGAAAAACCATACTTCAACGATTTAATTGAATTTGTAAAATCAGAATACGCGACAAAAATTTGTTACCCAAAAGGGAACCAGATTTTTTCAGCTTTTGACCATTGTCATTTTGACGAAGTAAAAGTAGTTATCATTGGGCAAGATCCGTATCACGGGCCTAATCAGGCCAATGGTTTGTGTTTTTCTGTAAATGACGGAATTCCTTTTCCGCCTTCTTTATACAATATTTTTAGAGAAATCGAAACAGATTTGGGAAAACCGCTTCCTAAAACTGGAAATTTGGAACGTTGGGCAGATCAAGGCGTTTTTCTTTTAAACGCAACTTTAACGGTTAGACAATCTGAAGCTGGAAGCCATCAAGGAAAAGGTTGGGAAAAATTCACTGATGCTGTAATTAAACAAATTTCTGCTGAAAAAGAAAATGTGGTTTTCTTGCTTTGGGGAGGTTTTGCTCAAAAGAAAGCGGCTTTGATTGACGCTTCAAAACATCATATTTTAAAATCTGGACATCCTTCGCCTTTAAGCGCAAATAGAGGTTTTTGGTTTGGAAATAAACATTTTTCTCAAACTAATGATTTTTTGAAATCGAAAGGATTGAAAGAGATAGAATGGTAATTTAAGGTGCAAAGTTTCAGAGTGACAAAGAGGCAAAGGTAAAAAACTTTGTGTCTTTGTGACTTTGCGAGAAATATTCTTTAGTTAAAAAAAATCTTTTGAATCTGCGAGAAACAAAAGATTTTTTTATTTTATTTTTTTACGATTTCTTCTAAAACAGCTTTATTCTCGTAGTTTACTACTTTTAGAATAATTTCTTGATCTTTAACTGTTTTGCCTTCAATGATATAAAGTTTCCCTCCTTTTGTTGGAACATTACTTTGGTCAAAATCAACATCTCCGTAAGTTAAAGTATTTTTGACATCTGCTGTGTCCACCCATTTTTCGTTTAGAGTCTGAATGGCTTTTGGTGAATATTGAAAAGGTTTTGTTCTAAGATTATTTAAAACTCTTGCGTTTGGAAAATAATTGCAACGGGTGTCTTTTCCAATAAAAAATCCTGATACAATAAAACATCCCATTACGAGACCAATCAGATAATATGCAAAACGGTGTACGAACTTCATGAAATAATTTTTTTGCAAAGGTACATTAAAGTTCCCTTAAAATACAAGTAAATTAATATCGTTGTCTGGTAAATCGAACCAGTCGCCAATTGCTTTATTTGTTAGGATTCCGTGATAAAGATAGATTCCGTTTTTAAGGCCTTTATTGCAGCGAATGGCGCTCTCGATACCACCATCTTCGGCTATCTGATGCAGATAAGGTGTCAAGATGTTACTGATTGATAATGAAGCAGTTTTGGAATATCGTGAAGGTATATTAGGTACGCAGTAATGCAGTACATTGTTTTTTATAAAAGTTGGTTTTTCATGAGTAGTGACTTCCGAAGTTTCGAAACAACCACCGGTATCGATGCTGACATCAACAATTACGGCACCTTTTTTCATGTGTTCTACCATTGTTTCATTTACTACAATCGGGCAGCGTTCTTTGCCTCGCATAGCGCCAATAGCCACATCACAACGTCTTAAAGCTTTTAATAAACCTTTTTGCTGTATAGTTGAAGTAAAAATTCTTTGGTTTAAATTGTTTTGAAGACGACGTAGTTTTGTAATCGAATTATCAAAAACTTTTACGTTCGCGCCCAATCCAATAGCGGTTTTGGCAGCAAATTCACCTACAGTTCCAGCTCCTAAAATCACAACTTCAGTAGGAGGAACACCAGTAATATTTCCAAACAAAAGACCTTTTCCGAATTCGTCCGTGATCATTAATTCAGCAGCAATAAGGATTGAAGCAGTTCCTGCAATTTCGCTTAAAGATTTTACAGCGGGATAAGATCCATCTTCATCTTTAATATATTCAAAAGCTAAGGCTGTAATTTTCTTTTTTGCCAATGCTTCGAAGTATTCTTTCTTTTTGGTTTTTAGCTGAATAGCAGAAATAATAACCGTTTCCGGATTAATCATCTCGATTTCTGCCAATGTTGGCGGTTCTACCTTTAATAGAAACGGACAGCCAAAAACTCTTTTAGTATCTTTTGTAATTTCTGCACCGGCATCTGCATATTCTTTATCGGTATAACTCGAACTTTCTCCGGCTCCAGATTCAATCATAACGCGGTGTCCCTCGTACGTTAACGAATTCACAGCATCGGGCGTAAGACAGATACGGCGTTCCTGGTAACTTGTCTCTTTAGGAATTCCTATAAAAAGTTCTCTTTTAAAACGACCAACCTCAAGTTTTTCTTCCTGCGGTATTAATTGTTGTTTTGTAAATGGAGTTAACGTGATTGACATGGATAGTGCAAAAATTAAGGGTACAAATTACGTAAAAAGATTTAAAATTAATGCAAAAATTCTGCTAATACTCTAGGTGGAATGTTAAGAAATGTTTTAACATTCAATAAAGCTTATCTATATCTTTTTTAAGAAGTTCGTCAAAGGATTAAACTAATTTCAATTCTCTTTTTCCGTCTGAAAGCAATTCAATATTAATTGTAGAATGTTCTTCTGGGATTAAGCTTTCAATTTTTTCAGACCATTCGATAAAACACCAATTTCCAGAATACAAATAATCGTCAACACCCATATCTAGCGCTTCAGTTTCTTGTTTAATTCTGTAAAAATCAAAATGATAGACTTTTTTGCCGTTCGGAATCTGATATTCGTTTACTAGAGAAAAAGTTGGACTGCTGGTTGCGTCTGTAATTCCTAAACTCTTGCATAATTGCTTGATTAAAGTCGTTTTTCCAACACCCATTTCTCCATTAAAAAGAATAATTTTCTGAGGGTTTGAAGCTAAAATCTGCTCAGCAGTTTCCTTGATTTGATCTAAAGTAAAAGTGATCGTCATTGTAGTCTTTTTTATTTGCCACGAATTTCACAAATTTTCACGAATTGACTATTATCAATTCAAAAATAATTCGTGCAATTCGTGAAATTAGTGGCTAAACAATTATTTAGGATTAAAAACCAAGAACGGAATAATCATTTCTTCTAATGAAATTCCTCCATGCTGATAGGTGTTTTTGTAATAACTCACATAATGATTATAGTTGTTTACATAAGCCAGAAAGAAATCATTTTTGGCAAAAATAAACGAACTGCTCATGTTTATCGCAGGCAAACCAATTGTTTTAGGTTCTTTTACTACATACACATCTTTTTGTTCGTAAGTTAAACTGCGGCCAGTTTTATAACGCAGATTCAGACTTGTATTTTTATCTCCTACAACTTTCGACGGATTTTTTACATTTATTGTTCCGTGATCTGTTGTTAAAATCAGTTTGAAACCTAAAAGTTGTGCCTGCTGAATAATTTCCAATAGTGGAGAATTTTTAAACCAGCTTAGAGTTAAAGAACGATAGGCTTTATCGTCTGAGGCCAATTCTTTTACCACTTCCATTTCTGTTTTAGCATGCGAAAGCATATCAACAAAGTTGTAAACTACCGTTACTAAGTCATTTCCTTTTAAGGCTTTGAAGTTTTCTGCTAATTTTTTTCCGCCAGAATAATTCGTAATTTTAAAATAATCTTCTTTAATATTTAAACCTAGACGTTTTAATTGAGCCGATAAAAATTCTGCTTCATAAAGGTTTTTTCCTCCGTCTTCAACATCATTTTTCCAATATTCAGGATGCTTTTTTTCCATTTCTAAAGGCATTAAACCAGAAAAAATTGAATTTCTCGCATATTGCGTGGCAGTTGGAAGAATAGAGTAGTACGGAACTTCTTTTTCTAGCTTATAATAGTTTGAAATTACAGTTTCAAAAGACTTCCATTGGTCATAACGCAAGTTGTCAATAACCACAAACAGAATAGGTTTGTCTTTCTTTTTAATTTCAGGAACTACCAATTCTTTAAAAAGAGTATTAGACATAATTGGTTTTTCTGCTTTTGGCTCAAACCAGTCTTCATAGTTTCTTTCGATATATTTTCCGAATTGCGAATTGGCTTCGACTTTCTGAGATTCTAAAATTTCAATCATCGCTGTATCGTTGATGTCTTCTAGTTTTAATTCCCAAAAAAGCAATTTTTTATATAATTCGATCCAGTCTTCATAAGAATTAACCATTGCCAATTCCATCGAAATTTTTCTGAATTCTTTCTGGTAATCCAAAGTGGTTTTCTCGGTAATTAATCTCGAATCGTCTAGATTTTTCTTCAAACTCAAAAGAATCTGATTCGGATTTACTGGTTTGATCAAATAATCAGCGATTTTAGAACCAATGGCTTCTTCCATTATATACTCTTCTTCGCTTTTGGTAATCATAATCATCGGAATAGCAGATTTTTTTTCTTTCATTTCAGAAAGCGTTTCTAATCCGCTCATTCCAGGCATGTTTTCATCTAGAAAAACAATATCAAAATTATCTTCTTCAAACAAAGCAATCGCGTCAAGACCATTATTGCAAGTAGTAACTTCGTAATTCTTTTTTTCTAGAAATAATATGTGTGGCTTTAAAAGATCGATTTCATCGTCGACCCAAAGTATTTTTATCTTATCCATAAATCAATTTAATTTTTACTGCAATTTAAAGTTATAGAACTTAAAAAGTATTAAAAATAGTATAAAATTGCCAAACAAGATGCATGAATTTATTTTGCATTTTAACATTTTTAAATGTATTTTATTGATAATCATGATAATTTCGATTATGATTTTTAAGTAAAAAACACCAGACTCTTTATACTTATTTACTTATATTTGTTGACCAAAAAAATAACCAGACTGTGACTCAGATCAATAAATTAAAAATATTCAACGATCCTATATATGGATTTATAACGATTCCGAACGAGCTGGTTTACGATTTAATTCAGCATCCTTATTTTCAGCGTCTACGCCGTATTTCTCAAATGGGATTATCATATTTGGTGTATCCAGGAGCCAATCATACCCGTTTTCATCACGCTTTAGGATGTATGCATTTGATGAAAAAAGCGATCGATACGCTTCGTTTTAAAGATGTTGTAATTTCTGAAGAGGAAGAAAATGCGCTTTTAATCGCCATTTTACTTCACGATATAGGACATGGCCCATTTTCGCATGCAATGGAAAAAAGTATTGTCGAAGATGTACATCACGAAGCCATTTCACTACTGTTTATGAATCAGTTAAATGATGAGTTTGACGGAAGATTAAGTTTGGCGATTCAGGTTTTTAAAGGAGAATATCATAGAAAATTCATGCTGCAATTAATTTCGAGCCAATTGGATATGGATCGAATGGATTATTTGAAACGTGATAGTTTTTATACGGGAGTTGCTGAAGGAAATGTAAATTCTGAACGTTTGATTCAGATGATGAATGTTGAAAATGATGTTTTGGTAATCGAAGAAAAAGGAATTTATTCTGTAGAGAAATTTCTGCTTTCTAGAAGATTAATGTACTGGCAGGCTTATTTGCATAAAACAAGTTTGGTTGCCGAGTTAATTTTAATGAAAGTCTTAAAAAGAGCCAAAGAACTGGTTTTAAAAGGAGTAGATCTTCCTTGCAGCGAGCCGCTTTCTTATTTTATGCACAATAAAGTAACACTTGAAGATTTTGATGCCGAGAAGTTGGATTTGTTTTCGCAATTAGATGATTTTGATATTATTAGCGCTCTAAAAACTTGGCAGAGACATGATGATTTTGTCTTGAGCACTTTGAGTAAAATGATTATTAATAGAGATTTACTTAAAATTAAAATGAGTGCAGAGAAAGTCTCTATGGAGGAATCTCAGTCTTTAAAAGAGCAGTTTGCCAATAAGCATCATATTTCGCAATTGGATGCAGGATATTTTATTTTTAGAGGAAAAATTAAAAATCAGGCGTATAGTAAAGAAGCAGAACCTATCCGTATTTTGAAAAAAGATAAAACAATTGAGGATGTTGTTGAAGCTTCTGACCAGCTGAATTTGAAATCGTTATCTAAATTGGTAACAAAATATTATATCTGTTTCCCAAAACAACTTATATAAAATTAACATTTAAATCCTATTTTTTATATTTTTGTCGCGATGAAATTTACAGCAGAACAAATAGCAGGAATTTTAGAAGGAGAAGTTGTTGGGAATCCCAATGCAGAAGTTTCTAAGCTTTCTAAAATCGAAGAAGGAGACGAGGGATCGCTTACTTTTTTGGCTAATCCTAAGTATATCAATTATATATATACTACAAAAGCGACAGTAACAATTGTTAATGAAAGCTTTATTCCAGAACAGGAAATTACAACTACACTAATTAAAGTGGAAGATGCTTATGCAGCGTTTTCTAAACTTTTACACTTTTATAATCAAGTCAAATTAAATAAAACGGGCATCGAGCCTCAGTCATTTATGTCTGAAGGAACTAAATATGGCGAAAATCTATATTTGGGAAGTTTTAGTTATGTTGGACAAAATGTAGTTTTAGGTGATAATGTAAAAATTTATCCAAACAGTTTTATTGGCGATAACGTTGTTATTGGCGATAATGTATTCATTTTTGCTGGTGCTAAAATTTATTCAGAAACTGTTATTGGAAACAATTGTACGGTACATTCTGGCGTTATTATCGGCGCTGATGGTTTCGGATTTGCTCCAAACGAAAATGGCGAATACAGTAAAGTGCCGCAAATTGGAAATGTTATTATTGAAGATAACGTAGATATTGGCGCTAATACTACGATAGACAGAGCAACACTTGGTTCTACAGTTATTAGAAAAGGAGTGAAGCTAGACAATCAGATTCAGATTGCGCACAATGTAGAAATTGGAAAAAATACTGTGATAGCTGCTCAAAGTGGTGTTGCGGGTTCTACAAAAATTGGCGAAAACTGTATGATTGGTGGACAAGTAGGTATTGCAGGCCACTTAACAATAGGTAATAATGTTAGGCTTCAAGCGCAGTCGGGTGTAGCCAGAAACATTAAAGACGATGAAGTTTTACAAGGAACTCCGTCTCTTGGATATACCGATTTTAATAAATCGTATGTTCATTTTAAGAATCTGCCTAAAATTGTGGCTGAAGTTGAAGAATTAAAAAAACAAATAATAAACCCAAAAAATGGAAATAATGGTTAAACAGAAGACCATCAAAAATGAAATTTCGCTAACAGGAGTTGGTTTACACACTGGAAAAGAAGTTACAATGACTTTTAAGCCTGCACCCGTTAATAATGGTTTCACTTTTGTAAGAGTAGATTTGCAAGGTCAACCAGTTATTGAAGCTGATGCTAATTATGTTGTTAATACTCAAAGAGGAACAAATCTTGAGAAACTTGGAGTGAAAATTCAAACTCCTGAACACGTTTTGGCAGCAGTTGTTGGATGTGATTTGGATAATGTCATTATTGAATTGAATGCCTCTGAACTTCCAATTATGGATGGTTCGTCAAAATATTTTGTTGAAGCAATTGAGAAAGCGGGAATTGAAGAACAAGACGCAAGCCGCAATGTTTATGTTGTAAAAGAAGTTATCTCTTTTACAGACGAAGCTACAGGAAGCGAAATTCTTGTAATGCCTAGCGACGAATATCAGGTTACAACTATGGTAGATTTTGGTACAAAAGTTTTAGGTACTCAAAATGCCACTCTTAAAAGTCTAGCCGATTTTAAATCTGAAATTGCAAGCTCTAGAACTTTTAGTTTCCTTCACGAATTAGAGTCTTTGTTAGAGCACGGACTTATTAAAGGTGGAGATTTAAACAATGCAATCGTTTATGTAGATAAAGAAATCTCTGAATCTACAATGGAAAATTTAAAGAAAGCTTTTGGTAAAGAAGAGATTTCTGTAAAACCAAACGGCGTTTTAGATAATCTGACATTGCATTATCCAAATGAGGCGGCAAGACATAAACTACTTGACGTAATTGGAGATTTATCTTTAATTGGAGTTCGTATCCAAGGAAAAATTATTGCAAACAAACCAGGTCACTTTGTAAATACTCAGTTTGCAAAGAAATTGGCTAAAATTATCAAAATAGAGCAGAGAAACCATGTGCCAACTTATGACTTAAATCAGGAGCCCCTGATGGATATTCATAAAATTATGGCAATGCTTCCTCATAGACCTCCATTTTTGTTAATTGACAGAATTATCGAAATGTCTGATCGTCACGTCGTAGGTTTGAAAAACGTTACGATGAACGAGAATTTCTTCGTTGGTCACTTTCCAGAAGCTCCAGTTATGCCAGGTGTATTAATTGTTGAAGCAATGGCACAAACAGGTGGAATTTTAGTATTAAGCACAGTTCCAGATCCTGAAAATTATTTGACATATTTCATGAAAATTGATAATGTTAAATTTAAACACAAAGTATTGCCAGGTGATACTTTAATTTTTAAATGTGAGTTAATTTCTCCTATCAGAAGAGGAATTTGTCATATGCAAGCAAACGCTTATGCAAATGGTAAATTGGTAACTGAGGCTGAATTAATGGCACAAATAGCAAGAAAACAATAATAAATTATCAAATTTATTGTTTAGGTTTGTTGCTTCAAATCAGAATATTTTAATTAAAAATATAAAACATACAGATGAATCAACCATTAGCATATGTTCATCCAGGCGCGAAAATCGCTAAAAACGTTGTAATAGAGCCATTTACAACAATTCACAATAATGTTGTTATTGGTGATGGTACTTGGATTGGTTCAAACGTGACCATCATGGAAGGGGCTAGAATTGGAAAAAATTGCAACATTTTTCCAGGAGCTGTAATTTCTGCGGTGCCACAAGATTTAAAATTCGGAGGTGAAGATTCTCTTGCTATTATCGGTGATAATTGTACAATTAGAGAATGTGTAACTATCAATAGAGGAACAATTGCTTCTGGCCAAACTATAATAGGAAACAACTGTTTAGTAATGGCTTATGCTCACATCGCACACGACTGTGAGATCGGAAATAATGCAATTATCGTAAATGGTGTTGCTTTAGCAGGTCACGTAGTAGTTGGAAATCATGCTGTTATTGGTGGTTTAGCTGCTATTCACCAATTTATTCATATTGGAGATCACGCTATGATTTCTGGAGGATCTTTGGTAAGAAAAGATGTTCCTCCATTTACAAAAGCAGCAAAAGAGCCTTTGTCTTATGTTGGAATTAACTCTGTTGGTTTAAGAAGAAGAGGATTTACTACTGAAAAGATTAGAGAAATTCAGGAAATTTATAGAATTTTATACCAAAAGAATTACAATACAACTCAGGCTTTAAGTATTATTGAAGCTGAAATGGAAGCGACTCCTGAAAGAGATGAAATTTTAGATTTCATTAGAAACTCTTCTCGAGGAATCATGAAAGGTTATTCAGGAAATTATTAAATTTAAGAGTTTAGATTTCTGATTTTAGAGTTCTAAACTACAGTTGAAAAAATAAAAAAAATGAAGATTGATTCTAAGTTTTGGATCTAAAATCTACATTCAAAAATCTAAAATAAAAAACAAATGGCGTCTACATCAGATATTAGAAACGGATTGTGTATTAAATTTAATCACGATATCTATAAAATTATTGAATTTCTTCACGTAAAGCCTGGAAAAGGTCCAGCTTTCGTAAGAACAAAACTAAAAAGTTTAACTTCAGGAAAAGTATTAGACAATACTTTTTCAGCTGGTCATAAAATTGATGTTATTCGTGTTGAGACACATACTTTCCAATACTTATATCCAGAAGGTGATGAATTCCACTTTATGAATGCTGAAACGTTTGAACAAATTTCTTTAAACAAAAACATTTTGGATGCTCCAGATTTGTTAAAAGAAGGAACAAATGTGATGGTACAAATTAACACAGAAACAGATTTGCCATTGTCAGTAGATATGCCAACATCTGTAATTCTTGAAGTTACTTATGCAGAGCCAGGAGTAAAAGGAAATACTGCTACAAACGCAACAAAATCTGCTACAGTTGAAACAGGAGCGACAATTAACGTTCCGTTGTTCATTAACGAAGGTGATAAAATTAAAATCGATACAGCTTCAGGTTCTTACATGGAGCGTGTAAAAGAATAGTTATTTTAATTAAGATAATTTGACAATGAGTCAATTAGAAAATTTGTGAGTCGACATAATTTTGTATATTCACATTCTAATTGACTCATTTTCTAATTGAGATAATAGGACAATGAGTCTATTAGATAATTTTTAGATCAACATAACTTTGGATATTAATTTTCTAATTGACTCATTTTCTAATTTACAAGTTTTCTAATTATACTATATGAAATTTCCAAAGAGTCATTCTTTACAAGAAATTGCCAATTTGCTTAATTGCAAATTTATTGGCGACAAAGACTTTCAAGTTTTAGGCATGAACGAGATACACGTTGTAGAGCCTGGAGATATTGTTTTTGTTGACCATCCAAAATATTATGATAAGGCTTTGCAGTCGGCTGCAACTATTGTTTTGATAAACAAAGAAGTAGAATGTCCAGAGGGTAAAGCGCTTTTAATTTCTGATGATCCATTTAGAGATTTTAATATTCTTACCAAGCATTTTAAGCCGTTTCAGTTTGCTAATGTTGCCATTGCTTCTTCTGCACAAATAGGAGAGGGAACAGTTATACAGCCTAATACTTTTGTTGGAAACCATGTGAAAATTGGTAAAAACTGCCTGATACATTCTAATGTTTCTATTTACGACCATACTGTAATTGGCGATAATGTTATTATACATGCTGGAACCATTTTAGGAGCCGATGCTTTTTATTATAAAAAACGTCCTGAAGGTTTCGATCAGTTAATTTCTGGTGGAAGAGTTGTTATTGAAGATAATGTTGGTATCGGTGCTTTGTGTACTATCGATAAAGGCGTTACTGGAGATACCACAATTGGTGCAGGTACTAAACTAGATAATCAAGTGCATGTTGGACATGATACCGTAATTGGCAAAAAATGTCTGATTGCTTCGCAAACTGGTATTGCGGGCTGTGTAATTATTGAGGACGAAGTAACTTTGTGGGGACAAGTAGGAACCACAAGCGGTATTACAATTGGGGCAAAAGCGGTTGTAATGGGGCAGACAGGTGTAACTAAGTCGGTTGAAGGCGGAAAATCCTATTTTGGTACTCCAATTGAAGAGTCAAGAGAAAAATTGAAACAATTAGCCAATATCAAGAAGATTCCTGAAATTTTAAGTAAATTGAAGTAATATGTCTATTAAAGAATTTGTTCAGAAATTTTATAAGTCAGATGCCCTAATTGATAGCGAAATTTTAAAAACATATCTGCATCCTGACGTTACATTGGAGTGGAATAGCAGTAAAGGTTTTATTAAGATGGACTATAATGCTATAATAGAAATGGCTAACGATCTGAGTCGTGCTTATGTACGATCTAAAGTGAGAATAAGCCATATTATTTCTGAAGATGATTTAGTATCAGTGCGTTATTCTCATTTCGTGAAAACAATTGAGAATCCGCGAGAGGAAATGCTTTTGGCGCATTTTGCAACAATCTGGCAGATAAAAGATGATAAACTTTATAAAGGTTATCAAATGAGTCAATTTTCTTAATATTTTTTTGACAATAAAAGAGGCAAAATACATTACAAAACCTTATTTTTGCAACACAAATTTAAAAACTACATAAAATATATATCATGAGTGTTTTAGTTAATAAAGATTCCAAAATAATTGTTCAGGGATTTACAGGGAGCGAAGGAACTTTCCACGCTTCTCAAATGATTGAGTACGGTACTAATGTTGTTGGAGGTGTAACTCCAGGAAAAGGTGGTACTAGCCATTTAGATCGTCCAGTTTTTAATACAGTAAAAGATGCTGTTGATCAAGCTGGTGCTGATACTTCTATCATTTTTGTTCCGCCAGCTTTTGCTGCTGATGCAATTATGGAAGCTGCTGATGCTGGAATTAAAGTAATTATTGCTATTACAGAAGGAATTCCTGTAGCAGATATGATTAAAGCAAATAATTATGTTAAAGAAAGAAATTCAAGATTAATTGGTCCAAACTGTCCAGGTGTAATTACTCCAGGTGAAGCTAAAGTTGGTATTATGCCAGGTTTCGTTTTCAAAAAAGGAACAGTTGGTATCGTTTCTAAATCTGGAACTTTAACTTATGAAGCTGCTGACCAAGTTGTAAAACAAGGTTTAGGAATCACTACAGCTATTGGTATTGGTGGAGATCCAATTATTGGAACTACAACTAAAGAAGCTGTTGAATTATTAATGAACGATCCGGAAACTGAAGCTATCATCATGATTGGTGAAATCGGTGGACAACTTGAAGCTGATGCTGCAAGATGGGTAAAAGCTGATGGTAACCGTAAACCAGTTATTGGTTTTATCGCTGGAGAAACTGCTCCTGCTGGTAGAACAATGGGTCATGCAGGTGCTATTGTTGGTGGTTCTGATGATACTGCTGCTGCTAAAAAACAAATCATGAGAGACAACGGAATTCACGTTGTTGATTCACCAGCTGAAATTGGTAAAAAAGTAAAAGAAGTATTAGGATAATCTCCAAATATTCAAAATAACAAATTCCAGAAAAGTCTCAATATTTTGTTGAGACTTTTTTCCATTTAAAAATACTGAGGTATAAAAACTAAAAACTTAGCTTCTATTACCTCAGTCCCGATAGCTATCGGGATAGAAGCTTAAAAAAGAAATATGTACAAAGAATTAGAAAAATTTAAATCAACAAATAGTTTTACTTTTACTGTAAACGATAGTTTAGAAGAAGCTTGCAACGCTCCAGAAGGAAGCGCAGGAATTTTTGTTGTTTACGCTGTTGAAGGTGATGCAAAAGAACTGATCATGGTTGGTTCTACAGGAACTGTTCAGAATGACGGAACTTTAAAAAGCAAAAATGGTGGACTATACGACAAAATCGTAAACGGACATCAGTTTGCTAAAACAGGAAGAAAATACTCTTGGCCAGCGCAAATGAAATTAGAAAATATTTCTGAGCTTGAAGTAGTTTGGTACGAGACTTTTAATGCAGATGCAAAAGCAATTCCCACTGCTGTTGAAGGACAGGTTTTGCAAAATTTCTTAGATGAAAATGGTAAATTGCCAAGATGGAATGTTGCTTTTTAAGTTGCTTTCAAACTTAAAAATATTTAAAAAGGCCTCGCTAAATTAATTAGTGAGGCCTTTTTTATTTTGCTAGGTTTTTAATTTTTGGTTTTATATTTTTAACGACCAAAAACAAATTTATGATCAAAAATTACCTGCTTTTTTTTATTTTATTTAGTGTGCTTTCTTTAAATGCACAAGTTTTAAATTTTTCAGATTCCAAATTCAAAGAAAAATTATTGCAATCTGATACATTCAATGCGATAGCTAAAGATGAAAATCAGAGGAACATTAAGATAGATTCTAACGACGATGGTGTTATTGAACAGTCGGAAGTCATGAGAGTTTTTTGGCTTAATGTTGAAAATTCAAATATTACTTCCCTAGAAGGAATTAAAAACTTTCAAAATTTGCAAACGATTTCATGTGGAGGTAATCAGATTTCTACTCTTGATGTAAGTGATTTAAAAAATCTTAAGAATTTAAATTGCTATAATAGTCAAGTAACTGCGTTAAATCTTTCTGGCTTAACGAAACTCGAATTTTTAAACTGTAATAAAAATAAGTTAACGGAATTAAATTTTAATGATTTAGAATCTATCGTTGATATTTTTTGTTCAGAGAATGAGCTTTCTTTAATTGATGTAAAGCATTCTGCAAAACTTAGAAATTTATTTTGCAGTAACAATAAAATTGAAACATTAGATTTGAATAATTATTTAAATCTTGCAGGTTTAGAATGTTCAAATAATAAAATTTCTGTATTAGATGTAAGCCGTTTGTCCAATTTGGAAGGCCTATATTGTTCTAATAACTCTATTTCTGCTCTAGAAATAAGTCATTTAACTAAACTGCAAAGATTATACTGTTATTTTAATAATTTGACCTTCCTCGATTTTACTAATTCGCTTTACATCGAAGAAATAGTAGCAAATCAGAATCAATTATCAACGATTAATTTAAAGAATTTAAGCTATTTAAAAAGATTAGAAATTGGAGCAAATAAACTAACTTCTTTAGATTTAACAGGATCAACTAGAATACTTGAAACGTTAACAATTAATAATAATAGTTTTGAGAATTTAATTGTTGATTCATCAAAATTAACTAATCTTTTAACTTTGAATTTTAGTTTTAGCGGTAACGTTAAAATAGATATTTCAGCATTAAAAAAGTTAAAGTATTTATTTTGCAACGGCTTAAATTTAGAAACAATCAATCTAAATGAAATGTCTAATCTTGAAGTTTTAGAATGCGGTGAGAATAAATTAACAAGTTTAGATGTTAGTAATTTGTTTAAATTAAGAACCTTACGATGTCATCAGAATAATCTAACATCGATCAATTTTGGAGAGATAAAAAATTTGCAGGGAATTGATTGTTACAATAATCAATTTGTGTCTGTAGATTTTGGTTCGTTACCAAAATTGATGAATTTAAATTTCAATAATAATCGATTTTTAGAATCAGCTTTTTTGAAAAATGGTAGTATAGAATCTGTATTAAATATTTCAGGGAATCTTAATTTGAAATATATCTGTTGCGATGATAATCAGATTGTTCAAATTCAAAATTTGGTAAGACAAAATAATTATAAAAATTGTAATGTAAATTCATACTGTTCGTTTGTTCCAGGCGGTGAAAGTTTTTTAATTACAGGTAATGCTACAATCGATTTTAATAAAAATGGATGTGATAGTAACGATTTGCCAGCTTCTCAAATTAGATTAAAGATTTCTGACGGAACCAAAGATGGAATTATATTCACTGATGAAAAAGGAAATTATTCAATCTCAGTTAATGCAGGTAGATATACAATTTCACCAATTTTAGAAAATTCAGATTATTTTTCAGTTTATCCAAATAGTATTGATTTTGAATTTACTAGCTTTTCAAATACTTTAATTCAAGATTTTTGTTTTACGCCTAATAATGCTAATAATGATCTGGAAGTTAATATGATTCCAGTTGAAGTTGCAAGACCCGGTTTTGACGCTACTTATAAAATTATTTCAAAAAATAAAGGAAATACGGTTCAGTTTGGTGCTGTTGTACTTAATTTTGACGATTCAATTTTAGATTTTGTTTCTTCGAATTCTGCAATTTCTAGCCAAACTTCTGGTAAATTAGTTTGGGATTTTTCAGATCTAAAACCATTTGAAAGCAGAGAAATTGATTTAGTTTTAAATGTAAATTCTCCAACTGAAACTCCAGCTGTAAACAATGGAGATGTTTTAAAATACAGTTTAGCAGTAAGTTCTTCTGAAACAGATGAAAAACCTTTGGATAATATTTTTGAACTTAATCAAACTGTTGTAGGATCTTATGACCCAAATGATAAAACGTGTTTAGAAGGAAATGTAATTAAGCCAGAACTTATTGGCAAATATGTACATTATTTAATTCGTTTTGAAAATACAGGAACTTATAAAGCTGAAAATGTTGTAATTAAAGATGTAATTGATTTGTCAAAATTTGACATTTCTTCATTGGTTCCTACTAGTGCAAGTCATTCTTATACGACTAAAATTTCTGATAGCAACAAAGTAGAATTTATCTTCGAAAAAATAGATCTTCCTTTTGATGATGCTAATAATGACGGCTACATCGCTTTCAAAATAAAAACATTGCCGACTTTACAGATTGGCGATTCTTTTGCAAATGAAGCAAATATCTATTTTGATTATAACTTTCCAATTTTGACCAATAAAGAAACCTCAACATTTAAGACTTTAGGGACGCAAGATTTTGAGTTTACATCTTATTTTTATGCTTATCCAAATCCGTCTCAAAATTTTTTGAATATAACTTCAAAAGATACAATCGAAATACAATCTATGGCTGTTTATAATCTTTTAGGACAATTAGTTTTGACAATTCCAAATGCTCATAATGTTGCTAAAATTGATATTTCTAGATTTCAATCGGGAAATTACATTCTTCAAGTTAAAACTGACAAAGGAAGTTCTGCAATGAAATTTATTAAGATTTAAGAAAAAATATTTTTAGTCTCTTTATGTAGCCTTATTTCGATAAGGCTTTTTTTGTGCTTAATTTTTTCCATTAAAAATGAAAAAGTCTCTTTAGTTAATTAAAATTTAAATTATAGTAAATTTAAGTTTAATCAAAAAATGAAGGGCAAATACTGATAAATTTAGAAAAAGTTACGATTTTTTGTAATTAATTGGGTTTTGATTATTTGCTTTTCTATATTTATCACACAAAAACAAAAAATAATGTTAAAAATTTGAATCTTTTTGCTTGAGCTAAATTAAATGGAATGTAAAACACTTGTTTATTTTTTGTTAAATTAAGTATTTCCATTCATTCGATTTAATTATAAAAAGATCAAAAAAATGAAATGTGATTTAATTGCTGAAATAATCAAGTTATTTTAAGAAGTCTCTTAAATAATTTGATTCTTACGCCCCCAAAACTTTTTCTATGAGCCAAATTTTAAAAAACAAGGTTTTAGACGATTTCATTTTGTGGAATAATCTGAAGAACGGTGATGAGAAATCATTCTCTCTGCTTTTTGAAAAATACTATAGAGACTTAATCAGTTACGGTAATTCGCTTTGCCCATATGCTGAAAAAGTGCAGGATTGTATTCAAGATGTTTTTGAAGATATCTGGCTTTATCGCGGCTCTCTGCAAGATAATGTTATTGTTAAGGCTTATTTGCTTTCTAGTGTCAGAAAGAGAATTGCGCGTCTGCATGAAAGAGATCACGTGTTTAGAAAAACAACAACTACCGATGCTTTAGAATTTCTTTTTGACTTTTCTATAGAAAATGATTTGGTTGAAGACGAAGTAACGGCAGAACGTGTCTTGCTTTTGAATAAATTACTAAACGATTTGCCAGGCCGTCAGAAAGAAGCTCTGTATTTGCGCTATCACCAAGGATTGAGCGTAGATCAAATAGCAGATTTATTAGACGTAAATTATCAGTCTGCGAGTAATCTTTTGCACCGAGGTCTGCTAAGTCTTCGTAAAGAATGGAAAGGCAGTATTCCGCTTCTAGTCCTTATATCTTCAGGGCTTTTTTAAAAATTTAAGAAAATATCAAAAAAAAATCTTAAATAGGTGAGTATATAATAAAAAAAATGTCCTCTATGTTTTTGTAACCCTAATAGTGTGATGCAAAAACGTAACAATTATACTGAAATAGAAGACTTTTTAGCCGATGAATCTTTTCGATTATGGATTTTATCTAAGATTGATGAACAAGGCTGGGAAGAATGGACTTTGGAAAATCGTCAAAGAGCCAAACTTGTAGAAGATGCAAGGCTTGTGCTGCTGGCGATGCGAGTTCCAGAATCTAATTTATCTTCAAATGAAGTTCATGAAGCCTTACAGGAAACTTGGCGTAGAATTGAACAAAAAGAAGAGCTTTCTCTAAAAGCTTCAAAAATCAAAAAACTAAAATTGCAGAGATACTGGATCAGCGGGGTGGCAGCGGCTATTCTCGTTGGGATTTTCTCTATCTGGTTTTTTAAAAATAACATTATAACAACTGATAATGTTGTTACCTACAACGAACTGGTTCATGATAACGATGAAGGTTTGGTGGAGCAGACCAACAATTCTGAAAAATCGCAGATCATTACTTTATCTGATGGAAGTTCGGTTTTATTACAGCCCAATAGTAAATTAAGTTACCCTAAAATCTTTACCGGAAACGAAAGAAAGGTGTATTTATCCGGCGAAGGTTTCTTTGAAATTAGTAAAAATCCTAAAAAGCCTTTTTTTGTTTACGCTAACGAAATTGTAACTCGAGTTGTTGGTACAAGCTTTAGAATAAAAGCTTATCCAGACCAACAAAACGTTGAAGTTTTAGTTCGCACCGGTAAAGTTAAGGTAAAATCCAATGATTTAGTTCGTACTTCGGAAAACAGAGAGATTGTTTTATTACCGAATCAGGCATTGCGTTTTGCTCGTAAAGAATTAGTGTTTAATAAAATAACCAATATTACTGAAGATCCGATTTTAGTAAATAGTGTTAGAAATATTGAACAGTTAAGCTTTGAATTTACTGATATTCCGGTAGAACAAATTCTTGAAACTATCGAGCAGGCGTATTTAGTAGACATCGATTTTCCGCACGATAAACTGAAAGATTGCCGATTAACCACTTCTTTAAGCGATCAGCCTTTGGCGGAAAAGCTAAAAATAATTTGTAAAAGTATTGGCAACGATACCAATTATGAAATGAATGGAAATCAAATCGTAATTACGACTTCTGGCTGTAACTAGAGTTCGAAATTCGATTAAAATAGAAACCAAAATTAACTAATTAATAAAACTAAAAATAATTTGTAACTGCCTATGTAAAAAATGAATACATAAAAAAAGTGCCGAGAATGCTGTAACATTATCGACACTTAAATCTGAATAAATTACGCTCTGTAAAGCGTACTTTATGATGTTTCTTAAAATACACTCGAATAGTATTAATCAAAACAAACCAAAATTATGAAAAAACCTGTTGTCAAGCAACGATTACTTCACCAAATCATGAAAATAACGCTGTTTCAGTTTGTGTTAGCGCTTGTATTTTCAAGCGTTACTCTCGCAAATAATGTAAATGGGCAGAAAAAATTAGATACTAAAGTAACTATCACAGTTGAAAACCTAACTTTAGACAATGCTTTATCAAAAATTGAAAAGTCTGCTCATGTAAAATTTTCTTATAACTCAAGACTTCCACAACTAGGAGAGAAGGTTAGTATAGAAGCAACCCAAGAAACTCTGTCAAGTATTTTGAGCAGAATATTGGTTCCTTTTAATATTACTTTCTCAGAAGTAAGCAATCAGATTGTGCTGCAAAAAAGTGCTGTTTCTTTTTCTAGTGCTAATAATCATGATTCTTTGTTCGAAATTTTGACTTTCGGCCCAATTATCAAAGGGAAAGTTACAGATCAATCTGGTGCGCCACTTCCTGGTGCAACTGTTATGGCAAAAGGAACGAAAACTGCTGTATTGACAGATTTTGATGGAAACTTTTCTATCGAAATGCCTGCTAGCGTAAACCGTTTGGTTATTTCTTATGTTGGTATGGAAACGAAAGAAATTGGAATTGATAATCCTACGCCAACTGTAGTTTTAACAGAAGCGGGACAAAACCTTAAAGAAGTTGTAGTTACAACGGGTTACGAAAAAACTTCAAAAAGAACATTTACTGGAGCAATCAGTAAAATTTCGGGTGCAGAATTAAAAGTTGATGGTGTTGTAGATGTGAGTAGAATGATTGAAGGAAAAGCGGCGGGAGTTACTGTACAAAACGTTACAGGATCTTTTGGTGCTACTCCAAAAATTACCGTTCGTGGTTCTTCTTCTATCTTTGGAGATACCAAGCCATTATGGGTTATTGATGGTGTTGTTCAAGAAGATATTATCAATGTTACATTTGCAGATTTAGCTTCTGGAAACTCGGCAACATTATTGAGTTCTGCAGTTGCAGGTTTAAATGCAAATGATATTCAAAGCATTGAAATTCTTAAAGATGCATCGGCTACTTCAATCTATGGTTCAAGATCGTTAAATGGAGTTGTAGTTGTTACAACAAAACAAGGACGAAGAGATTCTCCTTTAAAAATAAACTATTCTGTAGAAAATACAGTTAGAACCGTACCAAGTTATACGCAGTTTGATATTTTGAATTCTCAAGAATCTATGAGTGTTTTTCAAGAAATGAGAACTAAAGGTTATTTAGATCAAAGTTCATCATTAACGGCTAGATTTAGTGGTGTATATGGTATTTTGGCAAAACAGATTAATTTGTATGATACTTCTAATGGCCAGTTTGGAATTAGAAATGAACAGCCTTATATCAATCAATTTTTACAGAAATATGAATTGGCTAACACCGATTGGTTTAAAGTTTTATTTCGACCATCAATTACTCAAAACCACTCTTTAAGCTTTTCTGGAGGTGGAAAAAATAATACTTTTTATGCTTCTTTAGGCTATTATACAGATCCAGGATGGACTGTGGCAGATAATGTAAAACAATTATCAGCAAACATTAAAGGTACATTTTACATCAATGATAAATTAAATATTACTTTATCAACTTTAGGGTCGATGCGTGATCAAGATGCTCCTGGTGCTTACGATAGCAAAAATGACCTTGTATTTGGTAAAGTAACCAGAGATTTTGACATCAACCCATTTAATTATGTATTAAGCACAAGCAGAACATTAAGACCTTATGATGATAACGGAAACCTAGAATATTATCAAAATAACTGGGCGCCAATGAATATTCTTAACGAATTGGAAAATAATACTTTAGATATTAAAGTAAATGATATTCGTTTTCAAGCTGATTTAGATTATAAAATCAATAAAAACTTAAGCTACAACCTTACAGCTTCAGCACGTTATGCTAATACTTCAAGAGAGCACAAAATCTACGAAGGTTCAAACGTAGTAGGCGCTTATAACGCGGGAGTGGGTGAAACTTTGAATACTCAAATCCAGAAAGACAATGTGTTTTTATATCAAAATCCAAATGATTTAACAGCGCCTAAAGTTTCTGTATTGCCAAATGGAGGCTTTTTAAGAAAGTTTACTAATGACATGACTTCTTATAATGTGAGAAACAGTATTACCTACAGAAATACATTTAATGAAAAACATGAATTAGAAGGATTCTTCGGTACAGAATTTAGATCTGTAGATAGAAATAATGACAACTTTACTGCTGCAGGTATTCAATTCGAAAAAGGTCTTACTTCTTTTGTTGATCCTAAATTGATTGAAAAATTGGTAAATGAAGGAAACTCTTACTATGAGTTTGGAGCAGAAAGAGAGCGTACTGTTGGTTTCTTTGGAAAAGTCGGATATACTTACGATCGTCGTTATACAGCTTCTATTACTGGCCGTTATGATGGTTCGAACAGACAGGGAGATACTGGTTCTTCTAGATGGTTGCCTACATATACGGTGAGTGGTAAATGGAATGTTAAAGAAGAAAGTTTCATGAAAGATGTTGAGCCTATTAACACATTGGCACTTAGAGCATCTTACGGTTTAACAGCTACTGCTGGACCAGCAACAAACTCATTGGCAATTTTTAAAAGTTTCATCACAGACCGTTTTGCAGTTGGGGATAGAGAGAATGCAATTCGTATAGAAGATTTGCAAAATAAAGATTTGACATGGGAAAAACAGTATGAAACCAATATTGGTGTTGATCTTGGAATGTTTAGAAACAGAGTGCAGTTTACAACAGACATTTACCGTCGTAAAGCATTCGATTTGATCGATTATGTAATTACATCAGGAGTTGGAGGAGAATCTATAAAGCAAGGTAACAATGCAGACATGGAAACTAAAGGTCTTGAAATTGGTTTTACTACTCAAAACATAGTTTCAAAAGATTTTAAATGGTCTACTACAGTTAACTTTTCTGTTTTCGATCAAAAAATCACAAAATTGGCTAACAAACCAGCAGTATTTGATTTGATTGCTACAAACGGAGGAAATACAGTAGGACATCCTAGAAACTCATTGTATTCTTATCAATTTACAGGTTTGAACAATGAAGGACTTCCGACTTTTATTTTACAAGATGGAGCAGAAAACAATATTACAGAGGCAGATTTTCAAGATACAAATGATGTAACCAAGTATTTGAAATATGAGGGATCTGTAGAGCCTAATAAATCTATTGGTTTTGCTAACACATTTACTTATAAAAGCTGGTCATTGTATGTATTCGTTGTAGGATCTGGAGGAAACAAAGTAAGATTAAACCCTGTGTATAGCAACAAATATACAGATCAAACAGTATTTACAAAAGACTTTGCAAACAGATGGATTAGCCCAGGAGACGAAAATTATACCAACGTTCCTGTTATTGCAGATAAATTATTGAATAGAAATTATGGTGCAAGCGATTTACAGATTGCTTATAATACTTATAATTTCTCTGATGCTAGAATTGCAAGCGGTGACTTTGTACGTTTAAAAAACATCTCTTTAAGCTGGGAATTCCCAAGTGATTACAAGAGAAAATTAGGATTATCAACTTTTACGTTGAAAGGTTCGGCGGTTAATCCTTGGCTGATTTATTCAGATAAAAAATTAAACGGACAAGATCCTGAATTCCGTAACACAGGAGGGGTAGCTTTCCCAATTACGGCACAATATACTTTTGCAATTAATATTTCATTCTAATACTAAATTGATTATGAAAAATATAAAAATAGCACTGTCATTATTATTACTGATTACGATTAGCAGTTGTGATGATTTTCTTTCAGAAGTGCCAGACAATAGAACACAGATAGATACTCCAGAAAAAATATCAGAATTATTAGTTACTGCTTATCCGAACAGATCCTATTTTCCGATTGCGGAAGTAATGTCGGATAATGTCTATGATACAGAATCAAAACAATCTGTGAGTATCATTAATGAGGAGAGTTACAACTGGGAAATGCAGAGCCAAATCGGGACGGATAGCGAAAATGCATTCTGGATAGCATCTTATGAATCAATTGCTGCGGCGAATCTGGCTTTAGACGCTATTGAAAAATTAGGCGGTCAAGCTAGTTTGAATCCGCAAAAAGGAGAAGCATTAATAGCAAGAGCTTACAATCATTTTATGCTAGTTTCATTATGGTCAAATCGTTATAATCCAGCAACCGCAGGTACAGATTTGGGAGTTCCATATATCACTAAACCAGAAACGGAACTATTGGTAAAATATAAACGTAACACTGTTAAAGAAGTATTCGACTTTATTGAGCAAGATATTAATGAAGGAATGAAATACATTACAAGTGAATATAAAGAGCCAAAATATCACTTTACAGTTGAAGCTGCTAAAGCATTTGCGTGTCGTTTTTACTTAATTAAAGGGGATTGGGATAAGGTGTTGGAATATTCTGAAGGACTTGGTTCTAAACCGACAAAAATCAGAAATTATACTGCTTTTAATGCTGTAGCTTTTGCTCAAATGCCAATTGAATATTCAAGAGTTGAACAAGAAACAAATTTATTGGTAGCTTATCCAAACTCAATAGCGAACAGATCTGCAGCATACAGGTTTGCGCTTCCTGGAAATAGATCTGATGAAATATTTGGAACGCAAACTAACGTATGGGCAAAACCTCATTTAATTAGACCAAATGGACAATATTTTGGAGGTGTCAATGTATTTGTTCCGAAGCTTTATGAGTATTTTAAATACACCAATTTGACATCTCGTACAGGTGAGCCTTACACTGGTTCTGTATTATTTAGTAATGATGAAATGTATTTAAATCGTATTGAAGCCTTAGTAATGAAAAATAGAATTGCTGAAGTGAATACAGAATTAGGATACTTCTTAGGAACTAGAACTTCAGGATATAGTGCGACAACAGATCTATTGAATGAAGCAATTATTACAGCTAAATTCCCAGTTGTTGAAAACGAGTTCACTCCATTTTATGAATTATCTGATCTTCAAAAATCGTATATCAAAGCAATTGCAGAAGCAAGAAGAAGAGATTTTATCCGTGAAGGTTTGAGATGGTTTGACATTAAACGATTTAATCTTGTAGTTACACATAATACACTTGAATTTGGAAAAGTGGTAAAAAATAATGTTCTAGAAAAAGACGATAAAAGAAGAGCATTACAAATACCGCTTAGAGCTTCAGATAATGGTATTGAAAAAAATCCTAGGTAAATTTTTAATTAGAAAGTATTATGAAGATATTCAAAACATATAAAACAATAGTCCTTGCAGGCGCCTTATTGCTTGCATCTTGTGCACAAGAAGATCAGCCAAAAGAAAGCCAGTTAGATTTTTCTACACCAGAAAAAACAGAATTGGACAATTGGATTGGCACAAATTTCTTAAATCCTTACAATATCAATGTTTATTACGAATGGAACCAGAATTTGGTAGACGAAAATAGATATTTATACCCTCCGAAAGGAGATAAAGTACAGCCAGCAATGGAAGTGGTAAAGAAAATCTGGATTGATAGCTATAGCACTATCGGAGGAGCAGATTTCGTTAAAAAAATTGCTCCAAGAGAATTTGTACTTGTGGGAGGAGTAAACTTAAATACAAACGGTACTGTAACTCTTGGACTTGCAGAAGCTGGTCAAAGAGTATCTCTTTTTCAAGTTGATAATCTTAACAAAAAGAGCAGAGCAAGTGTAACGCAGTTCATTCACACTATTCAGCACGAATATGTACACATTTTAAACCAGACCAAACCTTTTGACGAGCAAGCTTGGGCAAAATTAACGCCATCTGGATATACTACTAGCTGGTATGTAGAAGCAATTTCGACTTCTAGATCGCTTGGTTTTATTACTAGTTATGCGAGATTAAATATATATGAAGATTTCGCAGAAACAGCAGCAACAATCTTAACCAGTTCAAAAGCAGAGTATGATGCAATTTTAGCAAGTGTAACAGATGCTAATGCAAAAGCTAATATTAAAGCAAAAGAAGCTTTGGTAGTTAAATATTATAAAGATTCTTTCAATATAGACTTTTACGCATTAAGAGATGAAGCTCAAAAAAATACAGATGCTGTAATAAACAATTAAGGACAATAAAATTTTATAAAAATTAATATTATGAAAGTAAAATATATATATAAGTGCTTAATGATCGCTTTTGCAGCTTTGCTTTTAGGATCATGTTCAAGCCCTGAAATAGATGCTAAATTTGATCAAAACGCTACTGATCGATTAAGCGGACGTCAAAAAGAATTAAACGATTTGTTGCTTTCGTCTGCAGACGGTTGGAAAGCTGTTTATTATACTGATAGTACACAATTAGGAGGATGGACACATTTATTTAAATTTTTGCCAGGCGGAAAAGTAGACATGGCATCTGACTTTACAGGTAAAGACGGTGAGATCGACACAAAAATATATCAAAGTCAGTACGAAATGCAGGTTGGAAGTGCTCCGAGTTTAGTTTTTACTACTCAGAATAGAATACATCTTTTGTCTGATGCGAGTAATTATCCAACGGCAGGGCTTCTTGCGAAAGGATATTTAGGAGATTTCCAGTTTTACTACTATGGACAAAAGAATGGGGATATTATTTTTAGAACAAATAGAAATAGCCACTTTCTTCGTTTTGTAAAAGCTACGCCAAAAGATTGGGCAGATTTGTCGGGCAATATTCCAATTATCAAAGCTATTACTGGAGACATGAACAGTCCATTATTTAGATTATTAGAAATAAATGATGGCACAACTACTAAAAATTATGATTTTAGTTATAATCCTAGTGCGCGTTTTGGAACGGGTTATTCTTTAGATCCCGCTGTTAATACAAGTTATGATCTTGCCTTCTCATTTAATCCTTTAGGAGCTTATTCAAAACTTCCATTAGAAGTGAAAGGGCAGAAACTTAGTGATTTTGTTTATAATAGTGCTGCAAATACTTTTGTTGCAACAGGAAAAGATGGAGTATCGGCAACAGTTAAATATACAAATGCGCCACCAAGAGTTACAGATGATTATAAACTATTTTTAAGTGGAAAAGGAAATCCTTATAAATACTTTGGTTATTTACCTGCCTTTTTATCTAATGCTCCAACAACAAGCGATTATTTTAAATATTTAGTAGCGAAAGCAAATGCTGCATTACCAGCAAACCAATCAATTGCAAGTATCTATTTATATTTTAATACAGCTGCAAATCAGACTTATATTAGTTATAATTTCAATGGAGGCAAAGCCGCTATTAATCATGTTGTAAAATCATCAGAAGATGCTGTAAATAAAACTATAATCCTCACACATGATTTTTGGGCAGGTGGAATAGCCGCTCCTGCATTTTTAAAAGAAATTGATGATCAGTTTACAAATCCAAAAGGATTATATGTCAACAAAGAAAACTTTAAAATTCAGTACACCAATGTAATTTACACTTTTACAAGTGCTTCTAGTAGTTTTAGAATGACGGCATATATAATCAATTAATGCAATTAATCAGCAACTCAGAAATGAGTTGCTTTTATCCAGCATAATTTCTGAATCAACTTCTAAAGTTATAGGCATTATGATTTAAAAAAAATTAACACCGTCGCTTATTGTAATTTTCTTTTGGATAGTTGGTCTTCTTATTATAAATCAATACTTCCATGGATATTTAAGACATTATCTCTATTTGTCCATCATAATTGCAATAGGATATATAGTAATGGAAAAGATTATAGAAGATAAAGAAGAAGAAAAGGACGAATAAGTGAAAAGGTTATAAATCGTTGTATTGCTCATTTCATCTTGCAACGAAAATCGCATTCAGGTTTTTTTAGTTTTATTTTTTATTTTGGGGGAAACAGCTCATTTTTAATGAGCTGTTTTTTGTTTTTTAAGGGATAGAAAATTCTAAGCCATTTTTTATATTACAAATTTTATTAAACGCTCAAATAATCTATATTTGTAATTCAAAAAATAAAACGAATACCTTAATATGAAATTACTAGAAGGAAAAGTTGCAATTATTACTGGTGCAAGCCGTGGAATTGGAAAAGGAATTGCAGAAGTTTTTGCTAAACATGGAGCAAACGTTGCTTTTACATACAGCTCATCTGCAGCATCTGCAGAAGCTTTAGAAGCAGAATTAAATAGTTTAGGAGTAAAAGCGAAAGGATACCAATCTAACGCAGCAGATTTTAACGAAGCTCAAACTTTTGTTGATGCTGTTTTAGCTGATTTTGGAACAGTTGACATCTTAATCAACAATGCCGGAATTACAAAAGACAATTTGTTAATGCGTATGTCTGAGGCAGATTTTGACCAAGTAATTGATGTAAACTTGAAATCGGTTTTTAATATGACAAAAGCGATTCAGAAAACTTTCTTGAAACAAAGAGCAGGATCAATCATTAACATTAGTTCTGTTGTTGGAGTTTCTGGAAACGCTGGTCAAACCAATTATGCAGCGTCTAAAGCAGGTGCAATCGGATTTACAAAATCTGTAGCTCTTGAGTTAGGTTCTCGTAACATTCGTTGCAACGCAATTGCTCCAGGTTTTATCGAAACTGAAATGACTGCAAAATTAAGCGAAGATGTAGTAAAAGGATGGAGAGAAGGTATTCCGTTGAAACGCGGAGGAAGCCCAGAAGACGTTGCAAATGCTTGTCTTTTCTTAGCTTCAGACATGAGTGCTTACATTACAGGACAAGTTCTTAATGTTTGCGGAGGAATGCTTACTTAATAAGTTAATTGTTTATGGTTTTTTGTTTATTGTTCAGCAACTCAAAACTATAAATTAAAAACAATAAACTAAAATATACATGACTACAAACACGATTCTTTTATTATTGCTTTCTTTAGTAATTGCTGGTGGTTTGTCGTATTTTCAATATTTTTATAAAGCCAAAAGTAAATCCAATGTGATGATACTTTTGGCTTTTTTACGTTTTTTAGCCATTTTCGGACTGCTGGTTTTATTGATCAATCCGATTATTTCTAAAAACTCGCTCGAAATTACCAAAACACCTTTGGCGGTTGTGGTCGATAATTCGAGTTCTATTGTTGCTTTAAAGTCAGATAAAAAAGCGGTTGAATTGTACCAAAAATTGGTTTCAAATCCTGCTTTAAAAGAAAAATTTGATATTCAAACCTATCAATTTGACAATGATTTTAAAACTTCTGATAAATTTGATTTTAAAGGAAATCAGACCAATTTAGATGAAGTTGCTAAAAATCTAAAAAGCATCAATAAAAACCTGATTTTCCCTACGGTTATTATTACCGACGGAAATCAAACTACAGGAAACGACTATGTATATCGTTTTGATCCTGTCAATAAAGTTTATCCTTTGGTTGTGGGAGATACAACCACTTTTTTTGATTTAAAAATCAATCAGTTAAACGTAAATAAATACGCTTTTCATAAAAATAAATTTCCAGTTGAAGTTTTTCTGCAATATGCCGGAGACAAAACTGCAAATGCAGAATTTACCATTTCGCAGGGAAATACCGTTGTAGCAAAAGAAAAACTATCTTTTTCGCCTTCTAAAAAAACAGCTTCATTAAATTTATTGCTGCCAGCAGATAAAGTTGGATTACAGATTTATAAAGCAAGTATTCAGTCTTCTGCAAAAGAAAAAAACAGTTACAATAATATCAAAAACTTTGCAGTAGAAATCATCGATCAGAAGTCGACAATTGCTATTGTTTCGGCAATAAATCATCCAGATATTGCGGCTTTAAAACGTTCGATAGAAGTTAATGCACAACGTAAGGTAATCTTAGTTAAGCCTAATCAAATTAATGACTTACAAGATGTTTCTGTTTTAGTTTTGTATCAGCCAACAACTGCTTTTAAAGCTATTTTTGACAATAATAAATTAAAAGGAACAAACACCTTTATTATAACAGGAAACAACACCGACTTCAATTTTTTAAATCAGCAGCAAAACAATCTGGTTTTCAAAATGAGCAATCAGCGAGAAGATTTTCTTAGCGAATTCCAATCCGCTTTTAATTTGTTTGCAATTGATAATATTGGTTTTGAGAATTTTCCCCCTTTGCAAAATCCGTTTGGGAATATTACTGCAAACGGAAATGTATCTGTTTTACTTTCTTCAAAAATCAGAAACGTTTCTACCAATGCGCCTTTATTGGCTTTCGCCGAAAATCAAGGGAGAAGAACCGCTTTTCTTTTAGGAGAAAACAGCTGGAAATGGCGTTTGCAAAGTCATGTTGACAATCAGTCTTTTGAAAAGTATGATGTTTTTATTGATAAAATTATCCAATACTTAGCATCGTCGGCTTCAAAAAAATCTTTGGTTGTAACTCATGAAAGTTTTTACAATTCTGGAGAAGAGATTATAATCAACGCGCAATATTTCAATAAAAATTACGAGTTTGACGAAAAAGCCAGATTAACAATCAGCGTTGTTAATGTAGCTACGAAACAAACCAAAAATTACGATTTACTAAAAGGGAGCAATTCTTTTTCAGCAAATTTAGAAGGACTTCCAGCTGGAAAATATAACTTTACAGTAAAAGAATTGAATTCAAATACTTCATACGCAAGCCATTTTGAAATTTTAGATTTTGATATCGAAAAACAATTTGTAAATCCAGATGTTGTTAAACTACAGCAATTAGCGCAGCAAACAGGAGGAAAAGCTTTCTTTGAAGATCAAGCCGATCATTTGATCAATAATCTTTTAGAAAACAAAGAATACAAATCAATCGAGAAAAATATCTCAAGCAAAACGCCAATCATAGACTGGGTTTGGTTGTTGATTTTGATTGCTTCTTTATTGACAATTGAATGGTTTGTTAGGAAGTATAATGGGTTGCTTTAATTTAATTTCTAAAATATTATATGACTAATTTAATTAATTCAGAAATTCCATATAAAGAAATATTATTACTAATACTCGGAACAGTAAGTACATTTTTAGTTTGGAAAATACAATATCAGAAAGAAAAAATAAAAACTATTGAAAGTTTAGTTTCTGATAAGAAATATAAATTGTATTCAGAGTTGATTTATATTTTTTTTGATATTACGCAAGGTGAAAAAATTGGTAAAGCAATGAAGCCACAGGAATTATTAAAAAGGTTATTTGATATAAAAAAGGATATGTTTCTTTACGCACCAGATGAAATATTTAAAATGTTTACACGATGGACTTTGCAAATTGATAAAGGAGAATCTATTGATCAATTTAAAACCTATTTTGAGTTGATAAAATTAGTTAGGAAAGACATGGGACATGTAAAAACTCAAATTGAATTAGATGACTTTATGTTGTTTTATATGCAGAGTGAATCTGAATATAAAAAATTTAAAGAAATTCATAATTGGTGATTTTTTTGGTAATATAATATTCTTTTAAATCTATTATAGATGGACTTCAGGCTAAAAGTATTTTACACCGTTGCGCTCCGCCTTAATTTTACTAAAGCGGCAACGGAATTGTATATTACACAGCCAGCAGTTTCTAAACATATTCAAGAATTAGAAGAACAGTATAAAACCAAACTTTTTGAACGAAATGGTTCTAAGATTGCTTTAACTCCGGCAGGAAAAATTCTCTTAAAGTATACTAAAAGTATTTTTGATCTTTATCGAGAAATAGACTTTGAAATGAGTTCCTTTAATAAAGATCGTCAAGGTTTATTGCGTTTGGGAGCAAGTACAACCATTTCACAATATATTATTTCTCCTGTTTTGGCAAGTTTTCATCAAAAACAAAAAGACATAAAAGTCAATTTGCTAAATGGAAATACCGAACAAATCGAAAATGCTTTAATCAATAAAGAAATTGAAATCGGAATTGTAGAAGGACAATCTAAAAATCAATCCATAAAATACATTCCGTTTTTGAAAGACGAATTGGTTTTGGTCTGCAACAGTAAAAATCCGTTAGTAAAACAAAATGAAATTTCAGTAAACGATTTAAGATCAATGAAATTCATTACCCGAGAGCGTGGATCTGGAACACTTGAGGTTATAGAATTTGCATTGAAAAAAGCTGGATTGAAATTTAGCGACCTGCAAATCGAAATGCAATTAGGAAGTACAGAAAGTATAAAATCGTATTTGCTAAATTCTGATTGTTTTGCCTTTATGTCTATTCATGCCGTAAGTAAAGAATTGACAAACAAAGAATTGATTGTTTTGGATGTTGAAGAATTATCTATAGAAAGGTACTTTTATATTATAACTTTACAAGGGAAATCAGATTCATTGTCAGAACTATTTATTCAAAATTTGGCTTCTCATTATAACTTGAAGTTATAGTCAATTGTAATTTACGATTGGCGATTTCGAAATAAACAGCAGAACTTTGCAGGGTAAATATCAATACCTTTATTTTGAAAACAAAAGAACAAACAACAGTACAATTATTCGAAATTAATCACACACTACAGCAAGTGCTTTTTCTGGTTGTTATTTTCTTATGTTTGTTTTCGATAATTTCTCCGCCAATTGCACTTTTGCTGGGCGTTTTAATTGTCAATCTTTTCGGAAATCCATTTTTAGCATTCAATCATAAAGCAATCACTTTCTTATTGCAGTTTTCTGTAGTCGGTTTAGGGTTCGGAATGAATGCGAATAGCGCAGTTTCAGCAGGAAAAGAAGGGTTTGTTTTAACCGTTTTTTCTATCTTTAGCACTTTACTCTTCGGATTTCTTTTAGGAAAATGGCTTAAAACAGAGAAAAAAACGTCTCATTTAATCTCTTGCGGAACAGCAATTTGTGGAGGAAGTGCCATTGCTGCTATTTCTCCTGTAATCAAATCAAATGAAAATCAGACTTCAATCGCTTTAGGAGTAATTTTTATATTGAATTCAATAGCCTTATTTGTTTTTCCGTTTATCGGACATCAATTAGATTTATCTCAAAAAGATTTTGGCTTATGGTGCGCAATCGCCATTCATGACACTAGTTCTGTGGTGGGTGCGGCAAATAAATATGGAGCAGAAGCACTGCAAGTTGCTACAACCGTAAAATTAGCGAGAGCCCTATGGATTATTCCAATTTCAATTTTAACTGCTTTTTTCTTTAAAAGCAAAAATGCTAAAATCAAAATCCCTTATTTTATCGGTTTATTTATTGTTGCAATGTTAGCAAACACATACATTCCGTCAACAGTAATTTTTGCACCGCATATTGTAGGCATTGCAAAAATCGGTTTAACGATAACTTTATTTTTGATTGGTGCGACTTTAAACTTTGCGACTTTAAAAACGGTAGGGATTAAGCCCTTGCTTCAAGGTGTTTTTCTTTGGATTTTTATAGCCGTTTTAGCTTTAATTTCAATACTTTATTTAGCTTAATATTATTTTAAATTGGAAAATTTTACAATTGGTTTGTCAATAATTTTGTAAAATTTTCCTTTGAAAGAGTAGTTTCTCTCGATTACAAAGTTAAACTGCTTTTTTGTCTTTGCCATTTCTGGTTCGACAGGTAGATCAACTTCGAAATCATCTTCCGTGCCTTTTGCCTTTTTGTACGAGCCTTTAGTAACAATTTTAAAATCTCTGAAAAACTTTTTACCATTATCTGTAATAACTGTATAAGTACTAGACCATTCCGAACTAACACTATTGGTAAGGGAATAATTGTCAATTTCCATTAAAGGCTGATATTTTCCATCAAATCCGGCAATTAAATAAAAATAACCATTGTAAGGAGCGCCTGCGCCACCATTGGCATGAACAAGTGATAAAGCATATTGATCTTCTCCAATTTCAACTAATTTAGGAGTCGGGCATCTCGCAAATGCCCCAAAAGCAGCAACTGCAGGTTGAAAAGATCTCATTTCCCAAACATTATTATTTTTTGCGAATTTTGCTACTCCTAATAATCCGCCAGAAAAACGCCCAGTTTGCAGTCCATCTTCATCATGAACGGAATGATTAAAAGCTAAAATTTTAAACTGATTTCCTTTCGAATCAGTATAATCAATATTTGCTAAAAGTCTTGTAGCGACGCCTTCAGTGTAAGGAAACATTTGATCGCCTTCTACGCCATTTACATCAAGGAAAGGCAAAGGCTTGCAAGATTTACATTTCCAGCTAATGAAAGTATTTTTATCAGAAAGATGATATAAATTGCCAGGAAACAGTTTTTGCATTGTTTTTTCGCCGTTTAACGGATCCGAAACTTTAAGAATTCTTTTTTGATTTAATATAGTGTCGCTAACATTTTTTAGCTCTAAATCAGTTTCTTGCGCAAAGCAAAAAGCAGAAATTAATAGAAAAATATTTAAGGTAATCTGGCGCATAGAATTAAAATTTTTAGAGAAACAAACTTACAAAGAAAAATATTGTTAATATGAACTTCTCTCATTTTTAGGCTTATAAATCATAAAAGTTAAAATTGTTGAATCTTAATGATCGTATTTTTTGCGTATTCTTTAATTAAAGCTAAATTTGCTCCCTCTAATAAAAAAACAAATGAAAAAAATCCAAATGAGACCAAAATTAATAGCTTTCGGTGCTTTAATTATTGGCTTTATTACTTTATCATGGGGAAATGTTGGCCATGAGCGTATTAACAAAGCTGCTGTAATGGCTTTACCAAAACAATTACAGATATTTTTCTACAATCACATTGATTTTATTACACAAGAAGCTTCGGTTCCAGATATCCGCAAGTATGCTTTAAATTATAAAGAAGAAGGTCCAAGACATTATTTCGATATGGAAAATTTTGGTCCTGCTGACAGTTATCCAAAAACTTTAGAAGAAGCAAAACAAAAATATGATGCTAATTTTTTAAGTGTTAATGGAATTCTTCCCTGGTACATGGAAGACATGATGGCAAAATTGACTAAAGCTTTCAAAGATAAAAATAAAGCTGAAATCTTATTTCTTGCTGCAGATTTAGGTCATTATGTTGGTGATGCACACATGCCATTGCATACTTCTGCAAATCACGATGGTCAATTGACAGATCAGAAAGGAATTCATTCTCTTTGGGAAAGCAGATTGCCAGAGTTATTTGTTAAAAACTACAAATTAAATGTTCCTGAGGCGCAGTATTATCCAGATGTTCACAAAGCAATTTGGGACTTGATTAACGATACTCACAGTTTAGCACAGCCTTTATTGGATATCGATAAAAAACTAAGAGTTGCAACTCCGCAAGACAAAGTATTTAAAATGGATGCGGAAGGAAATGTATTGAAAACGAAATACAATACAGCTGTTTTCTCTGATGAATACGCTAAAAAACTGCACGAACAATTGAACGGAATGGTAGAAAGCCAAATGAGAAAAGCGATTTCTGCAACGGCTAGTTTTTGGTACACAGCGTGGGTAAATGCAGGAAAACCAGATTTGAGTGATTTAGATGCACCAGCAGTAACTCAAAGAAATTATCAATTTTTACAGGATGATTTAAAAATGTTCCAAAAAGGAGATTTATTTGGAATGAAAAATCAGAATGATTAAATATTTGTTTCAAGTTTCAGGTTTAATGTTACACGTTACTTTGAAACTCATAAAAGCCTCAGATCTTTTAGATTTGAGGCTTTTTTTTATTTCTTATTTTCTCTTTTTGTCAGGCTGAGCGGAGTCGAAGCCCACGTGCCAATTGGAACGCCCTTCGACTCCGCTCAGGGTGACACACTTATTGGTTAATTTTTTAACGCAAAGTACGCTAAGGAATTTTTCAAAGTTTGTGTTTGTCTTTACTTTGAATAAGTTCGCAAAGCTGTGCTGGTTAAACCTGCTGGGTTTAGTGCTTTATAGTTTTTGTCAGGCTGAGCGGAGTCGAAGCCCACGCGCCAATTGGAACGCCCTTCGACTTCGCTCAGGGTGACAAACTATAAAATAAAAGTTCGCAAAGCTTTATCTATAAGCTTCGCGAACTTTTTTATTTATAAAATTTACTCAAAAAAACTTTGCGCTCTCTGCGTAAAACCTCCGCGTTCTCTGCGATAAAAAAAAGATGTTAATGACGAACGTTCGCATATAATTTTTTATTCTTATCAACTAAATTTTTAAACTGGTATTCTTTCTCTTTCAAAACATAAGAAGCGGATTGATAATAAGAAATTGTTTGATCAACTAAACCTTTATTTTCTGCTTTCAGCGGAATTTCATCGTAATGAATTTGAAAATCAGGAGAAATTCCAATTGTATTATTAAGTTTTAATTGAAACTGTTTTATTTGTTGTTTAGGCGAAAGTATCGTCAAAACATTGTCTTTTATTAAACCTAAATCCTGATAAGTCGCTATAAAAGCACGTGGCTGGTAATCTGATTTGAACACATCTTGACCAAAGAATTTGCTTTCGTAATCAAAATTAAGAAGACCGAATAAGGTTGGCATGATGTCAATTTGAGACATAAGTTTTGTGAATTTCTCTGGCTTTATGTTTGGAGTGTAAATCAACGCAGGAATTCTGTACTTGTCTAACGGAAGTTCCGTTTTTCCTGCGCTCGAAGCACAATGATCGGCTACAATTACAAAAACTGTATTTTTAAACCAAGACTGTTTTTCAGCCTGTTTGAAGAATTGCTCCAAAGCGTAATCAGTATATTTTACGCCGCCATCACGAGATTTAATGTTCCCGGGAATATCAATTTTATTGTTCGGATAAGTAAATGGCCTGTGATTGCTAACCGTCATAATATGATTAAAGAAAGGTCTGTTTTCTTTGGCTTCACTGTTCATGACTTTGATCGCTTTATTATACATATCTTCATCACAAACGCCCCATACGTTAGAAAATGTAATTTCATTTTCAGAAAAATTCGATTTGTCAATAATCTGATAACCGTTTCCATAATAAAAATCCTGCATATTGTCAAAAAAAGCATCTCCACCATACATGAATTTTACATTGTATCCCTTTTTAAGAAAAACAGATCCAGTTGAGAATTTATTTTTGTTATCTTCTCTTTTTACAACACTTTCTCCAGCTGTTGGAGGAAGGCATAAAGTTACCGCTTCAAGACCGCGCACCGTTCTGTTTCCAGCGGCATACACATTCGTAAAAAGCAAACTTTTTTGAGCAAGGCTGTCTAAAAATGGCGTAATATTTTGTTTGTTTCCATACATCTTCATGAAATCGGCACTTAAGCTTTCAATGGTAATTAAAACTACATTTTTATGTTGTTCAATAGAATCTTCTTTGATTTCTCTAATGGTGTTTTTTCCAGAAATTAAAGGCAATTCGTGTTTTAAAATAGCAAAAGCTTTTTCATTTGGAATTGTTTTGTAGAATTTAAAATAATCTAATTTGTTGTTCTGAAAAGCCAGATAGAATTTATAGATTCCGTTAGATTGCAGTTCATTAACAAAAATATTTTTAGAATTCTCTGTTTTCGCTAGTCCCGGAATTGTTAATAAAGAAGTGATAGAAAGAACCGCATAAAGAGCTGAAATTTTTAGTTTTTCATTAAAACTGGGAATTTCGTCAATATAATTTCTTGATTTCTTGATAATAAAATAAGTGATTGCTCCAGTAATAAGAAACAAAGCAGAAAATATAGGAATTACAGGATAAGACTGCATAATATTTCCGATAACTTCATTGGTGTAAATGAGATAATTAACAGCAATAAAATTGTATTTTACGCCAAATTCATTCCAAAAGAAAAATTCGCTTATAGCGTTTTGAAGAATCAATAAAACATATAAAAAAATCACAAAGGCAAATAGCCAGAATCTTATTTTGTCTCTATGTTTAGGCAGGAAAAGAAAAAGCGAAAACAAAAGTGTTTTTAGTGAAACAAAAATCAAAACAATTTTGGGTAAAGCACCGCCATATTCATCAAAAATGCTTTTTCCAGATGCTGTATAAATTAAAAGTGCTACAAAACCCACAAGAATAATATATCCATAAGGGGCATTGTATTTTGAATTAGAAATAAAAATTAGATACAGCCACAGAAAGAGAGAAGCCGCAATAAATACAAAAAAGTCAGATAATAGGCCAAATGAAAAGATTTTTAAACTCTCCGTAAAAGTAAATGAACTTTGGGTAATGGGATGAAAAAGCAGTACTATTCTTAATATAAAACTTACTATAAAGTATAATAAAGCAAGATTGTAAAAGGGCGAAAGTTTTTTGTAAAAATGCATCAGTTTTATTTTTTTACAAAATTAATTTCGATTGATTAATGCTAGATTAAGTTCGGCTATTACCTTGCTTAGCGTTAACTTAAAGTTTGCTTAAGATGCTGGTTTTCTTTGTTTATTAGAGTGTTCGATTTATTTCAGAGGACTAAATTATCTATCTTTGAATTGCAAAAATGAAATTCAAATTAATCAGATACAGTAATGCATATTTTAATAGTTGAAGATGAAATAGGAATTGTCCAATTTCTAAAACAAGGCTTACAGGAAGAAGGCTATGAAATTACTACTGCAGGAGATGGCTCTAAAGGTTTTGAGCTGGTTCAGGAGCAAAAATTTGACTTGATTCTTTTAGATTGGATGCTGCCAAAAATTAATGGTCTTGACCTGTGCAAAGCGATCCGTATAAAAGACCAAGTTACGCCAATCATTTTTTTGACTGCAAAAGACACAGTTCAAGAAACTATAGAAGGTTTAAAAGCGGGTGCAAACGATTATATTAAAAAGCCTTTTAGTTTCGAAGAACTAGTTGAGCGAATTAAAGTTCACTTTCGAAATAAAAAAAAGACCGAAACCTTGACCCTCGGAAACATTACGATGGATTTGTCTCGGCATATTGTTTTAAAAGGGGAAGAGGAAATTTCGCTTACCCAGCGAGAATTTGAATTGTTAGCGTATTTGATTGAGCATAAAGGAAAAGTCTGCACTAGAAATCAAATTTTGAGAGATGTTTGGGAAATCAATTTTGAGTATGATACGGGCGTTATTGATGTTTTTATGAATGCCATTAGAAAAAAACTAAACCTTAAAATTGAAGAAGATTATATAAAAACCATCCGAGGCATTGGATACATCGCCAATGATTAGCAAAATGACATCATTATCTTTTAAAAATAGAATTGCATTAAATTATATTGTAGGAACAGGACTTTTGGTTTTAGTGGTCTTTTCTGCTATTTATTTTATTGTAAAACTTACCGTTTATAATCACATTGATGAGAATTTAAATACCGAAATTCAAGATCATTTTAAAGAAATTAAAGAAGAAAATGGCAAAATAATCTTTATGGATGCCGAAGAATGGGAGGAAAGAGAGCACAACTCTGTTGATGTGAATCCTGTTTTTGTCCAATTTTTAGATTTGAATAAAAAAATCATTGAGAAATCGCCTAATTTAAAAAATGAGAAACTGGTTTATCACGAAAATAAAGACCATTTTCAGCTTTTTGATACCAAATTATTAGGCAATAAAATTCGTCAGATTCAAGTCCCACTTCATTTAAAATCAAAGAAAATAGGTTATTTAATCATTGCTATGTCGCTTTCAGATTCGGCGAAAGTTTTAGATAATCTGATGGATACTTTGCTCATTACATTTCCGATCATTCTATTGATTTTGTTTTTCTTAGCGAGATTCTATGCGGGAAGGAGCATAAAACCTATAAACGATATTATAGATACTTCGAAAGCCATTACGAAAGACAATTTAAAATCCAGAATTCCGTTGCCAAAAACGAGAGACGAATTGTTTACACTTTCTAAAACAATTAATAATTTATTGAACCGAATTGAAGATGCCATCGAACGTGAAAAACAGTTTACTTCTGATGCTTCTCATGAATTAAGAACTCCGCTTACTGTAATTAAAGGAACACTTGAAGTACTTATCCGCAAACCTCGTGATAGTAAGGAATACGAAGAAAAAATAAATTATTGTATTAACGAAGTAGACCATTTAAATTCACTTGTAGATCAGCTGCTTTTGATGGCTCGTTTTGAGAATCAAAAACAGAACATTCTTAAAGAAAATGTCTATTTGAATGCGGCAATTTTAGACGTTTTAAAATTGAATGCAGAGAAGATTAAATCAGGAAGAATAAATGTTGTTTTGGATGCCTCAGAAGAATTTTATATTTACTCGGATAATTATTTGACGGTAACAATTCTTCGAAATATTATTTCAAATGCGGTAAAATATTCAAAACCTGATAATAAAGTTAAAATTTCATTATCAAGAGAAAATCATAAAATTCTATGCACTGTTTCAGATCATGGAATCGGAATTGCAAAGAAAGATCTAGAATCTATTTTAAATCCGTTTTTCAGATCAGATTCGCTTAATCATTCCGAAATTAAAGGTACTGGACTTGGATTATTTATTGTGAAAAGAATGACCAATCTGCTTCAGATTAAATTTAAAATTGAAAGCGAAATAGGAAAAGGAACCAAGGTTTTATTGGTTTTTGACGAATATGACAATTCGTTAAAGTAATTCTAAAATCATTAAGTAAAATGCTATCTAAAACGATTTTTAACAATAAACTATCGTTAAGTTAAAATAAAAATTGCTTTTTAATTATTTTATCTAGTATATTTGCAACCGAATCAAAGAAGTAAAAAACAAACCGAATCATGATTTCAATTCAATTACATCATCATCATTTACATTATTGCTCTCAAGCGATGTGTTAATGATATGCGTGTAAATCATCATATTTTAAAACCCGTTTGAGTACATCAAACGGGTTTTTTAATTCAAGCTCTCTTTGTACTCAAACTATTAATCCAACAAACAACTAAAAAAATGAGTACTTTAAAAATTGCAATTCAAAAATCTGGTCGTTTAAACGAAGACAGCATTCAAATCTTAAAAGATTGCGGTATTTCAATCAACAACGGAATCGATCAGTTAAAAGCCGAAGCTTCAAACTTTCCTCTTGAAGTTTTATACCTTAGAAATTCAGATATTCCGCAATATTTAATTGATGGAGTGGTTGACTTAGCAATCGTTGGCGATAATCTTTTGGTAGAAAAAGGAAAAGGCATCGAAGTGGTTCAAAAACTTGGATTTTCAAAATGTAAAGTTTCGGTTGCTGTTCCAAAAACTTTCGAATACAATTCTGTTCAAGATTTAGCTAATCTTCGTATTGCAACTTCTTATCCAAACACCGTTAACGAATATTTTAATCAATTCGGTTTAACCGTAGATATTCACCAAATTTCTGGTTCTGTAGAAATTGCGCCAAATATCGGACTTGCAGATGCAATTGTAGATATTGTTTCAAGCGGGAGCACTTTATTTAAAAACAACTTAAAAGAAGTTGAAGTGATTTTAAAAAGTGAAGCTGTTTTAGCCGTTTCTCCAAAAGTTTCTCCAGAAATCCAAAAACACATTGATACTTTAAAATTCAGAATTCAAGCCGTTTTAAGAGCTAGAAATTCAAAATACATTCTAATGAACGTTCCAAATGACAAAATTGATGCAGTTGGAAAAATTCTTCCGGTTTTGAGAAGTTTGACGGTTTTGCCGTTAGCACAAGAAGGCTGGAGTAGTGTTCACTCTGTTATTGATAAAGATACTTTTTGGGATGTAATCGATCAGTTAAAAGAAGTAGGGGCAGAAGGAATTTTAGTTTGCCCAATTGAGAAAATGGTACTGTAGAAAAAAAGAAATTCCAAATAAAAAGGAAATTCCAAACGCAAAAATTCCAAATTCCAAATAGAAGGAAATTCCAAGTATAAAAATTGCTTCGCCTGTTCGCTATCGCTCGGGTCCAAATTCCAATTTTGGACAACAGCTTTGCGGTCTTAGCGTTTTTATAGACAAAGAGAATAAAAAACCTTGCGCTCTTTGCGGTAAATTTAACGACAAAGTATTGGAATTTGGAGTTTAAAAAATTGGAATTTAATATTAAAAATATTATGAACAAAATAGACAATCCAAAACCAGAAACCTGGTCAGAAATATTAAAAAGACCAACTCAAACCATTGATGATATTGAGGTTACGGTAAAAGAAATTTTTAGAGAAGTTCAGAAAAAAGGAGATGAAGCTGTAGCAAAATACACTTCAATTTTTGACGGAATTTCACTAGATAATTATCAAGTTTCCCCTGAAGAAATTAACGAGGCAATTAGTTTGATTCCGAGCGAATTAAAAGAAGCTATTGAATTAGCAAAAGAAAATATTTATAAATTTCACAATGCTCAAAAAACAGATCGCGTTTCGGTTGAAACAATTGAAGGAGTAAGTTGTTGGCAGGAAAAAAGACCAATCCAGAAAATTGGTTTATACATTCCAGGAGGAACAGCGCCTTTGTTTTCTACTGTTTTGATGTTGGCAGTTCCTGCTGAAATTGCAGGTTGCAAAGAAATTGTATTGTGTTCTCCTCCAGATAAAAAAGGAAAAATCAATCCAGCAATTTTATATGCTGCCAATTTATGCGGTGTAACCAAAATTCTAAAAGTTGGTGGAATTCAAGCTATTGCAGGAATGACTTTCGGGACACAATCAATTCCGAAAGTATATAAAATTTTCGGACCTGGAAATCAGTTCGTAACTGTGGCAAAACAACTGGCGACGCAATTTGGCGTTGCAATCGATATGCCTGCAGGCCCTTCAGAATTATTGATTGTGGCCGACGATACTGCGGTTCCAGCTTTCGTAGCTTCCGATTTATTGTCACAGGCAGAACACGGAACAGACAGTCAGGTGATTTTAGTTTCGACTTCAAAAAAACTGATTGCAGAAGTAGAAAAAGAAGTTCAATCGCAATTGGAAGTGCTTCCAAGAAAGGCAATTGCAGAAAAAGCTATCGAAAATTCGAAACTGATTTATGTTGAAAACGACCAAATCGCCTTAGATTTAATCAATGAATATGGACCAGAACACTTCATAATTTGTTCTGAATATGATGATTTCTATTGCAACGGAATTGTAAATGCGGGTTCTGTTTTTATTGGAAATTATACGCCAGAGAGCGCCGGAGATTATGCTTCGGGAACCAATCATACATTGCCGACAAACGGCTACGCAAAGAATTACAGTGGCGTAAATCTGGATAGTTTTATGAAATCGATGACATTTCAGAAGATTTCAGAAAAAGGAATTCAAAATATAGGAAAAGCTATCGAATTGATGGCAGAAGCTGAAGGCTTACAGGCGCACAAGAACGCAGTGACATTACGTCTGCAGTCCTGCGAGGTTTCCAAAACCTCGTAGGTCTAAATAGATTTGCGATTTAAAAGTTTAATAGTAATACCTACAAGGTTTTGGAAACCTTGCAGGAAAATAAAAAAACAATGAGTACCTTCGATATAAATACAATAACGCGAGAAAACGTAAAAACGTTAAAACCGTATTCGTCTGCAAGAGATGAATTTGAAGATTTTGACACAGCCGAAATGATTTTTTTGGATGCGAATGAGAATCCGTTTCAGAATGGCGTAAATCGTTATCCAGACCCGCAGCAGCTGTCTGTAAAAGCGATTTTGGCTAAAAATAATTTAGTAAAACAGAGTCAGATTTTATTAGGAAATGGAAGTGATGAAGTTTTGGATCTGCTTTTCAGAGCTTTCTGCGAACCGAAAACAGATAACATTATTTCATTGCCACCGACTTACGGAATGTACAGTGTTTTGGCGAATATTAATAATGTAGAAAACAGAGAAGTTTTGCTTTCTACAGATTTTCAGCCACAAGTTGAAAAGATTTTAGAAGCTGTTGATGACAATACAAAAATCATCTTTTTGTGTTCGCCAAACAATCCAACTGGAAATTCTTTTTCAGATGAAAGCGTGGTAAAACTGCTTCAAAACTTCAAAGGTTTAGTGGTAATTGACGAAGCCTATATTGACTTTTCAGACAAAGAAAGCTGGATGACAGAAATTGATGCATATCCAAATCTGATTATTACCCAAACACTTTCTAAAGCGTACGGTTTAGCTGGGATTCGTTTGGGAATTTGTTATGCTTCTGAAGCTGTGATTTCGATTTTAAATAAAATCAAACCACCTTATAACGTAAACGAATTAACGCAGCAAAGAGCAATTGAGCGTTTGAAGGATTCTGAAAAAATAAAACAAGAAATAGCTTCTATTATTGAGCAGAGAGAAGAATTGCTTAAAGTATTACTTGAAGTAAGTTTTGTAGAAAAAGTATATCCAACAGAAGCTAATTTTATTTTAGCAAAAGTGGATGATGCTAACAAAAGATACGATCAGTTAATTGAAAAAGGAATCGTTATTAGAAACAGAACAACACAGCCTTTATGTGAAAATTGTCTTCGTTTCACAATCGGAACGGCAGAAGAAAATGCGGTTGTAATAAGAGAATTGAAATTATTAAGCTAAAAATGTTGGCCACGAATTTCACGAATTACACTAATTTAATTCGTGCTAATTAGTGTAATTCGTGGCAAAATAAAAATCCATTTAATCTGTGAAATCTGTGGCAGAAAAGCACAAAGTTTCGCAAGTAGTTTTACAAATTAAAAATTAGTGCCATTCGTGAAATTCGTGGCAGAAAAAAATATGAAAAAAGTACTTTTTATCGATCGTGATGGAACGATTGTTTTAGAACCTGAAAATTATCAATTAGACAGCTTAGATAAATTAGAATTTTATCCAAAAGCGTTTCAATATTTAGCTAAGATTGCTTCTGAATTAGATTACGAATTAGCAATGGTAACCAATCAAGATGGTTTAGGAACAGATAGTTTTCCTGAAGATACATTCTGGCCAACGCAAAATTTTATTCTTAAAGCTTTTGAAAATGAAGGCGTAAAGTTTGACGAAATCTTCGTTGACCGATCTTTTCCAGAAGAAAATGCGCCAACGCGCAAGCCTAGAACTGGAATGCTGACCAAATATTTGAACAATCCAGAATATGATTTGGCTAATTCTTTTGTTTTAGGAGATCGTTTAACCGATGTGGAATTGGCTAAAAACTTAGGAGCAAAAGCAATTTTCATGAATAACACCGATGGAATTGGAAGCAATGAAATTTCATCTAAACGCGAAGAATTAAACGAAACAATCGTTTTACAATCAATGGATTGGAAGACCATTTATGAGTTTTTAAAACTAGAGGCTCGTTCGGCATCAATCACTCGTAAAACAAATGAGACTGACATTTATATCAATTTAAATCTTGATGGAACTGGAAAAAGTAAAATCGATACGGGAATTGCCTTTTTTGATCACATGTTAGACCAAATCTCGCGTCACGGTCAAATGGACTTAGAAATCACCGTAAAAGGTGATTTAGAGGTTGATGAACACCATACTATCGAAGATACGGCAATTGCTTTGGGTGAAGTTTTCGCGAAAGCGTTAGGAAATAAATTGGGAATCGAGCGTTACGGATTCTGTCTGCCAATGGACGATTGTTTAGCACAAGCTGCAATTGACTTTGGGGGAAGAAATTGGCTGATTTGGGAAACTGAATTTAAACGCGAGATGGTAGGTAAAATGCCGACAGAAATGTTTTATCACTTCTTTAAATCATTCACAGATGGCGCAAAAGCCAACTTAAATATCAAAGCAGAAGGAATCAACGAACATCACAAAATTGAGGCGATTTTTAAAGCTTTCGCGAAAGCGATAAAAGTAGCGGTAAAACGCGATACAGAAAAAATGATTTTGCCTTCAACTAAAGGAATGTTGTAAAAGGTTTAACCGCAAGGCACGCTAAGAATTACGCAAAATTCGCAAGTTTTTTTCTTGCGCTCTTTGCGATAAAACCTTGCGAACTTTGCGGTTAAGTTCGACGCTAAATTAAGTATTAATGATTTTAGGAATAAAGAGAAATCTAAAATCTAAAATCTAAAATCTAAAATCTAAATTAATTTTGAAAATAGTAATTATAAATTACGGAGCAGGAAATATTCAGAGCATTATGTTTTCTATTGAAAGACTGGGTTTTAAAGCTGTTCTGAGTAATAACCCAGAGGAAATAAAATCGGCTGATAAAGTGATTTTTCCTGGAGTTGGCGAAGCGAGTTCGGCAATGAGTAAACTTCGCGAAAGCGGTCTAGACAATTTGATTCCGCAATTGAAACAGCCTGTTTTAGGAATTTGTCTCGGAATGCAGTTAATGTGCAACAAAACCGAAGAAGGAAATACGGAAGGTTTAGGGGTTTTTGATGTTGATGTTTTGAAATTCTCTAACAGCGTAAAAGTGCCACAAATGGGATGGAATCAGATTTACGATTTAAAAACCGATTTGTTTAAAGGCATTTCTGAAAATGAATTTATGTATTTGGTTCATAGTTTTTATGCGCCAAAATGCGATGAAGCAATAGCAACCACCAATTACGACGTAGAATACGCATCGGCTTTGCAGAAAGATAATTTTTACGGAACTCAGTTTCACCCAGAAAAAAGCGGGGATGTTGGGGAGAAAATTCTAAATAATTTTCTTAAAATCCCAAATGTTTAAATTCCAAATTCCAAACTGTATATCAATCAAAATATCAAAAATTTCAATTTTTAGAAAATCTAAAATCTAAAATCAGAAATCTAAAATATCAAAAACATGAGAATAATACCAGCCATAGATATCATTGAAGGAAAATGCGTTCGTTTGTCCAAAGGTGATTATGATACTAAGATAATTTACAATGAAAATCCGCTGGAAGTGGCGAAATCATTTGAAGCACACGGAATAGAATATCTGCATTTAGTAGATCTTGACGGTGCAAAATCGAGCAAAATTGTCAATTACAAGATATTAGAACAAATTGCATCGCAAACGAGCTTAAAAATTGATTTTGGCGGCGGATTAAAGTCTGATGATGATTTGAGAATTGCTTTTGAAAGCGGTGCAAACCAGATTACTGGCGGAAGTATCGCAGTAAAAAACAGAACTATTTTCGAAAAATGGATTTCTGAATACGGAACAGAAAAAATCATTTTGGGCGCAGATGCAAAAGATGAAAAAATTGCAGTTTCAGGCTGGTTAGAAGAATCCAATGAAGATTTGATTCCGTTTATTCAGGATTATCAATCTAAAGGGATTCAGTATGTTATTTGTACCGACATTGCAAAAGACGGAATGCTTCAAGGCCCAAGTTTTGATTTGTATGCGAAGATTTTAGCGGAAGCGAAAGAAGTAAAGTTAATTGCTTCTGGAGGAATTTCAACTTTCGACGAATTGCCAAAATTAGCTGAATTAGGTTGCGAAGGAACCATTATTGGAAAAGCGATTTATGAAGGAAGAATTTCCTTGAAACAACTGGAAAACTTTATAATTAGATAATGTGATAATTAGAAAATTAGATAATTATTTTAGCAAGCGCATAAAATTATCTAATTGACTAATTATCTAATTGACACATTAGAAAAATGTTAGCAAAAAGAATAATACCCTGCTTAGATATTAAAAACGGAAGAACCGTAAAAGGCGTTAATTTCGTAGATTTACGTGACGCTGGAGATCCTGTGGAATTGGCTGAGATTTATTCGGCTGAAGGAGCGGACGAATTGGTTTTTCTGGATATTTCGGCAACTGAAGAAAGACGTAAAACGCTTGTAAATATGGTGCGAAGCGTCGCGGAAAAAATCAATATTCCGTTTACTGTTGGCGGCGGAATTTCATCTGTAGAAGATGTTGATATTCTGCTAAATAACGGCGCAGATAAAGTTTCGATTAATTCATCGGCAGTTAAAAATCCGCAGTTGATTAACGATTTGGCTCAGAAATTTGGAAGTCAATGTGTGGTTGTTGCGATAGACGCCAAACAAATTGACGGACAATGGATTGTGCATTTAGTAGGCGGAAAAGTGCCGACAGAGTTGAACTTATTCGATTGGGCTGTAGAAGTAGCAGAACGTGGCGCGGGAGAAATTTTATTTACGTCAATGGACAATGACGGAACTAAAAATGGTTTTGCAAACGAAGCTTTGGCTAAACTTTCTCAATTAGTAAATATTCCAATTATTGCTTCAGGAGGCGCCGGAAACATTCAGCATTTTGTAGATTCGTTTAAAGAGGGAAAAGCAGATGCTGCGTTGGCTGCGAGTGTTTTTCACTTTAAAGAAATTGAAATCAAAGCTTTGAAACAGGAGCTTAGAAATAATGGGATTGAAGTCAGGCTTTAAAGTTCAGAATAAAGAAAATAGAACATAGAAAATAGATTTTAAGTAATCTTAATTCTAAAAAAAAATAAACAAGAATTCAGCAATCTAAAATCTGAACTCTAAAATCTAAAATAAAAATGAACATCGATATCAAAAGCGCACACGGATTAATTCCGGCGATCATTCAGGATTCAGAAACTAAAAATGTTCTGATGTTGGGTTATATGAATGAAGAATCGCTTCAGAAAACATTAGAAACACAAAAAGTTACCTTCTATAGCCGCTCCAAACAAAGGCTTTGGACAAAAGGCGAGGAGAGTGGCAATTTTCTAAATCTTGTAAGCATAAAAAATGACTGCGACGGAGATACGCTTTTGATTCAGGCAAAACCAGTTGGACCAACATGTCACACAGGTGCAGATACTTGCTGGCAAGAACCAAATGAGGCGAATTACGGTTTTATTTCTCAGTTAGAAAGCACTATCAAAACCAGAAGAGAAAACGCTGATTCTGAGAAAAGTTATGTAGCTTCTTTATTCGAAAAAGGAATTAATAAAATTGCTCAAAAAGTTGGTGAAGAAGCTGTAGAAGTGGTTATCGAAGCAAAAGATGCTAACGATGATTTATTTCTTAGCGAAAGCGCTGATTTATTGTTTCACTACTTGATTTTGCTTCAAGCTAAAGGATATCAGTTAAATGATGTTGTTGAAGTTTTGAAAGGACGTCAGAAGTAAATTTTGTTTCAGATTTATGTGGATTTAACCGCTAAGTTCGCAAGGTATTTGATTTACTAAACCTTCTAAAAACGCAAAGTTCGCAAAGCTTTACATATAAACTTTGCGAACTTTGCGTAATTCTTTGCGCTCTTTGCGGTTAAATTTTCAAGCAACTACTCCACAAACTCAAAAACCGCAAACTCTTTCGGCTGATGAAAGCCAAATTTTGAACTTTTATAAGGCTGTAAAGCAAGATATTCCGTTGTGTTACCGTAATCAATTCTAAAAGTATTTCCTTTCCATTTTGTTCCTGTTTTTGGTTTTGAAAAACCTCCGTTTTCAATTTTTTCAAGACTAGAAAAAGGAATTTTAATTTCTACAGTATAACCCTCTTTATTGATTTTGCTTACAGATTCTAAATCAACAATATCAAAATCCATTGAAGTTTTCCATCCACCACATTCTGCCGAAATGCATTTTAAAAGCAAATCGTAGTGGGTTGAGAATGCATTTACTCCAATTTCAATATAGTTTCGACCGTCTCCATCCGGATCGAGAAATATTTCCACCAAATCATCTGTGTAGAATATTTCCGAATCCTTTTTTTGCGGAGTTCCAATAATCTTAGAATCTGTAGAATTGTAGGCGATATAAAGATTTTCATTATTCCACGAAAGTGAAACAAAAGTCTTTTGAGTAGCATTTTGTCCTGAATTATGAATTACAAACGGCTCCAGAAAAGGCGTTTTCCAGTCGGATAAATCTCCATCAATACTGATTTTTTCTTCGGTTTTATAAATAGGAATTGTCTGTGAATAAGTTTTTACCGAAAACAGAGATAGAAGAAGATATAAAAGCGTGCTAAATTTCATAAAATAGAATAATTAGTCAATTAGATAATTAGCAAATTAGATAATTAGTCAATTACAAAATTAATTATTTAACTAACCGACTAATTATCTAATTCTCTAATTGACTTATTATCTCATTGTCTATATTCAGCTAAAATAAAAAACAATGTTGGATATGAATACAAATTTTGTAACATTGATCAAAAAAGAATACTAATAGTATAACAACATAATTCAAAACTTAATTTATAAATGATGAAAAAATACTTTGGAAGTGCTGTAATGGCTCTTTTTATTAGTTTTTCTGGTATTGCTCAGGGGCTTATGGCAAAGTCTGGAGCGGTTTTTACACATCAGGATTCCTTACGCGGAAGCATTACAAAAGAAAGAGCCTGGTGGGATCTGAAATATTACCATTTGGATATCAAAGTAAATCCAGCCGATCGTGCTATTTCGGGATCAAATACGGTTCGTTATATTGTTTTATCCGAATACAATCGTATGCAGATTGATTTGCAGGAGCCAATGAATATTACGAAAGTTACTCAAAACGGTAAAGAACTAAAATTTGAAAGAGACGGAAATGTTTTCTTTATTACGTTAACTGAAAATCAGAAAGTTGGAGAAACAAAAGAAATCGTGGTTTCGTTTGGCGGTGTTCCAAAAGAAGCAGTTCGTCCGCCTTGGGATGGAGGAATTACTTGGCAGAAAGACAAAAACGGAAAAGATTTTATAGCCTCATCTTGTCAGGGACTTGGAGCTAGCGTTTGGTGGCCTTGTAAAGATCATATGTACGATGAAGTCGAAAATATGCTGATTAGCGTCAATGTTCCAGGACATTTAACTGATGTTTCAAATGGAAGGTTGCAGAGCGTTAAAAAGGAAAAAGACGGAACTAAGACTTTCAATTGGTATGTTGCAAATCCGATCAATAATTATGGGGTAAATATCAATATTGGTGATTATGTAAATTTTTCTGAAAAGTTTAAAGGAGAAAAAGGCGATTTAGACTGTAATTATTATGTTTTAAGAGATAATCTGGCAAAAGCAAAAGAGCAGTTTAAAGACGCTCCAAAAATGCTGAAAGCTTTTGAAAGCTGGTTTGGACCGTATCCGTTTTACGAAGACAGCTATAAATTGGTCGAAGTTCCGTATTTAGGAATGGAACACCAAAGTTCTGTGACTTATGGAAACAATTATCAGAATGGTCATAATGGACATGATATCAGTGGAACAGGTTGGGGAATGAAGTTTGATTATATCATTATTCACGAATCTGGTCACGAATGGTTTGCCAATAATATTACCTACAAAGACATTGCAGATATGTGGATTCATGAAAGTTTCACTACTTATTCTGAAGTTCTTTTTGTTGAATATTACTATGGAAAAGATGCCGCAAATGAGTACGCAAGAGGACTTAGAAAAATGATTGAGAATAAACAGCCAATCATTGGTCATTACGACGTTAACAGAGAAGGTTCTGGCGATATGTACCCGAAAGGAGCCAATATGATTCATACGATTCGTCAGGTTATTAATGATGACGCTAAATGGAAATCGATTCTTAGAGGAATGAATAAAACTTTTTATCATCAAACGGTTACCACAAAACAGATTGAGGATTTTATAAGTAAAGAATCGGGCATTAATTTTAGTCCAGTTTTTGATCAATATTTAAGAACGCCTCAGGTGCCTACTTTAGAGTATTATTTCCAGGATCAAAGATTGGTTTACCATTGGATCAATTGTGTCGAAAATTTTGATCTTCCTGTAAAAGTAACTTTAAATGGTGTTGAAACTTGGCTGAAACCAACTACAGACTGGAAAGCAGAAAATGTAAAAGGAGACAAATCTACTTTGATAGTGGATAAAAACTTTTATGTGACTGAATTCAATATCACAAATTAAGAGCAAATGGACGCGGATAAAGCGGATTCGCTATTGCGAAAACGCTGATTTAAGCGGATTTTTTTATTATTACAAAAAGAAAAATCTGTTTTTTTCCGTGTCTTCGCAATAGCGAATCCGTTTGATCTGCGTCTCATTTTATCAGGAAATCATAAAATTTCAAAAATCTTAATTCGAATGTTTACATTTGTTTCAAATTGATTTCAAAATAATACTATTTTACTAATGAAAAATTACTTCGGAAGCATTTTTACTGCTTTTTTAATTGGTTTTAGTGCCAATGCTCAAGGACTTCTTAACAAGGGAGAAACCGTTTTTACACATCAGGACACTTTACGCGGAAGCATTACAAAAGAAAGAGCTTGGTGGGATTTGAAATATTATCATCTTGATGTAAAGGTTAATCCGAAAGAAAAAGCTATTTCGGGTTCAAATACAGTTCGTTATACTGTTTTAACAGAAAACAACCGTATGCAGATTGATTTGCAAGAACCGATGAATATTACCAAAGTAACGCAGAACGGAAAAGAATTGAAGTTTGAAAGAGACGGAAATGCTTTCTTTATTACTTTGACAGAAAAACAAAAAGTTGGAGACGTTAAAGAAATCAAAGTTTTCTTTAGTGGAAAACCTAAAGAAGCTGTGAGAGCGCCTTGGGACGGAGGATTTTCTTGGAAAAAAGATAAAAACGGAAAAGATTTTATCGCTACATCTTGCCAAGGTTTAGGCGCTAGCGTTTGGTGGCCTTGTAAAGATCACATGTACGATGAAGTAGAAAATATGTTGATCAGCGTAAATGTTCCTGGAGATTTGACAGACGTTTCGAACGGAAGATTGCAAAGCATTAAAAAAGAAAAAGACGGAACTAAAACGTTCAATTGGTATGTTTCAAATCCGATCAATAATTATGGTGTAAATATCAATATTGGAGATTATGTAAATTTCTCTGAAGTATTTAAAGGAGAAAAAGGCGATTTAGACTGTAATTATTATGTTTTGAGAGATAATTTGGCTTTAGCGAAAGAGCAGTTTAAAGACGCTCCAAAAATGCTGAAAGCTTTTGAAAGCTGGTTTGGGCCGTATCCGTTTTACGAAGACAGTTATAAATTGGTAGAAGTTCCGTATTTAGGAATGGAGCACCAAAGTTCTGTAACGTACGGAAACCAATATAAAAATGGTTATTTAGGACGTGATTTAAGCGGTACAGGTTGGGGATTAAAATTTGATTTCATCATTATTCACGAATCTGGACACGAATGGTACGCGAACAATATTACGTACAAAGATATTGCCGACATGTGGGTTCACGAGAGTTTTACCAATTATTCTGAAAGTCTTTTTGTGGAATATTATTACGGAAAAGAAGCTGGTGCAGAGTATGTTATTGGTTGCAGAAAAAACATTAAAAATGATACTCCAATTATCGGACATTATGATGTAAATAATGAAGGGTCTGGAGATATGTATCCGAAAGGAGCGACAATGCTTCACATGATTCGTCAGGTTATTAATGACGATGCCAAATGGAAATCGATTTTAAGAGGAATGAATAAGACTTTTTATCATCAAACCGTTACTGGCAAACAGATTCAGGAATACATCAACGAACAGTCTGGGATTAACTTCAATAGAGTTTATGCACAGTATTTAACGACAACTCAGATTCCGGTTTTTGAATATATGTTTAAAAATGGAACTTTCGGATATCACTGGACTAACTGCGTATCGAAATTTGATATGCCTGTAAGGGTGAAATTAAATGGCGTTGAGACTTGGTTGAAACCAACAACTGAATGGCAGTCAATTAAAACCACAAGCGAAGATAGAAAAGTAGAAGTGGATAAGGATTTTTATGTAACTACTTCAAATATTGTTGAATAAAATTCGATAAATCTCAATTTTTTAAATCCCAAATTCCAAATGTGTTGGAGTTTGGGATTTTTTTCGTTTTGAAACCTGTCAGGTTTATAATTGAAATCCTTTTAATCTTTATAATCTATGGCCTTTTTTTACGCAGAGAACGCTAAGTTTTTTCTAAGTTTTAGTTTTATCATTGCGCTGAGTGAGATCGCAAAGCTGGATTTTTTATACCCGACGGGTTTTAAAAACCTGTCAGGTTTATAATTGAAATCCTTTTAATCTTTATAATCTGTGGCCTTTTTTTACGCAGAGAACGCTAAGTTTTTTCTCAGTTTTAGTTTTGTCATTGCGCTGAGTGAGATCGCAAAGCTGGATTCGTTAAACCTAAAACCAATTTATTTTCAGAATCTTTTAAGTATAGTTTGTCATTTCGACGAAGGAGAAATCTTCGCGAGAAACTCCACAAAGATTGGACTTTCGTTACGGAGCTACTTGCGAAGATTTCTCCTTCGTCGAAATGACAAAAATGGCGTTAAGAAAACATCTTAACGCTATTTTTTTATTGGATTTGTCCCTTCGACTTCTCTCAGGATGCAATTGGAATTTGGGATTTAAAAAATTGGAATTTAAACTATCTATTGTTCAATTTCGCTTTCTCCTTAATAATATCAGCAATTTTTCTGTTTTCGATTTTGCTTTCCAGCCATGAAATAATATCAAGATAAAGGAAAGCTCTTTTCTCGTAAGTATTCTTTTCAAGTTCCACAAAACGAGTGTGCATTTTTTTGAATTCCTTTTTAATGTCAGCAGGGTAGAAGTTATTCAGGTTTCTCAAAAACTTAATGATTTCCTTCTGAACCTCATGTAAGTCATTCATTTTCAATAAAAACTTATAGGTGCTTTTAAGATGATTTTCCAAATAATAATCTTTTCCAAGCTCATAATGTGCAATAAGCGACAATAATCTCGCAAAACACATTAAATCCTCACGCATCGTTAAGTTCTTGTTGTTTATGATTTTATCTAGATAATTAATGCATTCGTTGTATTTTTCGTTTCCAAAATAAATCGAAGCAATTTTATAGAAAAACAACATTTCGTGATGCTCATCAAGATGCTCGCTGTGGAGTTTTAGTTTATCTAAAATTTCCGGAATCAAATATTCGCTTTCAGCAAAAGTTCCTTCTAAAATATGCAGATTTAGCTTATTGTTGTAGACATATAGAAACGACAGCGATGCAATATTATCATTTACAGGAAATTTTGGATCTGCAATAGTTTCTTCCAAACGATTCAGGTATTTCTTGAAATTCGATTTATACTTTAACATATAAAGCGATTCTAAGAAATAGTGATTTCCTTTTAAGAAAAAGACAGGATTCAGATAAATCATGTTTGGATTATCATAAAATAATGTAACCCATTTATAAGCAAATTTATAACTCGCTAAAAAATCTTGTACCAAGAAACTTCTCCAAAGACTGGCGTTATAAAACCAATATTTTTCGCGAAAGCCAAATTTACTTTCGTCCAGTTTTGCAATATGTCTGTTGAAATAATCGTCTATATATTTGTATTCTTCATCGCTTTTAACGTAACCTGTTTTCAGCATGATTCCGTATAGCTGAAGCGAAAGATTGGATAATTTACTCGAAATAGTATTTCTGTAGTTTAATTCTTTTGCCTGAATAACCAATTCGTCGGCTCGACCTTGAATACTTCGCGTAATATATTGCGATTCGATTAGTTTTTCGAATTCTACAATTTCATACGCCATATATTTTTCATCATTTTCAAGTGCCTGCTGTTTGGTTTTGTCTAAGATTTTTAAACTTTGTTTGTATAATCCTTTATTATATAGAATAACAGCAAAATCCATTTGTTCGCGAAGCTGGTAGCGGATATTCTGGCTAGGAATATTTAATCTAATACTTACGAGAATTTGTTTGTATAAGTATGATTTTAAGTTAGATAACTGTACTTTCTGTATGATGCCGCTTTTCAGAATGAGTTTTTCATCGTAAACTTCAGATTTATCTAAAATGTTGAATAACTCGATAAATTTTGTGTTTGAACTCGTTTCTAATCGGCTTGCAAAAATTTTAAACTGCCTTTTTTCTGATTTCGAAAGTGATTTGATTAGAACAAATAAGAAATCTTTTTGATGGTTAGCCATTGTAAAAAATAATAATATAACTTACTGATTGTAAGTTAGTTAATATAGGATAAATCGTTTTATAAACAGTATAATTTCATTAAAATGAATTTCATACTGTATTAGTACAATATATATTTGTTATCAAGATGTGAAATTACATTAAATAAATGAATATGAATAGAGAGAAAGTTCAAATTTTTGACACCACATTGCGAGATGGTGAACAAGTTCCAGGATGTAAGTTAGATACTAAACAAAAATTAGTTATCGCAGAACGACTAGATCAAATGGGAGTTGACATTATCGAAGCAGGCTTTCCTGTGTCAAGTCCAGGCGATTTTTTATCGGTCTCTGAGATTTGCAAAATTGTAGAAAATGCAACCGTCTGCGGATTGACAAGAGCCGTAAAAAATGACATTGACGTTGCTGCTGCAGCACTTAAAAATGCTAAAAAACCTAGAATCCACACTGGAATCGGAACGTCAGAATCTCACATACTCCACAAATTAAATACCACGCCAGAAGACATTATCGCAAGAGCAAAATATGCTGTTGCACACGCAAAATCATATGTAGAAGACGTTGAGTTTTATGCAGAAGATGCTGGTAGAACAGACAATGCTTTCTTAGCAAAAGTTTGCGAAGAAGTTATTAAATCTGGAGCAACGGTATTAAATATTCCAGATACTACAGGATATTGTCTTCCTGAAGAATACGGAGCAAAAATTAAATATTTAAAAGAAAACGTGAAAGGAATCGAAAACGTAACCCTTTCATGTCACTGTCATAATGATTTAGGAATGGCAACTGCAAACTCAATCGCAGGAGCTATAAATGGAGCAAGACAAATAGAATGTACTATTAATGGTATTGGTGAGAGAGCTGGAAATACAGCCCTTGAAGAAGTGGTAATGATTTTCAAACAGCACCCTTACTTAAATTTAGATACAAATATTAATACGAAAGAATTAAACGCAATGAGCCGTTTGGTTTCTGAAAGTATGGGAATGATTGTACAGCCAAACAAAGCAATTGTTGGAGCAAATGCTTTTGCGCACAGTTCAGGAATTCACCAAGATGGTGTAATTAAAAACAGAGCAACTTACGAAATCATGGATCCGCTAGATGTTGGTGTAAATGAATCGTCAATCATATTAACTGCTAGAAGCGGAAGAGCTGCATTAGCTTACCGTGCTAAAAAAGTAGGTTACGAACTTACAAAAGTACAATTGGATATTGTATATGTTGAGTTCTTGAAATTTGCTGATATCAAAAAAGAGGTTGTAGACTCAGATATTCACCAAATTATTGAAGCTTCTAAAATTCAAGGAGATTTAATTAGAAGCTAAGTTAGAAAGATAAAAGAATAAAGAGTAAAGAAAATAGAATAGAATAAAGACCAAAGAGAATAAAGGATTTAAATACATAAAGAACGAGACGTTATGAATTTGAAAATTGCAGTTTTGCCGGGAGATGGAATTGGACCTGAGGTTATTTTACAAGCAAAAAAAGCATTATATGCTATTGCTGAAGTTTACAATCATGAATTTGTTTTTGAAGACGCACTCATGGGAGCTGTTGCGATCGACAAAACGGGAAGCCCTTTGCCGGAGCAGACTTTAAATCTTTGTTTAAACACAGATGCTGTTTTGCTTGGTGCTATTGGAGATCCAAAATATGATAACAATCCAAATGCAAAAGTTCGTCCAGAGCAAGGTTTGTTAAAACTTCGCAAAGAGCTTGGTTTGTTTGCTAATATTCGTCCGATTAAACCTTATAAGGCTTTAATTGAATCTTCTCCATTAAAAAAAGAAATTATTGAAGGAGCAGATTTTACAATTTTCAGAGAATTAACAGGCGGTGCTTATTTCGGAGCTAAAACTTTGAATGAAGAAGGTACACACGCATCAGATTTATGTGAATATACAGAAGAAGAAATTACAAGAATTGCACATTTGGCTTTTAAATCGGCACAAAATCGTCGTAAAAAGCTAACTCTAGTAGACAAAGCAAATGTTTTGGAAACTTCTAGATTGTGGAGAAAAGTAGTTCAGAAAGTGAGCGAAAATTATCCAGATGTAGCACTTGATTTCTTATTTGTTGATAATGCAGCGATGCAGTTAATCTTAAATCCGAAACAATTTGATGTGATTTTGACTGAGAATTTGTTTGGAGATATTTTATCTGATGAAGCTAGCGTAATTACAGGATCTATTGGTCTGTTGCCGTCAGCATCTTTAGGAGAAAAAAATGCATTATTTGAACCAATTCACGGATCATATCCGCAAGCAAAAGGGAAAAACATTGCCAATCCGATTGCTTCTATTTTAGCGGCAGGAATGTTGTTAGAGCATTTTGGATTAACTAAAGAAGCAAATGTAGTTTTTGCTGCTGTTAAAAAAGCTATTGAATTTAAAGTAGTTACAGTTGATTTGAAACCAGATTCTAAATTCGGAACAAATGAAGTAGGAGAGTTTGTTTCCAACTTTATTTTCAGCAAAGACGATTTGCTGTATTTTAATAATGACAATGTTAGTATTGGACAATCTACAATTGTTTAATATTTTTTGTTAAAACGTGAAGATAATAACAAGAAGTATCGAAAATGTTGAGATTTTATTTTTTTAGTTCCTTAAGTTTTCATACTTTTGTCACACTAAAAAAATAGAAAGATGCAAATCTCAATTATTATTACTTCTGTCGTTGTTGTCAATGTGATTCACACATCTGCATCGGGAATGTTATAAATATAATTGAAAGACTATATTACAAACCTTCCAAATACTTGGAAGGTTTTTTTTTGAATAAAAATAAAATAAAACAAATTATAAATGGAATTAAATAAGTACAGCAAGACCATCACACAAGATCAAACACAGCCTGCGGCGCAAGCGATGTTGTACGGAATTGGTTTAACTGAAGAAGATTTGAAAAAAGCACAAGTAGGTATTGTGAGCATGGGTTACGATGGTAACACTTGCAACATGCACTTGAATGATTTAGCAAAAGATGTTAAAAAAGGTGTTTGGGATGCAGATCTGGTCGGACTTATTTTTAATACCATTGGTGTCAGTGACGGTATTTCTAACGGAACTGAAGGAATGCGTTACTCATTGGTTTCTCGTGATGTAATTGCAGATTCTATCGAGACAGTTGTGGGAGCGCAATGGTACGATAGTTTAATTGCAATTCCTGGATGCGATAAAAATATGCCAGGAGCCTTAATTGCAATGGGAAGATTAAACCGCCCAGCAATGATGGTTTACGGAGGATCTATTCACTCTGGAAAGTGGAAAGGAGAATCTTTAAATATTGTTTCTGCTTTTGAGGCTTTAGGTAAAAAAGTGAGAAACGAAATTACTCCAGAAGATTTTAAAGGTGTTATTCAAAATTCTTGCCCTGGTCCAGGTGCTTGTGGTGGAATGTATACAGCAAATACAATGTCTTCTGCAATTGAAGCTTTGGGAATGAGCTTGCCATACAGTTCTTCAAACCCGGCTATGAGTCAGGAAAAAAGAGATGAATGTGCTGCTGCTGGAGCTGCAATTAGAATTTTATTAGAAAAAGATATTAAGCCAAGAGATATCATGACGCGTAAGGCTTTCGAAAATGCTATTACAATTGTAGCAGTTTTAGGAGGTTCTACAAATGCAGTTATGCACTTAATCGCAATGGCGCATTCAGTTGGAATTACGATCACTTTAGATGATTTCCAAGCAATTAACGATAGAACACCAGTATTGGCAGACATGAAGCCAAGTGGTAAGTATATGATGGAAGATGTTCACGAAGTTGGAGGTATTCCTGCTGTAATGAAATATTTATTGAAAGTTGGATTAATTCACGGAGACTGTTTAACGGTTACAGGAAAAACTGTTGCAGAAAATTTAGCAGAAACTCCAGATTTACAAGACGGACAAGAAGTAATTCACGAAATTCAAAAAGCATTAAAACCAACAGGAAATATTCAGGTTTTATATGGAAATCTTGCTTCTGAAGGTGCTGTGGCAAAAATCAGCGGAAAAGAAGGAGAATATTTTGAAGGTCCTGCTGTAGTATTTGAAGGCGAATTTGAAGTAATTCCGGGCTTGCAAGCCGGAAAAATTAAACCAGGTAATGTAGTCGTCATTAGAGGTTGCGGGCCAAAAGGTGGTCCGGGAATGCCTGAAATGCTAAAACCTACATCTGCCATTATCGGAGCTGGATTAGGTAGCAGCTGTGCACTAATTACAGACGGTAGATTCTCGGGCGGTTCGCACGGTTTTGTGGTAGGACACGTTACACCAGAAGCATATGACGGTGGTGGTATTGCATTAGTTAAAGATGGAGATTTAATCGCTATTGATGCTGTGAAAAATACAATCGACTTGAAGATATCTGACGAAGAATTTGCAGCAAGAAAAGCAGCTTGGGTTAAGCCGTCTTTAAAAGTTGACAGAGGGGTTTTACTTAAATACGCTAGATCGGTTTCGAGTGCATCAACAGGATGTGTAACCGATAATTAATTTAAAAAAGAACAATATCAAAAATCAATTTCAATAACAATGTCAATGACAAAATTCAATTGCAATAAAGAATAAAATATCAAAAGTCAATTTAAAATTTGAATTTGATATTGATTTTTGACATTGCCATTGAAATTGATAAAAACAATATACTATGAAAATATCAGGGGCAGAAGCCGTTATAAGATGTTTATTAGCAGAAGGAGTAGATTTAATTTATGGTTATCCAGGTGGAGCTATAATGCCAGTTTACGACGAATTATATAAATTTCAAGATCAGTTGCACCACGTTTTAGTACGTCACGAACAAGGAGCAACACATGCAGCTCAAGGTTATGCAAGAGCTACAGGAAAAGTAGGGGTGGCAATTGCTACTTCTGGACCAGGAGCAACTAACTTAGTAACTGGTATCGCAGATGCTCAAATCGATTCAACGCCTATGGTTTGTATTACTGGGCAGGTAGGAAGACATTTATTAGGATCAGACGCTTTTCAGGAAACGGATATTATCGGAATCTCAACTCCGGTTACCAAATGGAATTTTCAGGTTACAGAGGCTTCTCAGATTCCTGAAATTATGGCAAAAGCTTTCTATATTGCTCGTTCTGGACGTCCAGGGCCTGTATTGGTAGATATTACTAAAAATGCTCAGTTTGATGAGTTTGATTTTAGTTATGAAAAATGTACTGGAATTAGAAGTTACGTTCCAGTTCCTAAATTAAAACAAGATAAAGTTGCCGAAGCTGCGGCTTTGATTAACAGCGCTAAAAAACCTTTGATCGTTTTTGGTCAGGGAATTATTCTTGGTCAGGCAGAAGCAGAGTTTAAAGCGTTTGTTGAAAAAACAGGAATTCCTGCAGCATGGACTATTTTAGGGCTTTCTGCACTTCCTACAGATCATCCGTTAAATGTTGGTATGCTTGGAATGCATGGAAATTATGCGCCAAACTTAAAGACAAACGAATGTGATGTTTTAATTGCTATGGGAATGCGTTTTGACGATCGTGTTACAGGTAAATTGAGCACTTATGCAAAACAGGCAAAAGTAATTCACTTCGAAATTGATCCTGCAGAAATTGATAAAAACGTAAAAACAGAAATTGCTGTTTTAGGCGATGTAAAAGAATCTCTTGCAGCACTTTTACCATTATTGGATCAAAAGTCTCACGATTCTTGGCATAATGAATTTAAAGAATTGCATAAAATAGAATTTGACACTGTAATTAAAGACGAATTAAATCCAAGTGAAGATAAAGGAATTTCGATGGGAGAGACCATTGAAATGATCAACAAACACTCAAAAGGAGATGCAATTATAGTAAGTGATGTTGGTCAGCACCAAATGTTTGCTTGCCGATATGCGAAGTTTAATTCTTCTAAAAGTAATATTACTTCTGGCGGTTTAGGAACAATGGGATTTGCATTGCCAGCTGCAATTGGAGCGAAAATGGGTCAGCCAGAACGCGAAGTAGTTGCTATTATTGGTGATGGAGGTTTCCAGATGACTATTCAAGAATTAGGAACTATTTTCCAGACACAAGTACCAGTTAAAATTGTTATTCTAAACAACGAGTTTTTAGGAATGGTACGCCAATGGCAGGAATTATTCTTTGATAATAGATATGCCTCTACAAGAATGACAAATCCAAATTTTGTTGCGATTGCAGAAGGATATCATATTAAATCTAAAAAAGTAACGCAAAGAGAAGATCTTGATGCGGCTGTAGCAGAAATGCTGGCTTCAAAAGATTCTTATTTCTTAGAAGTTATGATTGAAAAAGAGAATAACGTTTTCCCAATGATTCCAACGGGAGCTTGTGTTTCTGAAATTAGATTAAGCTAAGAAAAGGTTTCATGTTTCAGGTTAAAAGTTTCAAGTTAAAGATTGGAACGTGAAACCTGAAACTAAAAAAACTTTAAACAAAAATTACATGGAAGATAAAACATTTACCATATCGGTATACTCAGAAAATAACGTGGGTTTATTAAATAGAATATCGGGAATATTCTTAAAGCGTCACATTAATATATTAAGTCTAAATGTTTCAGAATCAGAAATAGAGAATGTTTCAAGATTTATAATCGTAGTAAATACGACAGAAAAATGGGTTCAGAATATTGTAGGCCAGATTGAAAAACAGATTGAAGTTATAAAAGCATTTTATCATACAGACGAAGAGACGATTTTCTTAGAAAATGCTTTGTTTAAAATTGCTTCAAGTTTATTGTTTGACGAAAAACAAATTCAGAACATTATTAAAGAAAGTCAGTCAACAATTGTAACGGTTTCAAGAGATTTCTTTGTGATTTCAAAATCAGGAAGACGTCAAGAAATTGAAGAATTGTACAACAAGTTTAAGCCTTATGGAATTATGCAGTTTGTACGTTCTGGAAGAATCTCAGTTTCTAAAGAAAAAATGGAGATTTCTACCTTATTAGAAACCTTTAAATAATAAAATCTTAGTTATATATAATCAATTATTAAAATTTCATTTCATTAAATATTAAAACAAAAATGGCAAATTATTTCAATACATTACCACTTAGATTACAATTAGAACAATTAGGAGTTTGCGAATTTATGGAGCAATCTGAATTTGCAGACGGGATTGCAGCTTTGGCTGGAAAAAAAGTTGTAATTGTTGGTTGTGGAGCACAAGGTTTGAATCAAGGTTTAAACATGAGAGATTCTGGTTTAGACATTTCTTACGCATTGCGTGCAGATGCAATTGCAGAAAAAAGAGCTTCTTATAAAAATGCAACTGAAAATGGTTTCACTGTAGGAACTTACGAAGAATTGATTCCAACTGCAGATTTAGTTTGTAACCTTACACCAGACAAACAACATACAGCTGTGGTAACTGCTATTATGCCATTAATGAAACAAAATTCTACTTTGGCTTATTCTCACGGATTCAACATTGTAGAAGAAGGAATGCAGATTCGTAAAGACATCACTGTAATTATGTGTGCTCCAAAATGTCCAGGTTCTGAGGTGCGTGAAGAGTACAAAAGAGGATTCGGAGTTCCGACTCTTATTGCAGTTCACCCAGAAAACGATCCAAACGGATTAGGTTTAGATCAAGCAAAAGCTTACGCTGTAGCAACTGGAGGACACAGAGCAGGAGTTTTAAGATCATCTTTCGTAGCTGAAGTAAAATCAGATTTAATGGGTGAGCAAACAATCCTTTGCGGATTATTGCAAACTGGATCTATTTTATGTTTCGATAAAATGGTTGAAAAAGGAATCGATGCTGCTTACGCTTCTAAATTAATCCAATTTGGATGGGAAACTATCACTGAGGCTTTAAAACACGGTGGTATTACAAATATGATGGATCGTCTAAATAATCCTTCAAAAATTGAAGCTTACGAATTGGCTGAAGAATTGAAAGATATCATGCGTCCATTATTCCAAAAACACCAAGACGATATCATTTCTGGAGAATTCTCTAGAACCATGATGGCTGACTGGGCTAATGACGATGTGAACTTATTGAAATGGAGAGCTGCAACAGGAGAAACTAACTTCGAAAAAACAGCTCCACAAGAAGCTCCAATCTCAGAGCAAGAATATTTTGATAACGGAGTATTGATGATTGCAATGGTTAAAGCTGGTGTTGAATTAGCTTTCGAAACTATGACAGAAGCTGGAATCATTGAAGAGTCTGCTTACTACGAGTCATTACACGAATTGCCATTAATTGCAAATACAATTGCAAGAAAGAAATTATTCGAAATGAACCGTGTAATTTCTGATACAGCAGAGTATGGATGTTACTTATTCGATCACGCTTGTAAGCCGTTGTTAACTGAATTTATGAAAAAAGTAGATACTAATATTATCGGAAAACCGTTTTCAACTTCAAACGGAGTAGATAATACTGTATTAATTGCTGTAAACAAAGAAATTCGTCAGCATCCTATCGAAGAAGTAGGAGCTTGGTTGAGAGAGTCAATGACAGCAATGAAAAAAATTGGATAATAAAAAATTGGGAATTTCCGCAGAATTGGATTCTGCGGAATTTGCACTGTATCAATGATTTGTAATATTTTGAATTAGTAAGCACTTATTAAGATAAAAGATATAGATGCATATTGCATTCACTTAACTTCAGTGAGAGAGTTAAGTGAAGCTAATCCCTAAAATGGGGTATGTTTTAATAAAAATATACTTGTTGAAATTTCTGTTTTAATTAATAAAGATGCTGCTATTTTCAAAATAGAGAAAAGTCTCGCAGTGCGGTTTACAATATTAATTGTTATTGAAATTTGTTAAATTAAAAAAGGCATAATATCTATCTGTTATGCCTTTTTTTCAGTTTCTAAAATGGGTTTAAAAAATAAATTTTAAAACAAATGCAATAATTATCATACTTTATTAAATAAAAGGTTTTTTTTAATAAAATTTATGAATTAAATTATTTTACGGATACGTTCAGATTTAATACATTTATAAAAAAATTCAACAAACGATGAGCTATTACAAAATTGAAAATTTAGAACAATATTTTAAGCATTACAATAAATCAATAAGAGAGCCGAGAAAATTTTGGGGAAAAATAGCTGAAGAAAATTTCACATGGTACCAACAATGGGACAAGGTTGTTGATTTTAATATGGCTGACGCAGAAGTAAAATGGTTTACAGAAGCGAAAGTTAACATTACAAAAAACTGTATTGATAGACATTTAAGCAAAAGAGGAGATAAAACGGCAATTATTTTTGAACCGAATGATCCAAATGAAGAGGCTTTACATATAACGTATAACGAACTATACGAAAGAGTATCAAAAATGGCAAACGTTCTTCGCGAACAAGGTGTTCGCAAAGGAGATAGAGTTTGTATTTATTTGCCAATGATTCCAGAATTGGCTGTTTCGGTTTTAGCTTGTGCTAGGATTGGAGCAATTCACTCTGTTGTTTTTGCTGGATTTTCTGCATCGGCAGTTTCAGCGAGAATCAACGATTGCGAGTGTAAAATGGTAATCACATCAGACGGAGGTTATAGAGGAAACAAAACAATTGATCTAAAAGGAATTGTTGATGAAGCGCTAGAAACTTGTCCTTCTGTTTCAAAAGTATTAGTGGCAAAAAGAACGAATACTGATGTAAAAATGAAAGATGGCCGTGATGTTTGGTTGCAGCCATTATTAGACACTGCTTTAGATAATAGTGTTGCAGAAATTATGGATGCCGAAGATCCGTTGTTTATTCTATATACTTCAGGATCAACAGGAAAACCAAAAGGCATGGTTCATACCACTGCTGGTTACATGGTTTACACAGCCTATACTTTTAAAAATGTTTTCAATTACGAAGACAATGATATTTTCTGGTGTACAGCAGATATCGGATGGATCACAGGTCACTCTTATATTTTATACGGACCATTATTGAATGGAGGTACAACTGTATTATTTGAAGGAGTTCCTTCTTACCCAGATTTTAGCCGTTTTTGGGATATTATCGAAAAACATAAAATCACACAATTTTATACAGCGCCAACTGCAATTCGTTCGCTTGCAAAAGAAAGTTTAGATTACATTCAAAAATATCCTTTAAAATCACTTAAAGTTATTGGATCTGTTGGAGAGCCAATTAATGAAGAAGCTTGGCACTGGTTCAATGACCACGTAGGAGATAAGAGATGTCCGGTTGTAGATACTTGGTGGCAAACAGAAACTGGGGGAATCATGATTTCGCCAATTGCTTTTGTTACGCCAACAAAACCAACTTATGCAACTTTACCTTTGCCTGGAATTCAGCCTGTTTTGATGGATGAAAAACGCAACGAAATTGAAGGAAACCAAGTAGTTGGAAGTTTATGTATTAAATTCCCTTGGCCTGGAATTGCCAGAACTATCTGGGGTGATCACAACCGTTATAAAGAAACGTATTTCTCTGCTTTCCCTGGGAAATATTTTACAGGAGACGGCGCTTTAAGAGACGAAGTTGGATATTACAGAATTACCGGTAGAGTAGATGACGTTGTAATTGTTTCTGGACATAATTTAGGAACTGCACCAATTGAAGATGCAATCAACGAGCACCCAGCGGTTGCAGAATCTGCTATTGTTGGATTCCCTCACGATATTAAAGGAAATGCACTTTACGGATATGTAATTCTAAAAGAAACGGGAGAAGTTAGAAATAAAGAAAACTTGTCTAAAGAGATCAATCAATATATTGCGGACCACATTGGACCAATCGCTAAATTAGATAAAATCCAATTCGTTTCTGGTTTGCCAAAAACACGCTCAGGAAAAATCATGCGTAGAATTTTGCGCAAAATAGCTGAAGGAGATTTCTCTAACTTTGGAGATACTTCAACTTTACTAAATCCAGAAGTTGTGGAGCAGATTATGAAAGAAAGAATTTAATGCAATACAAGAATAAAAAAATGCCTCTTAATTTTAAGAGGCATTTTTGTATATAATAAGGCTAAAAAAAAATCTAGGTCTTTAAGTTAAATAGTTTTGTGGATTTCAAATTCGATTAACCTGACAGTTTTGTTGTTTTTTACAAAAGGGAATATCTTTTTAAAACTTACTCGATGTATTCTTTTATTTTTTTCCCATTTTCTTTATTAATTAAGACGAGCGTACATAGTCCATTTGCTGGACAACCACTCCTAAATAATAATTTATTTGAGAAATCTCTTTTATAAATGCAATTTGAAAAGGATCTTCATTGTATTTGTATTTTTTGCTAAAAACAATAAAAAATGGGCAAATAAAAATTGCTATTATAAATATTTTTTTCATCATTTAATTATTTTGGTAAAATCATGTAGAGAAGAATTTTGGTTGCATATAAAACCCGATTACTTTTTTTTCCAATTTCTTTATAAATTTTTCCAATTCTTTGGACTCATAAAATTGTAAACACTATGACATTATGGTATAACTTAAACCATGTTCATTAAAATATTCTGACTGAAAATCAGTAAAATGAATGGTTTTCATATATGTATAATCTCTAATTTTTTGACTTTCATCATCTGAAATTTTTCCGAGATCAATAAATAGGTTAGAAGATTTATCAATTGTATGAAACTTATTGTTTGCATCTACTTTTACGTTATTGATGTATACACAATTACAAAATGCATATTTTTTCATGTATCCAAGTTTAGTATCTTTTACTTGTGCGTTACTTAAATTACTAAATAAAAATAGAGCAATACAATAATATGTTAGTTTAATTATTTTAATTGCCATATTCTTATTCTGTTTGTTTGTACTAAGAGCCATCAGTACAAGTTTTACTTGATAAATTTCTAATTTCATATTTTTTTGATTTTAATAAACTAAATAATTCAGAATCTTCAAAATAATTCATATTCTCTTTAATTATTGGAAAAGGTTTAATTTCTATTAAAACTCCTAAATCATGCCAAATATATGGTCCTACATGTCCATAATAATGTGGGTAGATATATAGATATTCTTTAGTATTAAAACTAATAAGGAGAAGTTTTTCGTAATATTGAACGTTACTAAAACAATATATTATTTTGTCATTCAAAAATAATTTATCACCAAAAAAATAATAATTTAAGTTGAATTTATTTTTTAAATAGATTTTATCAGGTAGTCCATATCCTACTAAAGTATCATCTTCTATAATTTTTTCTCTGTATAGAAAATGTTTTTCATTTTGTATAGAATATTTGATTTTTATTTTGTTAACCTGTGAGTACGAAATAAAATTTATAATCAGCAGAACGATTAGACTATTTTTTTTCATATTTAAACCAGTTACTTTTTTTTCCAATCTATCGAAAACGTATTATCAGATTTTTCTTTTATGACAACGAACTTATTTTTAATGAATTTAAATTTATTTCCAAATAAACTCATTATTTTTAAATTGTTTCCCCTTGTCCAATTTACAAAATCTATTATTCCATCATTATTAAAGTCTCCAAAACAATTAGGATCAAAAGACATTTGTTCATCAAAAAAGTAGATTTTGACATTCTTTTCATTGGTGATATCGAATAAAAGAATGAAATAGCTTAAATTAGTTGTAGGTATAGTTGAATCCCAAAAGAATAAAGAAAAATATTTTTTTGAATTTATAATAAATTGATATCCTGATGCATAATTTAATCTTAAAGGTTCTTCATTACTTAATATTCTCTTTTCATAATAAAGATTATCCAAACAGTACTTTTTTTCAAAAAGAAAAAGGCTATCTCTCAGATACGTAGAATCTGGATTTGTATAAGTAAATTTTTTAAACTTTAAATTAATTGATCTTGATATTTCTAGGATTGTAAAATCTGTTTTGTGATTTCCTTTTTTATATTTCTTTTGTATAACATTTAGTGAATCTGGAAATTCAATAAATTTTAACGGTTTATTGATTAATTCTCTGTATACATTTATAACATAAGCATTATTGCTTTGTGAATTTATAATCAGAAAATTAAAAAACACAAAAATTAGGGCTAATTTATTCTTCATTTTCTTCATTTTCTTCATTTTCTTCATTTTTAATTTTATAAAATGTATGGTAAAAGTTCGATACGAAATTTTTAAAACTTACTCAAAGTATTCTTTTATTTTTTTTCCATTTTTTTTATTAATTAAGACGAGTATACATGGTCCATTTGCTGGACAACCACTCCGAAATAACAATTTATTGGAGTAATCTTTAATTAGTTGATAGCCTAATCGATATGCGTAGGGATATAGTTTTGCATCTATTTCGTTTATTATAATTTTAGATTTATGAGTTTTTTCTAAAGTCAACCATATTCTATCGCAATTAAATTGCCAATAAAGATTATAGTTATTCTTTAGCTTGAGTGTATCGCAGTGTGTAGTGATTTCATTCATTAAATTATTCTCATTGCAAAAGCAATCCTTTTTCTGTGCCGAACAAATATTAATTTGGAGTATTATTAGAAATAATATTTTCTTTATCATTTGATCTCTTATTTAAGTTTTGAAATATTACCTTCGATTTTTTAGCCTACAAAAAAAGCATATTGCATTTTTCGTAGGCTAAAAAGTTTTATAATAATCCTTTTTTTGTCAATGGTATTTTTTCAATCAGGACTTCAAATTTTCTTTCCTAACTTCTTTATAAATGTATCTAGTTCCTTGGATTCATAAAAATCATTTCTAGTAAGGATTCTTTTTTGTAAAAGATTCTTGCGAAACAATTGCCTCATTCATATCGATTTCAGAAGAAGCTGATTTTAATTTTATAGTAATCCCTTTCGTTTCTCTTGGTTTTGTATTGCGGTCAATTTCTATTATAAAATTGATAGATTCTCCTGTTTTTATTTTTTCAAATAGAGCCATCGATTTTTTCTCATCAAAAAATATATCACTTTCCATACGTCTATCGTTTACATCGTGCCAGACAATATTAATTTTTCTTGGAATTGCACGTTTTTTAATTGGTATCTTATTGCCATTCAAACTCAAAAAAATAGATTCAAACTCTCCGTTGATGTAATTAATTTCGATAGTTTCAACTTTGTCTTCTGCTTTTACTTTAGGTGTGATATTATATTCTTTAAAAAGCGTTTCCCAATAGCCAAAGGGAATAGTGCCCTGAGCTATTTGATCTTTTATTTCTTGGGGTAGGACATTAATATTAACCTTAATAACTTCATCAATTCCTGCTTGGTTTTTCATTAATTCATGAGCTATCCCCCAATCTACATTTTTATCTTCATGTGCCTGATAACGACCAACAATAGTCATATTGGAAGGACTGAAAACATAGAGTACCACCATCCCTCCTGGAAACAGACCTGCATTAACAACAAAATGAGAATCTTTGGAAATTCCTATTTTTTTTGTTTCTGGATCCCAATATGGCCTTTCGCTGCCGTTTATCATTAAAGCTTCTATCTTTTCTGAATCGAGTTTGAAAATTCCAGAGTAACTTTTCTTCTCAGTATATGATAACCAGGTAATATCTAATGTTTTTGGAGATATTCCTGTAGCTTCTCCTGAGGAAGAGCCGTCATTATCACCAAGATGATAACTATTTATGACATTATCAAAAGGCATGTAGACATATCCACTATTGGGTGTATTACCTAAAATTAAATGTCCGGAGAATATTTCTGCAGGATAGTTTCTTGGAGTACAAACTGCTGCAACCCATGAATATTTTTTTTGTCGCATATTATTGTTTTGGCAAGATATCAATGTAAGGTTGAAAAAAGTAAATATTAAGATTATGTTTATTTTTCTTGTCATAGTTATCCTTGTATTATTTTTCGTTTCCAGATGATATTACTTTGATTGTCCTGCACAGGTTCCATACCCACACCATCCATATTGGCGGAACAATGCAAATATTTGTTTCGCAAATCAACAAGCATCAAATGTTCGCGTATCAAGGCGTTAAAAGCATCTATTTCTTCATTGTTTTTCCACGCTTTTTTTCGTTTCGCTTCAATCTCGTTTTTTGTATAATATTTTAATTTCGGTTTGCCTTCAAAAGCGTAACTATCAATACGTTCTTTTATCTTATTTAATTCTTTTGGAATTTTATAATGTAAATTTAATTCCAATTCATACTTCCAAGGAATTTTATATTTGCGTTTGCCAAATTCAGCCATGAGATGTAAAATCACAAAACTATATTGGTTGCTTACATTTAATCTTTTTCCTCGTAAATAGTATGGAATCAGACTAGGCAACTCTTTTAGTTCATGCGGAAAGAACCATCCTTGTTCCAGTACATATTTTTTTTCTTCGGCAATTTTAGAAGCCGTTTCCGTGAGTATCACAGTTTCAGGACCACTTTTATATCCACCTCCAATATCAGAATGCACTCCTGGTAAGCTTAATTCTATGCTATTCGCTCCGGCAGAAGCAATGCTAGTCAGTGGAAAATTTTCTCGGTGTTCATCTTCAGCGGTTAAATGCACCGTAAAACCAACATTCGGAATTTTTAGAGGAACATTGTCTTTGTCTATATCATCAAAAACATTGCTTCCATAAGAAGATACTGTGTCATAAATACCTAAAAACCTAATTTTTAAGCGAATTGGTTTGGTTTTAAAATCCAGTTGTTTAAAAGCTTTACCTAAATAGCCCCAATCATAGCTTTTTTTATCGCCTACAACTTTTTGTTTATATAGTTCGTTTACAAAAATACGAGCCGCAGCTGCTCCACGGCTAAAACCAAATACATCAAAATATAAAGTACTAACATTTTTCTCTTTTTCGTAAATTAATCTGTTTACAACATCAAAACAGCCTTTCTCTACTTTTTCAAAAAGACCTGTTTCTCCTGTGCCATATCCTTGCCCTCTTGTGAAATCGCCATAATAATCCAGTGTGCCATCATGATTTTTGTCTGGATTTTTGGTTCCTATACCTTCTACATAGACAGAGTAATAATGGGATTCATTATCTCTTAAATATGCTTTTTCTAGTCTGTCGACATTGGTGTTATCATTCCCATAACTGGTGTTCGAACCATCATTGTCTGAGATAGAGGATTTTTTTAGATTAGGATTTTTTCTTCTGCCTTCAATGTTTTCTCTATTGTTTGAGGTTCCGTCAAAGAATACTCCCATATAAACATCGTTTAAGTCTTTGTCGTCTTCTTTGGGAGGAACAAAACGTGGTTCTCCAAAAATTATATTACTCATAATTGTTATGATTTATTTCCTCTTACATTAATCGTATTATTTGAAGCGAGCGTTAAGTTTTCTTTGGTTGCCACTATTTCAACTTTTCCGCTAGTTTCATCTAGTTTTTTAGATATAGAGATATACTTATTCTTGATTTTTATCTTTAGATTCTTTGCTGTTTTATTAATTGCCATCACAATGATTTTATTAGAAATGATTTGTTTTTTCGGCACTATTAATCTCTACTGTTTTTTGCGTACTTTCTAAAAGCATATTTTCTTTAGTGCTAAAAATTTCAACTTTTTCTGCAAATTGTGTAGATTCATGTGCGCTTCTCGTGTAATTCTCACTGATATTCTCCGTTTTATTATCTCCAGCTTCATTAATGTTTCCTGCCGCATATATGTCAATATTACGGTCGGCTGTTTGTGTAATATCTCGTTCCGCATCTATTTTAACGTCTTTTCCAGCTTTAACAATAAAATCTTCCCCAGCCTCAAACTCAATATTTTTAGGCGCTTTAAATCTTATATTTCCGTCTCCGTGAATCACCGCGATGGTTTGGCCTTTCTGGCTCTCGATAGTCACATCACCAGTTTCATCATTAGAAATGATTCGGTTTCCGCTTCGGGTCTCTATTACTTTTACATCATTCTGAGGAGTTTCGTAACCAGAAGCCGCAACGCCGTTATAGTGTGTTCCCATTACATAAGGGCATTCACAGTTGCCGCCTTCAAAGCCTACCAATACTTCTTCGCCGATCTCGGGAATGAAATAAAAACCTTTCCCTTTACCAGAGTGAGGCTGTATCATTCGCATCCAGTCGCTTTCATTTCCCCATCCGTTCCAGTAATAGGAGACTCTTATTCTTCCCATTTTATCGGGATCATTGTTGTCTATTACTCTGGCAGGCTGGCTGTCTGCAAATGCAAATTCTTTTGGATTGGTATAATGCGGAACAGCCACATCTGCCGGAATAGCTTTGAACTCGCAGCTGTAGTTTCCGTTTACTTCAGAATAATGGGTAACTTCTACGGCTATCAGCTCATGTTCTACCGTTTTATTCTGGATCGTAAAAACCTGTCCCACTCCGATTGGATAATAGGAAATTCCGCCGTAAAAAACACTGTTGGCGTCCTTCGCCGCTGTCTGCAGCCTGACCATTTCGTCAATTTCTTCCTTATTCTGCGCATTATTGGTATAAGCGCCAACGCTTAAGTCCTTGCGCGTAATAGCGCCTTGATTATACGCCGCTGAAACCGAAAATCTATCCCTATTACCTGATGATTTCTCAGCACTGTTTCTGATGCTTTCGGCAGTGTTATAATCATAACTTCCCAGTGATGCCATGTGCGAGGCAAGACCTGTTTTTATTCTAAATTGATGCAGCGAAGAACCGTTGATGAGTTTTACCTTGCTGGCTTTGGTCTGCCCAAACTGCATCCTCATTCCGTCAAAGTAATACCATTGCCCATATCTGGCCGCAAGCCTTTTCATAAAATTAAAGCTAGTTTCATTGTACTGGGGCTTATTGCTGAATGCTTTTGTATGGGTAGGCACAATTGCTTCACGCTGGTAAAATTCTCCCGAACTGGTTTCGGCAAAAATTTCCAGAGCAATCTGCTGCAGGTTTTTATCCATAAAAATCCTGGATTTCTCCATATCATCCAGAAGAACCGTATGGCTTATCCCGTAAACATGAAGACCTGCGGGACTGCCGTGAAGATCTACAGATTCCAAGCCGTTAATAATTCCTTTAGACATCAGCCTTATTCCATTCACCTTAAAGGTAAAAATCACTTCACTGCCGTTATATCTGCTTATCGCCTGTTCCTGGTCTTCCGGCTCTATAACTGCTTTTCCGGTATACTGCCAGACAAAAGAAAAATAATGGTGGTCGGCCATTTTCTGTGAAAGCTTCAAATCGTAATAAATAATGTTCTTTTCGAAGAAACTGATCGAAATATGAACCTGCTCTGAAAATTTTGACATGGCTTCTTAGTTTGATTTAAATTTATAATAAAAGTATTTTCTTACTTTTTATAAATTTAGATTAAAGCTTCAGAGTCAATTATCTACTAAAAGTTTTTTTTGTATTAAAATAAGGTCATTGTTTGGAGGATTTATTAGAATTAATTAAAATTTCATAATATTAATTAGTTTCTTTTATTCTTGCACTTATGTTAAAAGTAGGAGAGAAGCTTCTGAAACAAAAAAATGCCTCTTAATTTTAAGAGGCATTTTTGTTTTATAATAATAATTCGGACTTCGACTTCGCTCAGTCTGAAAGCTTTGTTTTTCTATGTTCTTTCCTTCAAAAGTTACATTACAAAACTTAAAATTCCTTATATAACTTATATGGTTAAAACCAATTCCTATTTTATTCCCAAACGAGATTTTAATTTCAAAAATAAAAGTCCTATTCTATAAGCATCTTCAGAAGAAGAATTTCTGTCGCTTTTTGGAATCTTATAAATTTCGCATAAATCATCAAGAGAAAACTGTTTGTCGTTTATATCAGTCAATTTTCTATACATCACATCAACATCTAGCGCTTCGTTTTTTAAACGTCCACAATCTAAACGTTCCAAAGCGGCGTTCAGCATTTCAATATCAAAATTAATATGATGCCCAACTAAAATAGAATTACCGATAAAGTTCACAAAAGCTTCCAAAGCATCCGGTTCTGGCATTTTCATCATTTTGCTTTCTATGATAAATTCATTAGAAAGTCCGTTGTCCTGAAGATATTTGTATTGCAATAAAACCGTTTCGAAATTTTCTTTGATAACTATGCTGTTGTCCATTACCGAAAAGGCACCAAGAGACAATATAACATCCTTATCCGGATTTAGTCCAGAAGTTTCAGTCGAGAGAACAACAAACTTATTAGGTTTGGTTTCGAATTTAGTTAAATAGTCTTTCCAGAAATCTGGATAGTCTTTATTGATATTTTTTAGCCAGTCTAGCATATTTTATGAGAATTGCGTCAATTGAAATTTACTTTTAATCAGTTCCTCCAGGTCTTTCATTGGGGACAATGCATTTTTTAATTTCTCTTTGTCAGATTTTGACATTTCTCTTATATTAATATATTGGCCAGAGTCGTCATTTTTTAATCCTTCAACAGTTCTAAATTTCGAAAGTGTTAAGAAAGCTTCTGCACAGCTTAAATAAATTTCGGCATTTTTAGAATCTGTAATTGCTAATTGCTTGAATCTTAAATAGGTATTCTGAATTCCTTTTATGTTGGCATTTAATATCAACAAACGTGCTCCGTCAATTAATGGCATTAAAGCTCTTGTCTTAATGTCAAATTTATCTTTATGCGGACCGTCTTCTTCGGTTATAAATTTCTTAAAGAAACTTAAAGGCGAATTTCTTTTTAAAGCATCATTTCCTAAAAAGTCAAAGAATAAAGTATTGTTTACAGCATTCTTGAAAATCACACTTTCGATCGCTTCTTCAATTTTTGGTTCACCAAAAACAATTTCATAATCAAAGAAAATACTGCTCAAATCATTACTGTTTTCACCTGGAGTATTCATCCAGCTATTGTATTGTTTTGTCCAGTCACTCAATGATTTACACCAAAGCATATTGCTTCCCATGTGTCCGTTCGGGCAATAGTCGTAACCTACTTTTTCTAAAATAGAAGTGGTTCGTTTTGCCAATCGTAAGAAATAATCTTTTACTTCTCTATATTTTTCAGGAGTAACATCTTCAAAAATTAAAATACTATCCTGATCTGTAAGTAATAATTGCTCCTTACGTCCTTGACTTCCAATACTTAACCATGCAAAACGTGCAGGAGGGGAGCCTAAATCTAAAATAGATAATTCGACTGCTCTCTTAATAATAGCTAAGTTAATTTCACTCGCAATATTGCTTACGTGTGAAATTGGAATATTTTTTTGAATCGAATTCTGAATCAAATCAGATAGACGATCACGTATTTGTTTTAAGTCTTTTGGAAGCTGAGAACGCTTAATCTCTTTAATTAATACACCAGGGTTACTAGCTTGTGCTACAATAAGATCGTGCTCAGAAATGATTCCTTTTACAACAGATTTGCTTGTACCATCTTTAGTTACGCATAAGTGTGTAACATTATGTTTAAGCATCAACAATTGAGCTTCTGCCAAAGACACATTTTCTAAAACCGTTACAACCGGAGACGACATAATTTTGTCTATAGTTTCAGTAATAGGATAGCGTCCAGTTGCAATTTTTGATGATAAATCGGCATTGGTAACGATACCAATAGGGTGATTTTTTTCGCAGATTATAATGTTGTCTAACATAGAATCTGTCATTAAAATTGCGACGTCTTTAATTATAGAACTCGCTTGAGTTGTTAATGGCGAATTATTATAGTTAAGTGACTGAATATATTGCATTTCTGTCTGCTGGTCAATATAATCAGCATCAGAAATCAGCTTGCCGTTCGAGTTCATGCTGTCTTTGGTGTGACGCGAATTTACAGCGAAACTTTCCAGCAAGAAATTTAAAACATCAGAATTGTTGGCTACAAAAGGTCTAAATACAGCGATAGGAATAGCATAAATTATGCTTTCTTCACGAGCTTTAGCCGTCATCATGTAGTTATTTTTTGCAAAAAACGGGCGCAAACCAAAAATATCGCCTTCATGACACTTATTCAAAATGGTTTCTTCAGCGTCGGCAATAGTCGTAAGATTAATGACACCAGAAGCTACAACATAAAAGTTTTCATGAAGCGGATCGTTATTTTGAAATAATACCGCATGCTTTTCTAAATTAATGACACGAATATTCGTAGCAATATCTGATAATTCCTGGAAAGTTAAATTATCAAATGGTTTGTATTCTTTTAAAAAATCTGCAATATGCTCAGCAACTGTATTCATATATGTGATAATTTATTTTTAAAGTATCGAATGTAAAAATAGTAAAATAAAGTCTTACAATGAAAGTATCTTTAGCAGAAACTAATTATTTTAAAGAAATGTTAAAAGATAATGGTAATAAGACCTGAAAAGCGAATTGATTTATTGCATAATAAACCATTCAGAACTAAACTGACGATTTTGTGATATTTGAAAATTTTTAAAATTTAAAACCGTACAGCGCATTTATGGACAACTTGAATTACTATAAATCTTTTAATCAGATACGCTGAAATTTCAATATTTGAAAATATTTTAAAAATAAAATCATACAGCGTATTTATGACATTTGAATATTTGAGTTTTAAAAATTTAAAATGCAACTGAACAGAAGTATGGTAAACTAAGTTTCAGACAAAATGAAAATTTTCGAACTAAAAACTATATAGTTTATCATAGGGCGGTTTTTGAAATATTCTATTTTACATAATATAAATTATAGTTCAAATTGAAGCAACTCCGAAAAGGAGCTTATTCGTATAATTTCTTCAAAATCATCTCTTTTGGTATTAGATCGCCTCCGCCATTTTTGGTGAACTGCATTACATTATCTTCTACAAATAAAACGGCACTTGATGTAATTCCGTTTTTATCTTTAAATTTTATCTGAGCTTTATCGCCATGCGGATACACATGTCCGGAAACTTCCAAAATTCCAGAATTCAAATCTTTGTGTTCGCTCGTAACTTCGGCGGTTCCAAAAATCTTATAATTAGATTGTGCAATTGTAATTGTAAAAATGAATTCTTTTTTGCAGTCTTTGCATTTTTCGTTTCCCCAAGTTCCTGAGAATTTATTTTGCTGTGCAAATGATTGCAAGGAAATTATAAATGCCAGGAAAAGAAATTTTTTCATTGTAGTTTGTTTTATTAAAATCTGAATCAAATATAAATCAAAAAAGCATCACAAGTTTGCGATGCTTTTTCTAAATTCTAGAAAATTTATAATTTTTTCAAATAAACAGATTTTCCATTTAATGATACGTCAATCTGGTTTGTTTTTTCATTAAAAGTTGTTCTTAACGCATTCCCGTTAAAAATGGTAACGTCGCCATATACGTGGCCTGCTTCAGTTGATGTATAATCAAATTTCACCTTTTTATTTCCTGGCTCAATCCCTAATTTGTAACTTGAAAATTTTGTGCCTCTTAAATCAAAATCCTGCTGCGAATCGATAATTTTTCCGTCTGCATAAAAATTGGTAACCGATTTGCTTAATGTAATGTCTGGATAATACTGGTTTACTTTTTTCAAGAGCTCGTATTGTTCTGTACTAGCTTCTTCTTGTTTTGATGTAATGGTTTGTGCAAACGACATTGATGTGCATAAAACTGCTAATAGTAAAAGGTACTTTTTCATAATTTTAATTTTAAGATTAATAAATAGTTATGCCGAATAATGCCGGCAATTACTTTAATTTATTGTTATAAACTTCTTCAAGTTCTATAACAAGATATGAAATCTTTACCTTTGCAAAAAATTATAAGCCCTTTTTTAAGAAAATGACAACAAAAAAATATATTCAGCTTATCCTGATATTAGGTTCTTTAACAGCTCTTGGTCCGTTCTCAATTGATATGTATTTGCCTGGTTTTTCGGGAATTGCAAAAGATTTAAATACCACTGTTGCCAAAGTTTCTATGAGTTTATCCAGCTATTTTATCGGAATTTCAGCTGGACAATTGCTTTATGGACCTTTATTAGACCGTTTCGGACGTAAAAAACCTTTGTTCATTGGACTTCTAGTCTACATTTTAGCTTCTTTAGGATGTATTTATGTAGCTGATATTGATAGTTTTATATTTCTTCGATTTGTACAAGCTGTTGGTAGCTGTGCTGCAACTGTTGCTTCTGTAGCGATGGTTCGAGATTTGTTTCCTGTAAAAGACATACCAAAAGTATTTTCTCTTTTAATGCTAGTTGTTGGACTTTCTCCAATGTTGGCGCCAACTATTGGCGGTTATGTTACAGAAGATTTAGGCTGGCATGCCGTATTTTTTATTCTGATGTGCATGGGAATTGTAATTCTGGCAGCTTCACAATTCGGACTTCCAGATACTTATAAACCTGACACTTCGATTTCATTAAAACCAAAACCGATTATTTCTAATTTTCTTTCCGTTTTAAAAGAACCACAATTTTACACGTATGCCTTTACTGGAGCAATAGCTTTTTCAGGATTGTTTTCTTATGTGGCGGCTTCACCTTTAGTTTTTATGGATATTTACAAGGTTGACGCTAAAACGTACGGATGGATTTTTGCTCTTATGTCGGTTAGTTTTATTGGATCTAGTCAGTTGAATTCTATGCTTTTAAAACGGTTTTCTAGCGAACAGATGATTTTTGGAGCCTTGATTTCGCAATCCGTTATCAGTATAATATTTTTGATTCTGGCTTTGAATGATCTTTTAGGATTGTATCAAACCATCGGAATGTTATTCTTGTTTTTAGCTTGTCTAGGAATTTCAAATCCAAATACGGCAGGATTAACGCTTGCTCCTTTCGCTAAAAATACTGGAAGCGCTTCTGCTTTAATGGGCGCAATTCAGTTGGGAATCGGTGCTTTGGCTTCATTTGCTATTGGGGTTTTCGTGAAAAACTCTGTAACTCCAATGGTTGCCATTATGACGACTACAACTATTACAGCCTTTCTTATTTTAAATATCGGAAAACGTTTTATTAAACAAAAGGTAGAATTGTCGGATAGTGATGATGTTATGATCGGGCACTAAAAAAATAAATTCCAAATATTTTAAAATTCCAATCTTTTAAATTCCAAATTCCAATAAAAAAGCCAAAATCATTAGATTTTGGCTTTTTGCATTTAATATTTTTCCAAGTTTGGAATTTGGAATTTAAAAGATTGGAATTTTATTCCTTCAGTTTTGCGTTTTCTTATCCGGTCTGATGATCATTCTAAGTGATTGATCTTTTGCGAAATACGCGACCATCCAGTTCCAGAATGTATTTAATCTGTTTCTGTACGTTATTAATGAAATTAAGTGGATAAACAGCCAAATAATCCAAGCAAAGAACCCTTTAAAATGCCATTTCGGACTTGGTAAATCTACAACGGCTTTTGCTTTTCCGATAATAGCCATAGAACCTTTGTCTTTGTAAGCAAATGGTTTAAGCGGTTTATTAGTAACCATTGCTTTAAAATTCTTAGCTAAATTTAATCCTTGCTGAATCGCAACCTGAGCAACTTGCGGATGTCCATCTGGGAAATTTTGATCGCCAGATGAAATAGCAGTATCACCAATAGCGTAGATGTTTTCAACACCATTTACTTTATTGTATTGATCCGTTGCCATACGTCTGCCTCGACCGTAACTTTCTTTTGGAATTCCTTCAAATATCTTTGCAGATACTCCTGCGGCCCAGATTAGATTTCTGGTTTTTATAGTTTCTCCGTTTTCAAATATTACAGTGTCATCTACGTAATCCACAACTTTAGTATTCAGTTTTACTACAACACCAAGTTTAGTTAAAGCATCTAGCGTATCTTTTTGAGATTCTTTGCTCATAGGTGACAGTAAAGCATCTCCTCCGTCGACCAAATAAACATTACTTGCTGATGTATCCAATTCTGGATATTCCTTTAAAAGGATATTTTTACGCATTTCAGCAAACATTCCAGAAACTTCCACTCCTGTTGGTCCGCCTCCAGCGACTACAATTGTCAATAATTTACGTCTTTTACGCATATCCTTGCAAATCGCAGCTTTTTCTAGATTTTTAAGCAACGTATTACGCATTACGATGGCATCATTTAAGGTTTTCATCGGAATGGCGTTTTTCATAACGTTTTCCATGCCAAAATAACTCGTTTCTGCTCCCGTGGCAAAAACCAGATAATCGTAATCCAATTCTCCGTTGCTCAAAGTAATTTTCTTTTCAGCAGGAGAAACAGAAAGTAATTCGCCTAAACGAAATTGTAGATTTTTTTTGCCTGCAAAGAACTTTCTAAAAGGATAACTAATGCTCGATGGCTCTAAAAATGCAGTGGCAACCTGATATATAAGTGGTGGGAAAAAGTTATAATTATTCTTGTCTACAAGAGTTACTTGTATTTGAGGCTGATTTACAAGCTCTTTCGCTAGATTAAGTCCTGCAAATCCTCCTCCAATAATGACTATTTTCATATATATTGTATTAAGTAGGATTATAAAATAATTCCTTATAAATATACAACTTTAATATGCAATGACAATTGTCATATTTATTACTTTTTGAATTTTTTAACTGTTTTTTCAACTATATCGATTTTGTTCTGTAAGACATAACTTGCCATTAGTTTCTCGATTAGTTCCTCTTTCGTTAAATGATGAAAAACAGTTTTTACGCGTGTTTTCAAATCCTGAGAAAGTTCATGATTTGGTTTTGTTTTGAAGATTTGTTTTGCCCATAAAAGCATATTATTTTCTTCCAAACTTGCCGCTGAAGGTTTTTTGAACTCAGAAAATTTAATTCCTAATTCTCTTTCAAAGTCCGCAATTTCAAAAACTTCTTCTTGCTGTAAAACGGTTAAAGAAAGCCCTTTTGCTCCTGCCCTTGCGGTTCTTCCGCTTCGGTGAACGTAATTTTCGTAAGTGTCAGGAAGGTGGTAATTAATGACATACGAAATTTCTTTTACATCGATTCCTCTCGCTGCTAAATCGGTTGCCACTAGAATATTAATATGCCCTTCTCGGAATTGCTCCATAATTCGATCGCGAATTCCTTGCGTTAAACTGCCGTGAAGTGCTCCAGAAGAAAACTTATTAATCGCTAGATTTTTAGCCAATTTATTAACAGCGGCTTTAGTTTTACAGAAAATAATTCCTCTTTCGCCATCTCTCGAATTCAAGAAATGCATTAAAACTTCTAGTTTTTCAATAGGATCAACTACAATATATTCGTGATCGATTCCTTCGTTTCCAACAGTTTCCATGTTGGCACTTATCTGAACTACATTTTTATTCAAATAATTCTGAATCAGCTGTTTTATAGTTCCAGGAAGTGTTGCAGAAAATAATAAAGTGCGGTGTTTTTTAGGCAATTCAGCAACAATTTCGTCTAAACTTTCTTTAAGGATAGAAACCATTTCGTCAGCTTCATCCAAAACTAAATATTCCGCTTGTTTAATGTTGATGGCTTTTCGCTGAATCAAATCAATTAAGCGTCCAGGCGTTGCCACAACAATTTGCGCACCTTCTTTTAATCTTTCGATTTGCGGTTTTATTGGAGTTCCCCCGCAAATAGATGCGATTGGTATATTTGGAATATATTTTGAAAAACTTTCCAAATTTCTAAAAATCTGCTGTCCCAATTCTCTTGTTGGAACTAAGATTACCGCTTGAACTTCAGCTGATTCTGGATTAACTAATTGTAATAATGGCAATCCGAAAGCGGCTGTTTTTCCTGTTCCTGTTTTGGCTAAACCTACAATATCATGAGTTTCGTCCAAAAATAACGGAATTGTTTTTTGCTGAATTTCTGTAGGTTCAACAATATTTAATTCGCTTAAAGCTTTTAAAATTGGAGCTGAAATTCCTAATACTGAGAATGGTTTAGACATGTTTTATATTTTAGATTTCTGATTTTAGAGTTTAGATTGTTTTTAATCAGAATGTTTTGTTGTTGTTTTAAAAAAGGAAAATCTTTGTCAAAGTTTATAACTTTGACAAAGATCATATATTAATTTATATTTTCGGGCATCACAACTTGAAACATGAAACCTGAAACAAAAAAACTTAAAAATTATCAATCTGGTTCGTTCATGATTTTCTCACGATATTTTTTACCGATTAACAAGGTCAATCTTTGTTTGTAATCGTCAACCAGCCATTCGCGGTAGTTTTTACTGCATTGGCTCAAACATTTTGAATAACGTTTGATACGGTCTTCAATATCATCTTCCAATTCTTTTGCAAGCATTTTGGCTTCTTGAAGTGTTTCTGTATTGTCTACACACATTCCCGCATGCTGGTCTAAAGATTTGTCTAAAACTACTTTAGAACGAAGATTCTGTTTGATGATTAATTTATGTTCTTCATCGACATCAAAACTAACATCGGCTGTTTTGCTGAATTTTGCACGCAATTCTGGTGGCATGCTGTATTTAAAGAACATTTCGATTTCGTGATCATCACGCAAGTTTTCTAAATAGAATTCTGGCGATTTAAAGATGTGCTGCCAGTTTACAGGATCGCTCCATAAACCAAAACGCGCTGCATTATTACCTAAATCGATAACTGTAAATTCATCTTTTCCAGGCAATTTACGAGATCCACGGCCAATCATCTGGAAATATAGAGTCAACGATTTTGTTGCTCTGTTCAAAATAATCGTTTCTACAGTCGGTTCGTCAAAACCAGTTGTCAAAATTCCGACAGAAGTCAAAATAGCATCTGGAGTCTTTTTAAACCACTGTAAGATATCTTTACGCTCTTCAGAACTGCTTGTGTTGTCTAAGTGTCTAATATCGTAACCCGCTTCTCTAAATGTTTCATATACATATAAAGATGTATGAATACCGTTGTTGAAAATCAACGTTTTCTTTCCTAAAGAACGCTCTGTATACGCATGCAGCAATTTTTCCTGCATCAAAGTATTCGTATATAAATCGTCTGAAGATTTTACCGTATAATCACCATTAATACCCACTTTCAACGAAGTCAAACCAACATCGTAGCTATACGTCGTTGCTTTTGCCAAGAAACCTTTTTCGATCAAAGATCCAATGGTATCACCTACAATAAGTTCGTTGTAACTTTGGTGCATTGGCAATTTTATGTTCGAACTCAAAGGCGTTGCTGTTACTCCAAGAATAAAAGCATTTTTAAACGAGTTTAGTAATTTTCTAAACGAGTTATAGTGTGCCTCATCAATAATAACCAAACCGATATTGTCCAAATGAAGTTTTTCATCATTAATACGGTTTTTTAAAGTCTCAACCATCGCCACAAAACAAGAAAAATCATTCTGGTCTGGCAATTCTTTTACTTTACTATTGATTATTTTGTTTGTAACGCCAAAACCTGTCAACATTTTTGAAGTTTGTTTACAAAGTTCGATACGGTGCGTTAAAACAACCACTTTTTTATCATTATGAGATAAATAGCGGCGAACGATTTCAGAAAATATCACTGTTTTTCCTCCTCCCGTAGGAAGCTGATACAGTAAATGATGTTTTGGAGGAGCATTGTCTAAACGGTCAAAAATAGCGTCTATGTCGCCTTTTTGGTATGCATAAAGTTCTTTCTTCTCTTCTCTTTGTATTTCTAAAGTGTTTTGAGACATTGTTTATTTTTGGATTTTTGCAAAAATACACCGAAAAAACAGTTATTCATCTTATTTTAACCTAAAATAAATATTTTTTTTAAATAAAGATTTTTTATGAGAAGGGCATTTAGTAGTCGATTTTCTCCAAAATTGCCTCAAAATCGTACTTATTTTTCCATTTTTGCTCTACAGTTTCGTTCTGAATTGCATTAATTCGCAATTTAAAATCGTTAAAAATTCCGTTTGAAACGATAAAATTGACTGCTTGCTCAAAAGAATTTAGGATACTTTTGTAAAATAATTCCTGCTTGATGAAGTTTTGCGAAGAAAACGTTTGCGCAATTTCGATATTGTAAAGCATAATATCGGCAACAACATACGAATCGACACCCAACATTATAAAATGCTTAATTAATTTCTGGGCAACCGATCTTCTCATTTTGGCTTTAGGTCGCCATTTTGCTCCCGGTTTTTTGATAGGAAAATATTCGTGCGAGATTTTAACCTTTGCTTCCTGCAGCAATTTGTCTTCTTTCGGATTAAAAACAAAATCATAATACACCTTGACAGGTGCAAATTTCTCATACAATTCTATCAATTGTTCTTCTAACTGCTCTTTGGTTAATTCGCCTAAATATTTTTTTAAATCTCTTTTGCTCATACAGTAAAGATAATTTTCAAATTTTTAAATTCCAAATTCCAATTTTAGTTGCTGTCCTACTTTGTCAAAGTTTAAAACTTTGACAAAGTTTACGATTGTATTTATAGGACAAAAAAGCATTTTATTTTCAACTTTTAAATCCTAAAATCAAACCATAATGCCTAATTTTGCTACTGTAAAACTTAAAAAATACATACATGCTCAAGCTTTTCAAAATCACTGCCATTTTAGAGGGAATCTCTTATTTAGTGTTATTTGCTAATATGTTGATTATCAAAAACAACAATCCTGAACTTTACCATACATTATTACGTCCGTTAGGAATGACACACGGTGTTCTATTTATAGGATACATTCTTTTAGCATTTTTATTGAAAAAATCCATGAATTGGGATTTAAAAACTTTTGCAATCATTTTAGTAGCTTCTCTTATTCCGTTTGGAACTTTTTATATAGAGAAAAAGTATCTGGAAAATGCATAAGCTTTTGGAGAAAATATTCAATTTTTTATACCCTCTATTTAGAGATTGGGGAATGAGCCGCAATTTTGCGTCTTATACCAGCCTGATCTTTAATATCGCTATTTTAATAGCACTAGCTTACATTATTTATTATGCCGCTAAATTTCTTTTAGTTACGCTGACTGCTGTTTTTGCTCAGCGAACTAAAACCAAGTTTGACGATTATTTAATTCAAAACAAAACCACTAGATATACGGCTTATTTAATTCCGTTTTTCTTTATCTATAAAGCGGTTCCCGTTATTTTAGATAAATACGAATATTGGGAATCGATGTTCGGAAAAATTGTCGGTATTTATATTGTATTGCTGGGATTATGGATTGTTCGAACAGTTTTTAATTCCTTACGCGATTATTTAAAACAGAAACCAGAATACAGCGACAAACCAATCGACAGTTTCGTTCAGGTTATCATGATCGTGCTTTGGATTTTTGGTGTTGCCATGATTATTTCGACTTTGTTTGGAATCAAGAAAGGCGAATTGCTAACAATCTTAGGAACGCTTTCGGCTATTATCATCTTAATTTTCAGAGATACTATTCTTGGGTTTGTTTCGAGTGTTCAGGTTGCCATAAACGACATGGTTCGTATTGGTGACTGGATTACAATGGATAAATTTGGTGCCGATGGAGATGTTATCGAAATCAATTTGACGACTGTAAAAGTTCGAAATTTCGACAATACCATTACCACGATTCCAACGTATGCTTTAAGTTCTGATTCGTTTCAGAACTGGCGCGGAATGCAGAATTCTGACGGAAGACGTATTAAAAGACATGTTTTGATAAAAAGCAGTACGATTCGTTTTTTAAATGACGAAGATTTGCATCAATTGAAAAAAGTACAGCTTATTAGCTCTTATATTGAAAGCCGTCAAGCGGAAATTGACCGATACAACGATCTTAGAGGAATTGATAAAACGCTTTCGCTAAATGGCCGAAACATGACCAATTTAGGATTGTTTAGAAAATACATCATGCAATATCTACACGACCATCCAGGCTTGAATAAGAATATGCATATCATGTGCCGACAGTTGCAATCGACTGCACATGGAGTTCCGTTAGAAATTTATGTCTTTTCAAGCGATAAACGCTGGGCCAATTACGAATATATCATGGCTGATATTTTCGATCATGTTATGGCTTCAGTAAGATATTTTGATCTTGAAATATTTGAATTGCCTTCTCAGATTGGGCATTTGGATTGATTTTTACCGCAAAGTTCGCAAAGTTTTTTAGACAAAGCTTTGCGAACTTTGCGCTTTTAGAAGATATAGTATATCAAAAACCTTGCGTGCTTTGCGGTAAAATCAACGCAAGCCACGTCAAACTATTTCTTAATCTCTTCAAAAATGAAATCTGGATTTTTATAGCTCAATGTTCCCGGATAAAAGCAAGGAAGATTCATATACGTTCCGATTGCGCCTTTTCCTTGGATAAGCTGTTTATCCTTTTTCAGTAAAGCCAACGGAATTCTTTTCCAGCTTCCGCCTTGTGAAATAAAATGATAATCTCCTCGCAAAGTATCACCATTTATATTGCCACGAACATCTCCAGAATCCTTTCCTATTTTATTATAGAAAATTTCATAGCGTCCAAAAAAACGTTTTTCGCTGATTTTTAAAGCTAAAACCGCGCTATCTTTTCCGTTTAAGGACTGATAATGCACCTCTTTATAACTGTTCTCTTTTGAAGTACAAGAAATAATCAGGAATAAACTGGATAGAATGAGAATAAAAGAAGCCTTCATAATATATTTTTTCAACCAATAATGGTTTATAAGTATTTTACATTTAAAACAAAAATAGACTTTTAGTATTTTATTTTTCGCTAAATTTAAATAAAAACCCCATGGAAGATAGAGATACTTTTTTAAGAGAATTCAGAGGCGAAACTTTAGGAACCGTAAGCGCTCAATCTTCACCAGATGAGATCTTTCAAAATCAAACGATTAGGCCTATTCTGAAATTGCAAAACGATTTGTTTATAGCCGTTTTTATAAATTATATCAATAAAAACAAACGAGATTTTTATTCTTATTCAGTAGAAAAGAAACTCCAGACGATTGAAAACTCCATTCAAAAAGATATTAAATTTAGAAATTCACTAAAAGGAATCGTAATGGCGCTTTTTACAATTGATGAATACGATACTTATATCCAAAATTCATCTAATTTAAATAAGAGAATGATGAATTTGGTAATTGAAAGATTGAAATCTCAGGTGCAATTGTTTGAAGTAGAAGTTAAATAGAGGTTCTAAGCTACTGAGCTACTAAGGTTCTAAGTTTTTTCACTCAGAATCATATTTTTCTTTGTGTTAGAAAAAAATAGATTTATAAATATTAAAAGGATTTCAAAATATAAATCCGAGAGGTTTCAAAAAACTGACGGGTTTTAACAAATCCAGCTTTGCGATCTCATTCAGCGCAATGATAAACGCAAAAGCTTAGAAAAAACTTAGCGTTCTCTGCGTTAAAAAAAAACACAGGTTATAATATTAAAAAGATTCCAAAATATAAACGCGACAGGTTTTAAAAACCTATCGCGTTTAAAATCTAGCTTTGCGATCTTACTCAGCGCAATGATAAACGCAAAAAGCTTAGAAAAAACTTAGCGTTCTCTGCGTTAAAAAAATACACACAAAAGCTTAGTATTTTAAAAGCTCTTTCAAAGCAATTTCAAATCTATTTCTCGGCAAAAACTGATCTTCCAATGCTTTAGTAAACGGAATCGGAGAATCTAAACTCGCTACACGTTTTACAGGAGCGTCTAGATATTCAAAACAATTCTCCATAATTAAAGCAGAAATATCACTTGCGATTCCACCAAACATGGTGTCTTCTTGATATATTATCGCTTTTCCAGTCTTTTTAACCGAAGCAAAAATCGTTTCAGTATCCAAAGGCTGTAAAGTTCTTAAGTCAATTAAATCCGCATCAATTTCCGGATTGTTGGCTAATGTTTCTAATGCCCAATGAACTGGCGCGCCAAACGAAATAATAGTAACCGATTTTCCTTCTTTCACCAAAGCGGCTTTACCTAAAGGAATAGTATAATAGTCTTTTGGAACATCTTGATAAATACTGCGGTATAATAATTTATGTTCGAAAAATAATACCGGATTCGGATCGTTAATTGAAGTGTTTAAAAGTCCTTTTGCATCATAAGGAAATGCTGGATAAACCACTTTTAAACCTGGAGTTTTGGTAAACCAAGCTTCATTAGTTTGCGAATGAAATGGTCCCGCCTGAGTTCCTCCGCCGCAAGGCATTCTAACCACAACATCAGCATTTTCGCCCCAGCGGTAATGTGATTTCGCCAAAAGATTCACAATCGGATTAAATCCAGTAGAAACAAAATCAGCAAATTGCATTTCTACAATAGCTTTATATCCGTTAATAGATAATCCCATTCCTGTAGAAACTACGGCACTTTCGCAGATTGGCGTATTTCGAATTCGATCTTTTCCAAAGGCATCAACAAAACCTTCCGTTATTTTAAAAGCACCGCCATATTCTGCAATATCTTGCCCCATAATCACTAGGTTTTTATGGCGCCACATAGATTGCTCTAAACTATTTCTAATTGCATTTATAAAACGGATGTTTTCTACTTCTTCTCCGTGAGTATATTCTTCATAGTCAAAAGGTTTGTAAACATCATCTAGTTCTCCGCTGTAAGTTGCTTCAATTTCAGGTTCGGCATTTGCCATTGCCCAATGTTCATCGATTTCCTTTTTGATTTCGGCATGAAGCTGTTCGTCCAACTCAGCAGTTAAGATTCCGTTTTCGGTCAAATATTTTCTGTAATTGGTCACTGGATCTCTCAGTTCCCATTGATCCATTAAGTCTTGAGGAACGTATTTCGTACCACTCGCCTCTTCATGCCCACGCATTCTAAAAGTTTTAAATTCCAATAAAACCGGACGCGGATCTTCTTGCATTTCTTTTTTTAGCTGAGACAGTTTATTGTAAACTTCCACAATATTATTTCCGTCAATAATCCAGCTTTCAATTCCATAACCAATTCCTTTATCAGCAAGGTTTTCGCAAGCGTATTGCTCGTTTGTTGGTGTCGAAAGTCCATAACCGTTATTTTCAACAATAAACATAACTGGCAGTTTCCAAACCGCTGCAATATTTAAAGCTTCATGAAAATCGCCTTCACTTGTTGCGCCTTCACCAGTAAAAACAGCAGTGATTTTTTTATTGTCTTGAAGTTTGTTCGCAAGTGCAATTCCGTCAGCAATTCCTAATTGCGGACCTAAATGCGAAATCATTCCGATAATATTATATTCCTGAGTTCCAAAGTGAAAACTTCTGTCGCGGCCTTTTGTAAAACCATTTGCTTTTCCCTGCCACTGCGAGAATAAACGATGGAGCGGAATTTCTCTTGTTGTAAAAACTCCAAGATTTCGATGCATTGGAAGTATGTATTCTGATTGGTCTAAAACAGCAGTAACACCAACAGCAATAGCCTCTTGCCCTATTCCGGAAAACCATTTGGAGACTTTTCCCTGACGAATCAAGATGAGCATCTTTTCTTCAATCAGTCTTGGTTTTAATATTTTTTTATATAAATCTAATAATTGAGCGTCAGTAATGTTTTGTCGGTAAAAAATCATGTAATTTTTTGTTTTTTAGTGTTTCAAATATAACAATTTGCGTTAATTTTATTGGTTTTGAAAATGAAATTTTAATTCGAAGCTAGCTTTTAATGCCTGAGCGTAAGATTATTTTCTAAAATATTCTATACCTTTGTTAGCGAAAGGTACTTATGACACCTTTCTTTCTTTAAATAAAAAATGTAAAGTATGCAAAACATTCCTAGTGTAGACTTACGTGATTTCCTTTCGGACGACCCGAAACGTAAACAAAAATTTGTAAATGAAATCGGCAGTGCATTTGAAAACATTGGCTTCGTAGCCTTAAAAGGTCATTTCCTTGATGATCAATTGGTGAACGAACTTTATGGTGAAATTAGAAATTTTTTCGCCTTGCCAATAGAAACTAAGCATAAATATGAAATTCCTGGAATTGGCGGACAAAGAGGTTATGTTTCTTTTGGAAAAGAACATGCCAAAGGCCGTAAAGAAGGAGATTTGAAAGAATTTTGGCATTTTGGTCAATACGTTGACAAAGATTCAAGATGGGCTTCTGAATACCCAGACAATGTTGATGTTACCGAATTACCACGTTTTAATGCAGTTGGTAAAGAAGCGTATCAGAAACTGGAAAAAACGGGTGTTTATGTTTTAAGAGCTTTGGCTTTACATTTAGGTTTGGATGAGTTTTATTTTGATGAATATGCAAAAGAAGGAAACTCCATTTTAAGACCAATTCACTACCCTCCTATTACTTCTGAGCCAGAAAATGCAATTCGTGCAGCGGCTCACGGCGATATCAACTTGATTACATTGCTGATGGGTGCTCAAGGAAAAGGATTACAGGTTCAAAATCACGACGGCGAATGGATTGATGCTATTGCTGAAGATGACGAATTAGTAATCAATGTTGGAGATATGCTGTCTCGACACACAAACAATAAATTAAAATCTACAATTCACCAAGTGGTAAATCCGCCGAGAGAATTATGGGGAACTTCACGTTATTCAATTCCGTTTTTCATGCACCCAGTAAGCGATATGCGTCTGGACTGTCTAGAAAACTGTATTGATGCAGAAAATCCAAAGAAATTTGAAGATATTTCTGCGGGTGAGTTCTTGTACGAACGTTTAGTAGAATTAGGTTTAATTAAAAAATAAACTTTTTAATTCAATATTATAAATTCCAAATTCCAAACTCGTATTGGGATTTGGAATTTAATTTTTTATATTTATTCGAATTTATTTTTAGCATAAAATTTTATGGATTTAAAAGATCAATTAAAAAATTTATTTCCAGATCATGAAGAATCGAATGAACCTGAGCAGATTGAAGAACAAGAACATGTTCTTTATGTTCAGAAAGAGCCAATGATCTGTAAATTTGAAAAAAGAAAAGGAAAAGCAACAACCATAATTGAAGGTTATGAAGGCTCAGACGAAGATTTCAAAATCTTAGCCAAAGAAATCAAAACCAAATTAAGCGTGGGCGGAACTTTTAAAGACGCTTCGATCATAATTCAAGGCGATTACCGCGATAAAATTATGGCAATCTTAAAAGAAAAAGGGTTCAAAACCAAACGGGTTGGAGGTTGAGAAATTTTAGATTTCTGATTTTAGATTTTAGATTAAAAATTAACCACAAAGTTCGCTAAGAGTTTTATTATTTAGGTTTTTATAAAAAGTTATGTTCGCAAAGCTTTGTTTAAAATAATTAGTTTTTAACCTTAGAAGCTTTGAGCCTTTGTCACTTTGCACCTTAAAAGAAAAAAAAATGATACAATCTTCAGAATTGATATTAAATCCAGACGGAAGCGTTTACCACTTAAACCTTCGTCCGGAACATATAGCACACGACATTATTTTTGTTGGTGACCAAAATAGAGTAGAAAAAATCACTCAGTTTTTCGATTCAATCGAACATTCTGCTCAAAAAAGAGAATTTAAAACCCAAACCGGTATTTATAAAGGCAAAAGAATTTCTGTTGTTTCTACAGGAATTGGCCCTGATAATATTGATATTGTACTGAATGAGCTTGATGCATTAGTCAATATTGATTTGAAAACGCGTCAGCCAAAAGAAAAATTGACTAGTTTGAATATTATTCGAATTGGAACTTCTGGTTCTTTACAAGAAGATATTCCAGTTGATAGTTTTGTAATGTCTAAATTTGGTTTAGGATTAGATAATATGCTTCGCTCCTACTTAATTGATGACGTTTCTATTGCAGAAATTGAAGATGCATTTGTAAAACATACCAATTGGGATCCTAAAAAAGGAAAACCTTATGTTATAAAATGTTCTGAAACCCTAGAAAAATTAATCGAATCTGATCGAATTTTTAAAGGAATTACAGCAACAGCCGGCGGATTCTACGGTCCTCAGGGTAGAGTCTTGCGTCTGAATATTCAAGATGAAGAATTGAATAATAAAATGGATAATTTTAGTTTTAATGAAGCTAAAATCACTAATTTAGAAATGGAAACAGCAGCGATCTATGGGCTTTCTGCGCTTTTAGGGCACAATGCTTTATCGCTGAATGCTATTATTGCAAATCGTGCCAGCGGAACTTTCAGTGAGGATCCGTACAAAGCAGTAGATGAATTGATTGCGTATACATTGAATAAACTGGCAGAGAAATAATTAGATAAGTTAATTAGAAAATTAGTCAATTATAAATTAATGATTTTAAAACCGACGATAAATTCAGATGCATTTAAGAGTTGCGCGACACACAAATAATTTAAAAGAAATTGAAAATTTCTACGTCAATGTTTTAGGATTTGAACGTTTAGGAGGTTTTCAGAATCATAATAATTATGACGGCGTGTTTATCGGGCGACCAGATTTAGACTGGCATTTTGAATTTACGCAATCTGAAACGAAGGCAGTTCATGTTTTTGATGAAGATGATATATTGGTTCTTTATCCAGATACAATTCGAAAATACAATATGCTCTACATTCAAATTATGGATCATAATATTGAATTTATTGAAGCTGTAAATCCTTACTGGAATGAAAATGGAAGAATGTTTCTTGATCCAGACGGTTATCGCATCGTAATTTCGCCTTTAAAAGCAACAAAATTAAATTAAAGAATGGAACAGGAAACTCACAAGAAAATATTGTTTAAATACTATAGTGATTATCTAGACGAAGTAGTATCTGAAACCATGTGGGCAGAAATTATAGATCTGGAGAAAGGTCTTTTTAAACTGGATAACATTCCGTTTTTCGGGCCTTTGATCGCTACTGATGATCTTTTTTATGCTGAATTTGATGAAACAGAGGAAAAATTCATGCACAGAAAAACTATTCAAAATTCTGGCAATTCGATTGTTCAGATTGCTATTTTAGAAAAAGGTTTTGACAAGGAAATTATTAGAGAAAAACTAAAAGCAATTAATTGTTTATCGGAAGCATTAAACGATACTTTTTTTGCCGCAGAGATTGGCAAAGATGTTGATTATTCATTAGTTAGAAGTCTGTTAAATGAATATGAATCGAAAGAGATAATCGAATTTGCAGAACCTTGCCTATCAGAAAAACACCGAACAGATTTATTAAAAAATTAAAAGTTTATTTTACACATAGAAACATAGGATCTATTTAATAAAAAAAGGGACAAAGAGAAAAATATTTCTTTCACATAGTTTGCTACGTGCATTCAAATGAGTGAAACGCCTTTTTTCAGTTTGCTAAAACTATGTTTCTATGAGTTAAAAAAATTGAGTAACAAAACAAGACTAACCATACATTATATATTTAGATTACGCATACGCATACCAAGCAACTTAACTTAAACTTAAAATAAATGAAAACTGTCAAAATTGCGGGTGTTCCGGAACACTTCAATTTGCCGTGGCATCTCTGTATTGAAAACGGCGAATTTGAAGAAGAGAACATCGACTTACAATGGACAAATGTTCCTGAAGGCACAGGAAAAATGTGTCAAATGCTTCGCGACGGAGAAACAGATCTAGCTGTTATACTGACCGAAGGAATTCTAAAAGATATCTCGGCCGGCAATCCGAGTAAAATTGTTCAGATTTATGTGCAATCTCCTTTAATCTGGGGAATTCACGTTGATGCAAAATCTGATTTTCAGACACTGAAAGATCTTAAAAACAAAAAAGCGGCTATTTCTAGACTTGGCTCAGGATCGCAATTAATGGCTTATGTAAATGCCAATGAGCAAGGCTGGCAAATGGACGATCTTGAATTTGAAATCGTAAACACGATCGATGGCGCTGTTGATGCTTTGACCAATAAAAAAGCCGATTATTTTATGTGGGAACGTTTTATGACGAAACCGCTTGTAGACAAAGGCATTTTTAGAAGAATTGACGACTGCCCTACTCCTTGGCCTTCTTTTATTATTGTCGGGCGCGATGAGTTCTTAAAAAAGAATGCTAAAACGGTAGAAACCATTCTTAAAATAATCAACAAAACAACGGTTGATTTTAAAGAGATTCCAGAGATTGACAAGAAATTATCGAAGCTGTTTAACCAGAAAGCGGAAGATATTAAAGAATGGCTGAAACTGACGCATTGGTCACAGAAAAATTTGACAGAAAAATCATTTAATAAAATTCAAAATCAATTATTTGATCTGGGAATTATTGATAAAAAAAGTATTTTTGTAGAAACAGTAAAAGCATTGTAAATACTGCTTTTTGATTCGTATGATGAAATTCCCTAAAATTGACTTACCGTATTTAAAATCCAAGTTGCAGGTGAAATCACCGTGGGACAGGATTATTATAATGCTGTTGAGCCTTTTAATTACCATACCGATTTTCATCATACTGCATCAAAATTTAATCGATTTAGAATGGGCATTCAATCTAGATCGCGTATTCATCTTTATTTTTGTTTTTACCGCAGTATTTTTTCTTCTGATGTATCTCCGAACGATAATTATTTTGTGCGTTGCCGTTTATCTCTTAATTCTCTTTTACGGATCTGTGATTGGAAATTATGGTTTCAGCGAAATCTCAGAAGATTACAATTCGATGATTTATACAATGTCAGACAATCCGTATCCTCAAGATATTATTGTAGCAAAACTGCTTCCGTTTCCAAATAAAACAAAGATTATTAATGCTATAGAATACCAAAATCCTAAAGTGCGAAACTTTGCTATTATGGCAACAACCAAACATTTTAAAGGCATTAGAGGCTATTCAGATTATCGAACTATAATTCAATGTTTTGCTGTTTTTAAAGAAATAAACGGCAGATGGAATTATGTTAACGATCCAAAAGAAGGTGATTACATCGCAACCGCCAGCGAATCTTTAGAGTATTTCTCTGGCGATTGCGACGATCACTCTATCTTGATGGCTGCCGCCATACGCTCTATCGGCGGAACTCCGCGCCTCATTCATACCAAAGGGCATATTTACCCTGAGATTTTAATTGGTTCGATGATTGATTTGGAAAAAGTCAATTATCTGATCAAAAATGTACTTTTTACAAAAGAAAGCTACGGTAAAAAACTTCATTATCACATAGACGAGCGCGGGCAAGTCTGGATGAATTTAGATTATACAGCAACTTATCCTGGAGGCCCGTTCATGTATGAGGAAATTTTAGGAGCTTTGACTCTTAATTAATCCATCTTAAAAAGCATATTAAACAAATTTTAGCTCCATTTTAGGTTTATTTGTAAAATGCTGGTTATCAGTTAAAGTGCCGAAAACAGAGACTTTCCGAATTAAAAGCAATTCAAATTAAGAAGTAAAAAAAATCTTTATAAATATTTGATACCTAATATTTTAATATCATTTTTTTTTGTAACTTTTTCCTGTTTAACTTTTAATCTCAAAATCATGAAAAACTCAAAATTATTTACTCTCGTAATTGCCATTGCTGTCGTACTATTGGTTTCATGTCATAATAAAAGAAACAAACTAGTAAATTCATGGAAAGTTAGCGCTGTCGAAGCTAAAATGCCTCTTTCGGATTCTGCTAAAAACGCAATTCTAACCAATGGAATGCTTACTTTTACAGAAGATGGGCATGTTACAGGATTTCTGCTTCGTGAAATTACCGACGGAACTTACGCTTTAACAAAAAAAGGAAAAAGCCTTGTTATTAAAGATGAAGTTGGTACTCCTTATCCTTGCGAAAGTACTATAACAGAGGATAAATTAATTTTAGATACCAAAGAAGCCAAACTAACATTTGATAAAATTTAAACGAAGAATTATATTCTAATTCGATACAAAAAACCATTCGATACAATTGTAACGAATGGTTTTTTGATTTTTAAAGCGAAAATAAATACCTTTGCAACTCTTAAAACAAGTAACGCTTTATGTGAAAAATAATTTCTTTCAGGAAAATTTAGAAGCATCTACAATATGTGGAGGCTAGAATATTTATCTATTAAAGAAAGGAATTATGCTTATTCTTCAAAATATCTCCTATCAGCATGAGAATAAAGACATGCTGTTTCAAAACATTAGTTTTACACTCAACAATCAAGACAAAACCGCTTTAGTCGGAAATAATGGTGTTGGAAAATCAACTTTATTAAAAATTATTGCAGGTGAATTAGCTCCTTTTTCAGGGCAGATTATCCAAGATTCAAAACCCTATTTTGTTCCGCAATTGTTTGGCCAGTTTAATAATCTTACAATTGCTGAAGCTTTGCGTATAAAGGAAAAAATAACATCACTTAAAGAAATACTTGAAGGTGTTGTAACCGAAGAAAACCTTCAATTGCTAGATGATGACTGGACCATTGAAGAACGTTGCAATGAAGCGTTATCGTATTGGCAGCTTCATGATTTGGATTTGGACCAAAAAATGGAAACCTTAAGTGGCGGGCAAAAAACAAAAGTCTTTCTAGCTGGAATTATGATTCATGAACCGAGTTTAATTTTGCTAGACGAACCTAGCAATCATTTGGATTTTGCAGCCAGAACATTGTTATATGATTTTATAAAATCGACAACAAGTACGCTTTTAATTGTAAGCCATGACAGAACCTTGCTCAATCTTTTAAATAAGACTTTAGAAATGACCAAAAACGAAATTTCGGTCTATGGCGGCGGTTATGATTTTTACAGCGAACAAAAAAAAGTAGAAAATAACGCTTTAGAACAAGACGTTCAAAGCAAAGAAAAGGCATTGCGAAAAGCCAAAGAAAAAGAAAGAGAAACAATTGAACGTCAGAACAAATTAGATGCTCGAGGCAAAAAGAAACAGGAAAAATCGGGTGTCGCCAGAATTATGATGAATACACTTCGAAATAAAGCCGAAAATAGCAGTTCGAAACTTAAAGATGTTCATGCCGAAAAAATCAGCGGCATTTCTGAAGATTTAAGACAGTTGCGTTCTTCACTTCCTGCGATAGATCAGATGACGTTTGGGTTTAATAACGCTTCTTTTGTAAAAGGGAAAACGCTTTTTAAAGCTTCCGATCTCAATTATAATTATGATCAAAAATTTCTTTGGAAGGAGAATCTTAATTTTGAAATTCTATCTGGCGATCGTCTCGTAATGAAAGGATTGAATGGTTCGGGAAAAACAACTTTAATCAAAATTATTCTAGGAGAGTTGAGCCCAACGAAAGGGCAAATCAGTTCATTGGCAAAAAAAGCAATTTATATCGATCAGGATTATTCTTTATTGAACCAAAATCTTAAAATTTACGAGCAAGCACAGGTTTTTAACGATTGCGGTTTGGAAGAACATGAAATAAAAATGAGATTAAATCGATTTTTATTTTCCAGAAATGACTGGGACAAACCTTGCAACGCCTTAAGCGGAGGCGAAAGAATGCGTTTAATGCTCTGCTGTTTAACTATTAGCAACGAATCTCCTGAAATTATAATTCTAGATGAGCCGACAAACAATTTAGATATTCAAAATATTGAAATTCTGACGGCGGCAATCAATGAATATCAGGGAACTTTAATCGTGATTTCACACGATCAATCTTTTATGGAGCAAATCAATATCCAAAAAAGTATTTTACTTTAAAATAGAAAAAACTAGCGTCAGACCTATCTTGGCGCTAGTTTTTCAATTTCGTTGCAAATCAAATCAGGCTCTTGAAGTGTGATATAGTGTCCACTTTTTGAAGCAAAAACTTGATTGCTGTTTGTGGATAGCTTTAATAAATCGGTTTGTAATGCATTGTGGATACCTAAATATTCTTTTTCCAGTTTTTTGTCTCTAGCGCCTTCTACTCCAACTGGGTATTTCGCAGTAATTATAGTTAGCGGAATTGAACCAAAGTCATCGATTTCAGAAGCTTCTCTCATCAATTTATCGTCATTTTCAAGCTCTGTCATCATTCCATCAAAAATTCGGTAAAAATAGTTTTTCACATTTTGATTGAACCAGTGTTCTTTTGGAACGGCAGTCGTAAAAGCAGTACTGCTATATAAAATTCTAATAAGTCCAATTTCATTTAAAAAACTTGAAAACTTTCTTGGTGGTGGCTGAACAGAATTTCTTAAGGCTTCTGACGATTTTTCAAGCTGTTTAGGATGCGAAACATCAACAAAAACAATTCCTGCCAAATCTTTTTTATTTTTTTGAATAAATAATCTTGGAGTAATACCGCCAAAAGAATGTCCCACTAAAATGTATGGTTTTGGGCAATTGGTTTGTTTTAAAAGCGTTTCTAAATCATCCGAATATCTTTTTAGTGAAATATCTTGAGACGGATCGCTCCACAAAATTCCAGCTTTATCATAAGCTATCGTGGTGTATTTTTTTAAAAGTTTTTTCTGAATATCTTGCCAATGCAAGTGATCTCCACCTAATCCAGATTCAAAGATTATAGTGCAAGGACCGTTTCCTAGCTTTTTATAATGAATTTTTCTTCCATTAATTACTACAAATTCTTTTTCATCGGGACGTTTATTATCAAAGTAAAAACGGGCAATTTGTTCAAATAGAAATCCGATAAGAATTAGAATTAAAAATGCGATAAATAATCTTTTAAATATTCTGAGTAGCTTTTTTGCCATTATATTGGGTTAAATATATTCTGAAGGCATCAAAAGTAGTTTTAATTTATTCTAATTCAAAACTATTTATAATTATTCTAAATAATATTTATACTTTTATAACTCTCAATTTATAGCCAATTTTTTACATAAAAGCTGTAAATTGCAGAGACGCTTTTTGAAAGCTATTTCTCTTCCAAAACAAACTGTTGAAAATCAGAACTTAACGTTTAATTAAATGTCTAAAACTATGAAACCAAAAAACAGATTTTTTCCTGCCCTACTCGCTTTTACATTATTGATAACCGAAACTGTACTGCCTTGTACAAGAATTGTTTACGAAGGGTTAAACGGTACTATTATTACCGCTCGATCAATGGACTGGCGCGGAGAAATTCCTGCCAATTTGTGGATTTTTCCTAGAGGAATTGAAAGATCTGGAGAAGTTGGAACCAGTTCGATCAAATGGAAGTCTAAGTACGGAAGCGTGGTAACCAGTTCGTGGGATATCGCTACTTCAGACGGAATGAACGAAAAGGGACTTGTAGGCAATCTTTTGTGGCTTGTAGAATCGCAATATCCTGCATTTGAAAAGAATGGAAAAATAAAAGGTTTGGCCGTTTCTTTATGGCTCCAGTATGTTTTAGATAATTTTTCGACAGTTGCAGAAACCGTGGCGGCATTAGAAAAAAGAGATTTTGTAATTACTTCTTCGCACATTCCTGGAACGAATATTTTTGCGACGGTGCATTTATCGATTTCAGATTCTAGTGGCGACAATGCTATTTTTGAATATATCGACGGAAAGCTCGTAATTCATCACGACAGAAAATATGTTACAATGACCAATTCTCCCATTTTTGACCAGCAATTGGCTATTAATGCGTATTGGAAAGGAATTCCTGGCACGATTATGCTTCCGGGAACAAATCGCGCCGCAGACCGTTTTGTAAGAGCTTCTTACTATATAGATGCGATTCCGAAAACAGATAACACTAGAACGGCTCTGGCAAGTGTTTTTGGTGTTATAAGAAATTGTTCTGTTCCTTTGGGAATTTCATCAGAAACAGAACCAAACATCTCTTCTACCCGCTGGAGAACGGTTGCAGACCAAAAAAATCTAGTGTATTATTTCGACAATGTTTTGAATCCAAATGTGATTTGGGTGGAATTCAGCAAAATTGATTTTAGCGAAAAAGCAAAAATCAAAAAACTGAGTCTGGCCAATAATGAAAACTATTCTGGAGATTCGCTGATAAATTTCAAAGAAACTAAGCCTTTTCAGTTTGCAGGATTAGATTAATCTTGAAAAAGAGCAATTTATTCTAACTTGTAATTAAATTCAGATAAATTTATATATTTGAAAAATAATCCTAAATCTTTCCTAATTATGAAACATTTTTACTGTAAGTTCGCATTAAGTGCATTTTTTGCATTATTTCTTTATAGCTGTCAAAATGACGAAGCGACAGAAACACCAACTCCTGACCAGCAATCTAAGGTGTTATTCTCTGTAGATTTTGGTAATGCCTACAATGGCGATATCAAAGGTTATCTTGCAGCCTATACTCCTGAAGGCGAATTGTTGAATTACGGCAGTTTAGGTGATTCATTAAAATGGAATTTAAAAGGAAAATATAATGGAGATAAGATTGATATATTATATTTTCAGGTAGTTAATGGTATTACGATTCAGCATATAAAAAGTGTTCCTGTAGGCAAAACTTTTTCTAATAAACAGAATTTTGAGTTATATAAAGAAACATATCGCAAAACTTTTAAGATTAAAGTAGAAGACTTTGGAAAAAGAGATGATAATGCGCCAATGGAAAATGGATTCATGAGTACGGCTTATTTTGGCTATAGCGGTAACGTAACTTTTACCAGCCTAAAATGGAATAAAGTCGAAAATGGATACACTTATGCTGATGTTACTCTTACGAAAGGAAATGATGCTCAAGAAAAGAAATATGGATATCAGTTATTAATCTTCGACAAGAGCACCAACAAACCGTACGTGAAGTATTTAGATTTAGATACGCTTATCCAGAATTATCCTGGAGATAACGATGTTATTACCTTAAATAAAAGTGATTTTGCACCTACAGAGATTAAAGCTGTGGAAGTAAATTCAAATAATCTTCCGTATGAAAACATGTTTTTGTATACCTACAACAAGCAAGCTGATAGAAGGGATATTGTTAGATCTTTTAATCATATTAGTGAAGGTAAAAACATTTGGTACTTGAGCAACAATCAAGAAGTGCCTATGAGTTTTTGGAGGTTGGCTTATTCGGCAAAAGCTGGAAGTACTTCTTACGTCGCTGAAAGTAATAAAAAAGAGATTCCTTCTTCTGTTATTATAAAGGAACTTCAAGGGCAAAGTGTAAGCAAAACTGGAGATCAATATACATTTAAACATGCTTCAGTTTTTCCAGACAAAACACTTTCGAGAACCTGTGTTTCATTTTATAAAAACAAATATGCTGCTAATAGCTTTACTTACATTCTCAATTTTAATGGTAAAGAAAGTGCAGGAAGTTCAACAATAAAACCTTTCAAAATCCCAACTGCGCTACTAGAAAAACATTCTAAGTACAAAGAAGTAGATAAAGCAGAATGGATTATTGGCGATTATGCGCAAGTTTACGATAATAGATCTTCTGAAAATCCAACTTTAGATCTATTAAATGATTTGTTATTGTGGAAAACAAATGGATATTCTGAAAATGAATATTTAACTGAATCTTATCAAATTAAGCTTTAAAAATAAGGAAAATTCCAATTTGTGAAATTCCAAATTCCAATTCTTTTAGTGTTGGAATTTGGAATTTCTTTTTTGAAGTTTCTCCATTTTTATTTTGCGCAGTCAAATGATTGCATTATATTTGCAGTCAAATAACTGCGTAATGGAAATTAGAAGAGACGTTTTTCAAGCCATAGCCGATCCTACACGAAGAGCTATTTTAAGTTTAGTTGCTGTTCAGGCCATGACTCCTGGGGCAATTGCGGAGAATTTTAATTCGTCAAGACAGACGATTTCAAAACATATTCAAATTCTTAACGAATGCGAACTATTACATCAGACACAAAGCGGAAGAGAAATTTATTATCATTTAAATCCAGAAAAAATGAAAGAAATTGACCAGTTTATCGAACCATTTAGAAAAATGTGGGACGAACGTTTTAATAAGTTAGAAGCAATTATGAAAAACTATAAAAAATAAACCATGGAAAAGAAAACCAAAATTCACGCAGAAGACAACAGGCATGATCTTGTGATTACAAGAGAATTTGATCTGCCAGTAGAATTGCTATTTAAAGCTTATGTTGAACCTGAAATTGTGGCACAATGGATGGGGACAAAAGTTATAAAATTAGAAAATAAGAAACATGGCGGATGGGAATTTGAAACCAGCGATGCTAACGGAAATGTCGTTTTTAGAGCAAATGGCGTAATTCATGATTTTGTTCCAAACGAAAAAATTGTTCGCACTTTTGAAATGGATAATATCAATTTTGCTCCTCAGTTGGAATTCTTAGAGTTCGAAAAAATAACGGATGATACGAGTAAATTAACTATGCAGATCATATATAGATCTATTGAGCATAGAATGACGCAATTGAAACTGCCGTTTGCTCAAGGTTTAAATATGGCACATAACAGACTAGAAGAAATTGTAACTAACCTAAAATAAAATAATCATGTCAAAAAGAAATAGAATTATTTATTGGATTGCCACGCTTTGGCTGGCACTAGGAATGACAGCAACCGGAATTGTACAGCTTATACCTGTAAAAGAAGAAGCTGAAATGATACAGCATTTGGGCTATCCGCTTTACTTTTTAACGCTTTTAGGCGTTTGGAAACTTTTGGGTGTTATTGCCATTTTAATTCCGAAATTTGGTTTATTAAAAGAATGGGCTTATGCCGGTTTCTTTTTTGCCATGTCTGGAGCGGTTGTTTCGCATTTAGCCGTTGGAGATGATGCATCTGCACTTTTTGGACCAAGTTTATTAATTGTTTTGACTGTAATTTCGTGGTATTTCAGACCAGAGAACAGAAAATGCACTTCTAATTAAAACTAAAGAACATGAAAAAACAACTGACAGCAAACGAGCAAGAAGAACTTTTAAGTATTCTTGAAAAACGTTTTGAGAATAATAAAAACCGCCATGAAAATTTGGAATGGGCAAAAATTGAAGCCAAACTAAAAGCAAATCCAGCAAAATTAGGATCGCTTGACGAAATGGAAAAAACTGAAGGCGAACCAGATGTTATTGGTTACGATAAAAACACAGATGAATATCTTTTTGTAGATTGCTCCACTGAGAGTCCGAAAGGGCGCAGGAGTATTTGCTACGACCATGAAGCGCTCGAAAAAAGAAAAGAACACAAACCCGCTGACAGCGCTATAAATATGGCACAAGAAATGGGAATTGAGATCTTAAATGAAGAGCAATACAAAGAATTGCAAAAGCTAGGAAAATTTGATACCAAAACTTCGAGCTGGATTTTAACTCCGCCAGAAATACGAAAATTAGGAGGCGCCATATTCTCCGATTTCAGATACAATACCGTTTTTGTATATCACAACGGCGCCGATTCTTATTACGCTGCGAGAGGTTTTCGCGGTTTACTACGAGTTTAAAAGTAAAAGACCTTCAAACAACTTTGAAGGTCTTTTTTTATTCTCTTAGAATCTTTTCCATTTTCCTGCCTTTGGCAATTTCATCGACCAATTTGTCTAGATAGCGCAATTTTTGAATTAATGGATCTTCAATCTCTTCGACACGATAACCGCAGATAACTCCCGTAATTTTAGAAGCATTCGGATTGAGTTCTGGAGCTTCGGCAAAGAAAGTCTGAAAATCTACTTTCTTTTCAATTTGTTCTTTAATTTGCGTGTCACTATAACCTGTTAACCATTTAATTACAGTATCTAATTCTTCTTTTGTTCGCCCTTTCTTTTCGACTTTTTGAATGTATAATGGATATACGCTAGAAAATAGTATTTTGTAAATTCTTTCTGTGTTCATGACAATATGATTTTACTTAAGTCGGTTGTGTAAATATAGCTTAAAACCATAAAAAATGAAAATGCAAGCATTTATTTAATAACTTAGATTCAACTAAAAAAGATTAATTTTAGAAATTTAAATAGTTATTGCTATGGAAAATCAAGATGATAAAACACCAAAAGTAATTGGAATTGGAGGCATTTTCTTTTTTTCGGATAATCCAAGTGAAACCAAGAATTGGTATTCTAAAAATTTAGGATTAGACACAAACGATTGGGGTTCGACTTTTGAATCGAGAGATTTAGAAAATCCCGATCTGGTAAATTCGCTGCAATGGAGTCCTTTTCAAAAAGGAGACGATTACTTCTCTCCTTCTAAAAAGGATTTTATGATCAATTATCGCGTCCAGAATATTGAAGGTCTCGTAAAGCAATTAAAAGAAAATGGCGTTACTATTCTTGATAATATCGAGACTTACGATTATGGTAAGTTTGTTCATATAATGGATGCTGAAGGCAACAAAATTGAACTTTGGGAAGCAGTTTAAAAATCAAAAACTCCATTATTTCTAATGGAGTTTTGGTTTTATACGTTTTTTTAATTCCAAATTTCATTCATTTCGGTCAAAATAATTGGTTTTCCTTCTGTAACTACGATGGTATGTTCGTGCTGAGCCATAAAACCGCCTTTGTTTCCAACCATTGTCCAGCCATCTTTTAAGGTTTCGGCAAAAGTTGAAGCCGTAGAAATAAAAGTTTCAATAGCAACGACAGAATTCTTCTTAAATCTCGTTTGGTTAAAGCGATCTCTATAATTCGCAATTTCGTGCGGCGCTTCGTGAAGACTTCTCCCTACTCCATGTCCCGTTAAATTCTTAATCACTTTATAACCGCGTTTTTTAGCTTCAGTTTCAATTAAAAATCCGATATCAGAAATACGGACTCCACCTTTTATGCTGTGAATTGCTTTATATAAAATATCTTTAGAAGCTTCAACTAATTTTTGGTGTTCATTTACATCAGAACCAATTACGAAAGATCCTCCATTATCTGACCAAAATCCGTCTAACTCTGCAGAAACATCAATATTAATTAAATCGCCTTCCTTCAAGATTCTTTTCTCAGATGGAATTCCGTGGCAAAACTCATTATCAACACTAATGCAAGTCCAACCAGGAAATCCGTAAGTTAGAAATGGCGCAGATTTCGCTCCTAGATCATTCAAAATTTGACCTCCATAATCGTCTAATTCTTTTGTTGATATTCCGGGTTTGGCAAATTTTCTCATTTCTTTTAAAGTAAAAGCGACTGCTTCACTTATTTTTTTCATTCCTGCTAACTCTGCTTCGGTTGTAATGGACATTATTTTGCTTCTTAAAAATTAATAACGGGCTAAATTTACCACTTTTCTAGTAAAACAATAGTTATTAAAATGATAAAAACCTTCCAAAATCAATGACTTTGAAAGGTTTTCTTCTTTTTACCATGGACTTTCTTCGCTTTCATCTTCAATATCTGGACTGAAAAATTTTCCAGTTGGTCCATCTTCGTCAACCAAAGTATGTTTTATAATAAAACTGGCAGCTTTATCAACACTTTGCGGTCCGCTGTGATGATTAAAATCGGTTGCTGTATAACCTGGATCTATTGAATTTACTTTGAATTTCAGATCCTTCAGTTCATGAGCTAAAGTCACCGTAAACGCGTTTAAAGCCGTTTTAGAAGAAACATACGAAACCGCTTTTATGGCATAATATTTCCAAGTTGGATCGCTGTGTAAAGTCAGTGAACCTAATCCCGAAGTAATGTTGCTGATTCTAGGACTATCAGATTTTTTCAATAATTCCATGAAAGTCTGCGTAACGCTTATCACTCCGAAGAAATTCGTATCAAAAACTTTTTGAATGCTTTCTATAGAAGTTGTCGAAGCATCTTGCGGAGTATCTCCCAGAATTCCAGCATTATTAATCAGAATATCCAATTTGCCTTGCTCCTTTTCTACTGTATTTTTTGCTGCTAAAACGCTTTCTGCATTGGTAACATCAATTTGAATGGCTTGAATGTTTTGAAATCCTTTTTCATTCAATTCTTTTACCACTTCTTCTCCTTTTGCAAGATCACGAGTTCCTAAATAAACGAACAATCCTTTTGCTGAAAGCTGTTTAGCCGTTTCTAGACCAATGCTTCTATTTGCACCTGTAATTAATACTGTTTTCATTTTTATCTATTTAAATTATCTGAGGCAAAGTTGCATCGATTAAAAACAAAAACATTTGCCATATGGCAAAAAGCGATTTCAACGGATGTTTTTTCTAATTCTGCTTAAAGAAGATTGTGTAATTCCCAAATACGAAGCCAAATACGAAAGCGGAACTCGATTAATTACTTTTGGAAACATTTCCATAAAAGATAAATAACGCGTTGTGGCGTCTTCTGAAACCAGCGGACTTCTTCTTGCCACTTTCTGAATTAACGCTTTTGAAGTGATTTTATGTACAATTGTGTCCCAGCCTACGATCGTGTTAAGTAATTCTTGCCAATCTGATTTAGAAAACACGATAACTTTGCAATCTGTAACGGCTTGCACATAAGCAGACGAGCAGATATTGTTATCAAAACTTTCTAAGTCTACGACCAAGTTATTTTCGTCTATAAAGTATTTTGTAATTTCTTCGCCTTTGTTGTTGTAATAGCAGACACGCATTATGCCGTCTACGATAAAGCCAACTTCAGCAGCAATTTTTCCAGCTTCAGAAAAATAGTCTTCTTTTTTAATTTCTTTTTCTTGGGCTTTCGTCAAAATCAAATCAATCTGCTGCTGATTTAAATTGCCAAACTGTAATATGTAATTTACTAATTCTTTCATGCACGAAAGTTAGTCATAAGTTTTTATTGAGAATTTGTCTTATGGCAAAAAAAAATAACAACTAGTAATTCTTAAATAACTATTACTGTTTGTATTTTTTTAAGAAAACAATATTTTGTTCAACCTTTTCAATATGAATAGCATTATCACTATGGCTTATCCAATTTGTTTCTATTGACTTCCATTCTTCATCATCAATAGGCTGAATTAAAGGAAGAACTTGAAAATGTTTTATTTCCTTTTTTCCTGAAATATTTTCATATGATATCTCAATGTAGCTTTTTATAGAAACATTTCCATAATTTGACATTTGTTGGCGTAAAACCGATTCTTGCTGAAAACAGTGTCTGTTATCAAACTTGTATATAAGTCCTTCATTTTGGGATATCAATTTTCCTTCGTCATTAAAATATTTTACTATTGGTATATTAATTACTTCATTATCTGTTTTTTCATAAACAATATACGATCGCTCCTTTTCAAATTCAAATTTGGATATTTTACTGTTGTTGTTATAAATATACCATTCTGTTACATAGCTATTTATACTAGGATCAGGATAAATATCTTTTCGTTGGATTTCAATTTTTGGAGTATTTTCGCTCTCCATAATTTTAGTTTGAACTTGAGAAATTTTATTGGCATTATTTGCTATAGCGTTAGCGGTATCAGCTATTATATTTGCTTGTTTTGCAATAGTATTTGCTGTAATAGAAACAATGATTCCAGTGAATGTTAGTGCAGTAGCAGTTATAACTTCGAAGAAAATTTTATTTCGAGTTAAGAAATCACGTAGTCTAATTATTTTGGCTTTCATTAATTTTGTTTTTAAAGCCGCGAATTTAATAAAACTTATCTGTGAATTCATACAGTAAAAATACGGTTTAGGGGAAATATTTATAAGTAATTTAATTAAAAACTACATTCCAGGCCAATACAAAAAATTAAACTTGTGTCCGTCAGGATCTGAAAAACCAAAAGTATAGCCAACTTCAAAATTTTCTGGTTCAGAGTAAATTGTTCCGTTGATTTCTTTTATTTTTTCATACCAAAGATCTACTTCTTCTACACTGCTGGCAGACAGAGAAAATACAATTTCGTTATCGATAGCCGTGTTGGATAGTTTTCCTTTTACAGCATCTTCTAATCGTTTTGGAGCAAAAAAATTAATTACAAAATCATTTTCTCCAAAAACAAAACTTACCAATTCTTTTGTTTCAGCTCCATTTTGTTTAAAACCAAGAGCAGTATAAAATTGAATAGTTTTCTGTATATCGTTAGAAACCAAATTGGCCCATATCATTTTAGTGATCATAATTTTAGTTTTTTTGATTTGTAACTAAGTTACTAAATTTATCGCTTAAATGGCTGCAAGAGAATGATAAAGCTTTTTTGATTTTTGAAATGATATCGCTGTACACAAAACTTTTTAAATTAATTCACTCTTAGAACGCTATTCTTTGTAAGGTTTTTCTAAATTTAGACTTTCAATATGCTGTTGAAAGAAAAAAGATCTCTATGAAAATTTTTAAGCCTTTATCTTTATTGTTTTCTATATTGCTAGCAGGCTGTGTCGGAAACATGAATCCGACCGGTGGAAATTCAGCGCCTAATTATCCTTTTTTCATAACTACTGAACCTATAATAGTAAAGAAAATTCAAGTTCCAATAGGCACAAAATTGGTTTACGAAGAGAGCTTTTTTAATGAAGGAAAAATGGAGCATAAATTAAGCGAAGAAAAATTGAAAACAATTGAATTTCCTGTTGGAAAAGAATTAATTTGGGGCGGTGTTCCTGTGAAATCTATTGATAAATTTTTCAATTCAGAAATGCACGGTTATACCGTTACGGCTGACTTTAACAAGTTGAGTGATGATAAAAAAACTAAATTCTCAGAATTGTGGAAAAGCTGTAATGATGATTTAGGAATTACAATAAGAAACACTGACGATTGGTCTTTTAATAAACTGAATATTGCTGATATAGAAGATTGTAGTGTCAACAATCAGCGCTATTTTAAAGACGATAAGAAGCAGCAGTCCTTTTTAAATGAAATGTACGCCGAATTGCAGAAAGTAAATCCCAAATAAATATACCATACCAACATGATCTTAGCTTTTGATACTTATTATTTTGACCAAAAAGCAAAAACAATCTGTCTTGAATTTGCAGAATGGAATGAAGATAAAAACTTTAAAATTCATTCTGAAACAATAGACAATGTAGAAGAATATATTCCCGGTGAATTTTATAAAAGAGAATTGCCTTGTATTATAAGCTTATTAAAACAAATTGATCTCTCGACGATTGAAGTTATCGTAGTTGACGGATTTGTTTATTTAGATGACGAAAACAAATACGGTTTAGGCGGTTATCTATACGAGAAGCTAAACAAGGAAATACCAATTATTGGTGTTGCCAAAACGAATTTTGCTTCTATAGAAAAGAATAAAAAAGCACTTTACAGAGGCGATAGCAAGAAACCGCTTTACATCACTTCTATCGGAATTGATTTGGATGAAGCTTATAAAAAAGTACAAAGCATGGCGGGAGAATATAGATTTCCAACTTTATTGAAAGAGTTGGATAGATTGACGAAGGAAGAAGAACAAAGCTCCTCAATTTGATGAGGAGCTTTTTTGCTATGATTCAATTTTGGACGATTCCACAAACCGATGATATTCTTTAATTTTGTTTTTTAATCTTTCAGCTAAATACTCATTTGCATCTTTCAATTCGCGGTAAATCGTTTCGGCTTCTTCAATATATATGAGCTTTTTCTCATCATTCCAATAAAATGGCGGTTCGTAGAGATTACATATTCTATCGGCCATTTTAACTGCCCAAACTTCCTTTGGCTGTTGTTTTATTCTTCTTAAACTGTCCAGCATTTTTTCAGATGAGCTTTCAATTTGGCTGTTTTTACTCAATGCTAAAACTCCATCTGCTACTTCATTTCCAAAAAGATCTTTTACTTTTTCATACGATATTTCAGTGTCTTCAATAGTATCATGCAGCATAGCACATTTTATGGCTAAATCGGCATTTATAGAAGGTGTCAATTGAATTGCTTTAAAAATTTCAAAAACAACACTTCCAATATGATTTATATATTCAACTTGTTCTCCATCTTTCGATCCTCCGTATTTCTGACTATTGTGCAGTCTAGAAACCAATTGCCATATTTTTTGTATTTCATCTATTGACCAATCTTTCTGCTCTTTCATCTATATATTTTAAGTTTTTTATACTGACTGTAATTTATTGATTTTTCTATAGATTTACAAGAGCTAAAAGCTTTTTGTTATATTTAAAATATATTTATTAGAGAATTTAATCTAACTCAGATTTACCAACCTTATTCAATAATCTGAAAAAACATGAAACTAAAGTATATTATTCTTTTTGCCTTAATTTATCTTCAAAATTCTGTTTTTGGGCAGAATAATTTCTCATTAAATCCACTAGATGCGGTTTTTGAAATAGCAGATACAAAAAGTTTTTGGGCAGCTTTTGATAAAATGGACAAATCAAAAGAAAATCCATTTTTGGAATATATGCAAAAAGGCTCTCCTGGCGTTAAGGCTTTTACAGAAAACAGAATAATCAACGCTGATTCTCTTTTTGCTGTTGTCAAGAAAAGAAAAGCTGATTATGAGCTTTCTAGACATGTGTTAGACAATATTTCTGCTAAAGAAAAGCGAGTTAGAGCTAGTTATAGCGCATTAAAATATTGGTATCCAAATGCAAAGTTCCCTCCTATTTATTTTGTTTATGGAAGATTTAATTCGGGCGGAACTTCTGCTCCCGAAGGAATTATTATTGGAACTGAAAAACTTCAAAATCTGGACGGAATTTCTGGTTTAATTGCACATGAATTGATACATTATCAGCAAAATATACAAGGCACAGACATGCTCTTAAAATGGTGCTTGCTTGAAGGCGGTGCAGATTTTATTGGTGAACTTATTTCGGGAGATGCCATTAATCAGCTTTCGTACCAATATGGAGAACAAAATAAGGATAAATTATGCCAAGAATTTGTAGCCCGATTAAAAAACACAGATCATCAGGATTGGCTGTACGGAACTTCCAAAAAAGACGACAGACCCAATGATTTATGATATTGGATTGGCTATAAAATAACAGAAGCTTATTTCTACAATCAGCAAGACAAACGAAAAGCAATTGATGAAATATTGAATATAAAAGACCCATTGCAGTTTTTAAAACAAAGTGGATTTTTAGATGCTTATATTGCAAACTATCAGAAAGCTAAAAAAGAAAACTATGTTGCTTTTTTTAGATAATGAATCTTATAAAGGCTAGAAATGAACTTATCAAAAAAATTAAGCAGAAATATTATATCATTTTTGATCGCAATAATAACTTTTTCTTGTAAAGAAGGTGATAAATCAATACCAAAAACAACAAATGGTGCTGCTAAAACATTAAAAAATAAAGAGCTATCAGTTTATTCAAAGTATAAGTATTCCAATTCTGAAGGTGGAAAAATAACCATACAAAACAGTTTTCCTAGAGGCTGAATGAAATATGCTGCTCCTGATGGTAAAAAATATATTTATGCAGTATTTTGGACACGAATTATAAATAAAACTGCTAACGCTTTTGAATTGAAAATTAGTATTCCTGTAAACTCATACGAAATACCTTCTTTGCCTGGTCAATACTTTAAAATAGTAATTCCTTCAGATGAAATGACACTTGATAAAATTTCTAAGTTTAATTATGGATTGGAAAACATAGAATCTTTCTTAGATACTAATATCAGTAAACTATCTTCGTTAAAAAGAACCATAGCTCCTAAACAATCAACAGGTTTTTATGTTGTAATGTTATGCGTTGCTGAAGGCGCCAAAGGAACCTTACGAACAGAACTTTATTTAAAAGAACAAAATCTTTTTTATAGAATTAATGGAAAAGAAATTAGCTGTGGAAGTATAATAAAATAAGTTCTTAAAGTAAAATGCATAAAAACCTCCAAAATCAAATGACTTTGGAGGTTTCTTAGTTGTGAACCATTATTTTTATTCTTTTTTAGTCCCTGTCCAGAAATAATTTTTATTACATTCTTTTGATATTAAGTCAGTTATATGTTTGCTTGTGTCTTTCAAAGATTTGTTGTTTTTCTTTTCAGAGAACGAAATAAGTAAATTAGGCTTTTCAAATTGGTGTATTTTCACAACTTTATTGTTTGTATATTTTAGATATAGCCTATTAATATATAGTTGCCTTTTATATATTCTTCCGTTATTATGTGAAACTATCGTAATGTCATTTGCTCCAAGTTCAAAATTTTTTATTTCAGAAAATTGAACTTGAATTTTCCTAAAAAGATTCAATTTTATTTTTAAAACTTCTTTAGTATTTTCTATATAAAAAACATTCGATGTTGGCTTAATGAATGTCTCAAATGAAACAGATGCAAAATATAGGCCTGCAATAAATAATATACCTGAAAATAAAAAAGCTAAACCTGTATTCAGATTAAATTCTCTGTTAAGTAGATTAATTGATAATTGGTAACAAACATAGAAAATAGCAACTGAAATGAGTAAATAACAAAAAATATAGTAATAATCATTTAGGCTTCTTCTATAATCAATTTTTAAATTTCCATTCTCAAATTTTTCAATAGAATAATTACCGATGTTATGCTTCATTTTTTTAGTTGTTGCTTTTTTTGGTTGTTTTAAAATCCGATGCTAATGGGAATGCTCTGAAATAGCTGAGCTAATATATTAGTTTTTGAAAAATATTAGACATAAAAAAACTCCTTAATTTCTTAAGGAGTTTCTTGGTGGGCAATGATAGCTTGTTCCGATTCATCGGAAGGTTCGAACCCCGACCACTTCCGATACTAATCGGAATGCTCTGAACCAGCTGAGCTAATATATTAGTTTTTGAAAAAAACAGACATAAAAAAACTCCTTAATTTCTTAAGGAGTTTCTTGGTGGGCGATGAGGGGTTCGAACCCCCGACCCCCTCGGTGTAAACGAGGTGCTCTGAACCAGCTGAGCTAATCGCCCTATTTTACTAGGTTGCTATCGTTTGTGATTGCGAGTGCAAATATACAGCTAGATTTTATATTTCCAAGCCTTTTTTTGAAAAATGTGAAAAATAATTTTGATAAAATGTTTAGAAATCTATTTATCAAGGAATTAAAACAGGGTAAAAATCTGCAATTTCTTAAATTTAGTTAAAAATCATATCCGTCTAGGGTAATTCGACATAATCTTTTTGTATTCATTTGCTATAGTCATACCTTTGCGTACCTTAATTGTATATTCAAATGGCAAGATTTCAAGAAAATGATTTACCGAAAGCTAAATTAAACTCTAACTCCCTTCAAAAAGCACTTCGAATTTTTAAATATGCTAAAAACCACAAATGGAAATTTTTCCTAGGTTTGATTTTCCTTTTTTTAACCAGTGCCACTGCCCTAGCCTTTCCTAAATTGATGGGAATGCTAGTAGATTGCGTTACCAATAAAGACCTTTCTAGAGCAAACGAAATTGCAATGGGATTAATGGCGATTTTGGTCTTACAGGCTGTTTTCTCTTTCTTTAGAATTTCACTTTTTGTAAATTTTACAGAAAACTCACTTTCAAATATTCGTTTTGCTTTATATGAAAACTTAATCAAATTACCAATGTCGTTTTATTCCCAGAAACGTGTTGGTGAATTAAATAGTAGAATTAGTGCTGATATTTCGCAATTGCAAGATACTTTCAGTACAACTATCGCCGAATTTCTGCGTCAATTTATCTTGATCATTGGAGGTTTTGTAATTTTAGGAAGCATTAGTCCGAAACTGACTTTAATGATGCTGGCAATAGTTCCTCTTGTGGCGGTTGCGGCTGTAATCTTTGGAAGATTTATTCGTAAATATGGAAAAAAAACACAGGATAAAGTAGCCGAAAGCCAAGTTATTGTCGAAGAAACTCTACAAGGAATCAGCAATGTAAAAGCATTTGCAAACGAATGGTACGAAATTCAGCGCTATAAAAATAAGATTAGAGAAATTGTAAAAATTGCCATCAAAGGCGGTCAATACAGAGGTTACTTTGCTTCGTTTATTATTCTATGTCTTTTTGGATGTGTTGTTGCCGTAGTTTGGTACGGAATCACCTTAACGATTAAAGGAGAAGTTGAAGGCGTTGGCGATTTGATCTCATTCGTATTGTATACAACATTTATCGGAGCTTCTTTTGGCGGAATTGCCGAAATGTACGCTCAGATTCAAAAAGCGGTTGGAGCAACTGAGCGTGTTTTTGAATTATTAGAAGAAACTCCAGAAGAAATTAATGCTAAACCAAGACTTACTGCTGTAGAAAAAATAAAAGGAAATGTAACTTTCAAAAACGTTGCTTTTAGTTATCCTTCAAGAAAAGAAATTCAGGTTTTAAAAGATGTTAATTTTAATGCTGAATTTGGACAGAAAATTGCCATCGTTGGACCAAGTGGTGCCGGTAAATCGACTATTTCTTCGCTTCTATTGCGTTTTTATGATATCACTTCTGGAGAAATAATAGTAGACGGTAAAAAGATTCAAGATTATGATTTGGAAGATCTTCGCGGAAATATGAGTATTGTGCCTCAAGATGTAATTTTATTTGGAGGAACCATTAGAGAAAATATTGCTTACGGAAATCCAAATGCTACAGAAGAAGAAATTATTGCAGCTGCTAAACAAGCCAATGCATTTAATTTTGTAGACGGATTTCCTGAGAAATTTGAAACTTTGGTTGGAGAGCGCGGCGTTAAACTTTCTGGAGGACAGCGCCAACGTATTGCAATTGCAAGAGCATTGCTTAAAAACCCGAGTATTTTGATTTTAGACGAAGCCACTTCGTCTTTAGATAGTGAAAGCGAAAAACTGGTTCAGGAAGCTCTTGAAGTTTTAATGGAAGGAAGAACAAGCATTATTATTGCGCACAGACTTTCTACCATTAGAAATGCAGATAAAATCTTAGTTCTAGATAACGGAAAAATATCTGAAGAAGGAACTCACCAGGAATTAATAAACTTAGAAAACGGAATTTATAAGAATCTAAGTAACTTGCAGTTTAGTAATTCTTAAATAAATTCCAATTTTTTAAAATTCCAAATTCCAATAAAAAAGTCCAATTGCAAAGCAATTGGACTTTTTTATTATGAAAAATCTAAAATCTAAAATCTAGATTTATTTCCCTTTTCTACGTTTGCGCTCCGCTTTAATCATAGATAATTCGCGGCTTGTTTGACCAGCAACCGAAGTATTTTCTTCAGCACGGCGAATCAAGTAAGGCATAACATCTTTTACAGGTCCGAATGGTAAATATTTGGCAACGTTATAACCGTTTTCAGCTAAGTTGTAGCTAATATTATCACTCATTCCGTATAATTGACCAAACCAGATTCTAGGATCGTTTTTAGCAATTCCTTTCTGCGCCATCATTTCCATTAATTTGTACGAACTTAATTCGTTGTGAGTTCCAGCAAAAATGGCCATTTTATCAATATGCTCTAACATATATTGTACCGCATTATCGTAGTTTACGTCAGTAGCTTCTTTAGAAACACAGATTGGAGAAACATACCCTTTTTCTTCCGCTCTTTTGTTTTCTTTTTCCATATAAGCCCCGCGAACCAATTTCATTCCGATATAGAAACCTTCTGTTTTTGCAATTTCATGAAGCTTTTTCAAATAATCCAAACGATCCCAACGGTACATTTGTAATGTATTGAATATAATTGCTTTGTCTTTGTTGTATTTGCGCATCATTTCGGTAACCAAATCATCAGCAGCGTCCTGCATCCAGCTTTCTTCACCATCAATTAATAAGGCAACATCTTTTTTATGAGCTTCACTACAGATTTTATCAAAACGAGCTACTACTCGATCCCATTCCGCTTGTTCAGCAGGATTAAGTGTTTGTTTTTCGCCCAATTTCTCATACAATTCGAAACGGCCTAAACCAGTTGGCTTAAATACAGCAAACGGAATCGCAAGACGTTCTTTAGCAAATTCTACTGTTCTTAATGTCATTTCCAAAGCAGCATCAAACTGCTCCTCTTCTTCTTTTCCTTCAACAGAATAATCCAATACAGAAGAAACACCTTTTGTAAACATTTTGTCTACCACAGTAAGACAGTCATTTTCGTTTACACCACCACAAAAATGGTCAAAAACAGTAGCACGTATTAATCCTTCTACAGGTAAATGTGCTTTGATAGCAAAATTAGTAACAGCAGTTCCAATTCTCACAAGAGGTTCGCTGTCAATCATTTTAAAAAGAAAGTAAGCTCTGTCAAGTTCTGTGTCACTTTTAAGTGAAAATGCAACCTGCGTGTTATCGAATATCTTTTCCATTAAGTTTATTTTTTATGCAAATATATAGACTGTTTTGAATATTGTTCACTAAAACATAGCATATTTTTTTAAATTATCAATCTGGCAAAATGAAAGTTTGGCTTAAAATGACAGAAAATATCCCTAATTTTGATTATTTTTGCAAAAAATACTATATCACGATGAAAGGAATGACAGTAAATGAGATTATAGATAAAACAAAAGCAGGTAAAAATATACCCGATTTTCTGATTTGTTTTTTTATTATTTTACTTCTGTTGATAGATTTTATGCCTTATTTTAAGACTACAGAAATTATCAATATTCAATTTCTGTATTTGTCTTTTCTTAATTTATTGGCAGGGATATATTTGTATGTAAACAATGCTTTAATCCCTCCAACATTTTTTTCAATCTGGAAAAAAAGCCAATTTCTTAAAATCTACATTATATTTTTAGTACTCTGTGCTGCTAGTTTCTTTGTAGCTAAAAATACTTCTTTAGTTATTACAAAAATGACACAGATATTAGTTGTATTTTGTTTATTTCTAAATCTCTCTATATTACTAAAAGACAAACTTCAACTGTTTTTCAAAATTGTTTTTATAGTTGGTATTTTCGCCTTTTTACAATCTTGGCAGGAACTGTGTCATTTTATAATTATTCCTAAAAGGGCTTCTATAATAGACCTTCTTACGAATATGAAAGGAAATACAGGAAATATCAATATTCTTGCGGCAAGCCTTAGCATCAAAGTACCATTTTTACTTCTCGGTATTGTACATTATAATGGTTTGAGAAAATATTTTCTGCTGTTCGCACTTTTTTCGGTAACAGCTGTCATTTTTTTAACAGGCGCGAGAACTGCACTTTTAGATTTGTTTGCAATATATACTGTGTATATCATTTATTTATTAAGAGAATACAAAGCTGTCAGAACTACTTTTACTAAAATCTTATTATTAATTATACCGACTTTAATCTCAGTATTATTTGCGAACTCTATTTTTGAAAAATCGAAAGACAGTGGCCGTTATGTTTCTCTACAAAATAGAATTGGAGAAATCAATACAAATGATGCTTCTGCAAATGTCAGATTGTTGTATTGGGAAAATGCATTAAAACTAGCACAAAAAAATCCAGTACTCGGAATTGGCTTAGGAAATTATCGAATAGAATCAATTCCTTATGAGAAATACATTTCAGATGACACTACTGTTTCATTGCACACACATAATGATTTTTTAGAAATCACTTCAGAAACTGGAATTTTAAACGGTTTGCTTTATTTTGCCTTATTGGCCCTATTGTTTTTTATTAATTTAAAAAACACAATAAAATCATCTTCAGAACAGACAAAAAACATTGCTGTATTAGCTTTGATGCTGGTTTTGGTTTACGGAATTGACTCTTTTTTCAATTTCCCGATGTACAGACCAACTATGTCAATATTTTTTGCTCTAATACTTGCATTGACGATTTTGAATAATTCTAAGACTTCTGAAATTTTAAATGCAACAAGATTAAATACCAAAACTATTGCTATTGCATTAATAGCACTTTCATTGCTTACGAGTTATACAGCCTATCATATTTGCAAAGCTTCGCACCTTCAATATATGATTTTGTCCGATGATATAAATAACAATACTAAAGGAGTTTTAACGGGAGATGAAGTTTTGAAGCAAATGCCAGATTATCCAAACGTTTTTAGTTCTTCTGAGTCTTTTTATGAATATGCTGGAATTTATTTTATTCGTGAAAACAATTTTGACAAAGCACTACAATGCTTTTCTAAAGCAGAAAAGATAAACCCTTATGTTGGAAGGATTGATTTTTACAAACAAGTTATTTCATCAAAAAAAGGCAATTTGGATAGTGCTTATGTGTATGCCCAAAGAGCTTATTCTGCGCGACCACGAAATTATGACTTATATAAGACTGTGTCAATGTATTCGACTGCAAAAAAAGATACCACACAGTTATTAAAAAATCACACACTATTTTCTACTTATAGAAATATCCCTGAAGAATGGGTTAAAACAGCAAAATCTTTGCAAAATGCAGGTGCAGGATATAATAGACTTGTTGAGTTCCTAGATTCTGGATTAAGAAAAATGCCGAAAGACAGTACACTTCTGTCACAGAAAAATGCTTTCCTCATTACCGATTATTTGATTAAAGGCCAGCGTTATGAATCTGAATCAAAACCAGACTTGGCGCTTAAAACTTATCAAAGTGCATTAAAGATTGATCCTGATAATATTTATGTATTGCAGAATATTGGTTTTTATTATTTGAAAAATGGCCAGTACGACAAAGCTATTCTTAATTTGACAAAAGCACTCCAAAAACCAGGCTTGAATGATGGTAAAACAGAGTATTATCTTGGTATGAGCTTTCAATTTATAAAAGACAAGGCAAATGCATGCAAGTATTATAGAATAGCGCTTGATAAAAAGTTTATTGATAGAAATAATCCTGCGATTCAAAATTGCGGCTAATTCTAAAAGTTATATATGACACTGATTTGCTCATTTTGAACATTTTTTTTCTTTAAATAATAGAAATAGTTTGGGGATTAATTAGTTAAAAATGCCGTATTTTGCGCTTTCAATTAACAAAAGAATTATGCAATCTATTCAAGCCAATAATTATCTCGTGCATTTTAATGAGAATGCTTACGAAGCTTTAAATAAACATTTAAGAGAAAGTAAATATTCGAATATTTTTATAATTGTAGATGATCAGACCAATGAGTATTGTTTGTCTAAATTTATTCCGCTTCTAGAAACAGAATTGGCAATTGAAATTATTGAATTTGAAGCTGGTGAAGCCAATAAAAATATAGAAACTTGTATTGAGATCTGGAATATTTTGACAGAACTTGGTGCCGACAGAAAATCGCTTATCATTAATCTAGGTGGTGGCGTTGTTACAGACTTAGGAGGCTTTGTGGCTTCTACATTTAAAAGAGGTGTCGATTTTATCAATATCCCAACTACTCTATTATCTATGGTTGATGCTTCTGTTGGAGGAAAAACTGGAGTTGATCTAGGAAATCTTAAAAATCAGATTGGAGTTATCAATGTGCCTCAAATGGTCTTAATTGATACCAATTATTTGGAAACTTTACCGCAAAGCGAAATGCGCTCTGGTTTGGCAGAAATGCTAAAACATGGTTTAATATATGATGCGCCATATTGGAGACAGTTCTCAGATTTAAAATCAATTGTTTTTGACGAATTAGATCAGTTGATCTATCGTTCTGTTGAAATTAAAAATGAAATCGTTATTCAGGATCCAACGGAGAAAAATATCCGTAAAGCTTTAAATTTCGGACATACTTTAGGGCACGCTATAGAAGGGTACTTCTTAGAAAGCGAAGAAAAAACGACTTTACTGCATGGAGAAGCTATTGCTGTCGGAATGATTTTGGAAAGTTATATTTCGCTTCAAAAAGGATTAATTTCTGAAGAAGAATACAGAGAAATCAAAACTATTATTAAAGACATTTATGACGATGTAATTTTTGAAGAAAAAGACATCGATCCGATCTTAGAATTGCTGATTCATGACAAAAAAAATGAATACGGTTTAATTCAATTTGCATTAATTGAAGGAATCGGAAAAATAAAAATTAACCAATCCGTTGAAAATAAATTGATTCTAGAAGCGTTTGAGGATTATAAATCTTAAACTTTTTTTAATCAAAAGCATTGCATTTGGTATATATTATTTTTTACATTTGCCCCATGAAAACAAACAAGCAGCAAAGGCACTTTAGCTCTTACAGAAACAGACTCAGCAGTTCTTTATTAAGAATGTTGAACCGTTTCTACAATAGTAAAAGCCCTTTTTGTATCGATGTTTTCCAATGTACAAAAGCCGAGCACGAAAAACTGCCTATTATATTCGCCAATATTAGAGTTTGAATTTAAGATTTAGTCCCCAAAAACCTAAATTAAATTATAATTACAATCTCTAAACATTGACAAATAAATGAATACAAAATATTCTGATCTAATAAACCAAACATACTACTTCCCTCAAGAGGAATTTAAACTAAACAAAGACAACCTTCAGTTTCACAATATTGATTTGATGAAATTGGTTGAACAATATGGTACGCCATTAAAGTTTACTTATCTGCCTCAGATTTCTGAAAACATCAACAAAGCAAAAGCTTGGTTCAGAAAATCAATGGAGAAGAATAAATACGACGCAAAATATTACTATTGTTATTGCACTAAAAGTTCTCATTTTGAATACATTATGAATGAAGCTTTCAAGAATAACATTCACATCGAAACGTCATCTGCTTTTGATGTTAATATTGTGGAGAATTTATTAGAAAACGGAAAAATCAACAAAAGTACATTTGTAATTTGCAACGGTTTCAAAAGAGACGAATATATCAGTAATATCGCTAGATTAATCAACAACGGACATAAAAATACTATTCCGATTATTGATAACTACGAAGAGTTAGATTTGCTTCAGGCAGAAATTAAAGGAAAATTCAAAATTGGAATCCGTATTGCTGCTGAAGAAGAGCCTAAATTTGAGTTTTATACATCTAGATTAGGTATTGGTTACAAAAACATTGTTTCTTTCTATAAAAAACAAATTCAGGAGAATGATAAATTAGAGCTGAAAATGCTTCACTTCTTTATCAATACCGGAATCAACGATACATCATACTATTGGAATGAGCTTGTAAAATGTATTAAAGTTTACATTGCTCTTAAAAAAGAATGTCCTACACTAGACGGACTGAACATTGGCGGTGGTTTCCCTATTAAAAACTCACTTGCTTTTGAATATGATTATCAATATATGATTGATGAAATTATCAATCAGATTAAAATTGCTTGTGATGAAGCCGAAGTTGATGTTCCAAATATATTTACGGAATTTGGATCATTTACTGTAGGTGAAAGCGGTGGTGCAATCTATCAGGTTTTATACCAAAAACAGCAAAATGATAGAGAAAAATGGAACATGATTGACTCATCTTTCATTACCACTTTACCAGATACTTGGGCTATAAATAAACGTTTTATCATGCTGGCTATTAACCGCTGGAATGATACTTACGAGCGGGTACTGTTGGGAGGTCTGACTTGTGATAGTGACGACTATTACAACTCTGAGCAAAACATGAATGCAATTTACCTGCCTAAGTACAACAAAGAAAAGCCGTTATATATCGGATTCTTTAATACTGGCGCTTATCAAGAAACAATTGGAGGATACGGTGGTCTGCACCACTGCTTGATTCCGCAGCCTAAACATATTTTAATTGATCGTGATGAAAATGGAATTCTGGCAACTGAGGTTTTCTCAGAACAGCAGACTTCAGACGATGTTTTAAAGATTTTAGGCTACAAAAAAAAGTTGTAAAAAAAACGGCAGATTAAGTAATAGAATTTTGTTAAAAATTCTTAATTTGCATTAACATCCAAAAAGGTTAAACTTTTTAATTCAAAAAAAAACAAAAAAAATGAAAGGACCAATCAGTCAGTTTATTGAAAAACACTATTTGCATTTTAACTCTGCTTCATTGGTAGATGCTGCAAAAGCATACGAGCAGCAATTAGCTGATGGTGCTAAGATGCTGGTAAGTATGGCTGGAGCAATGAGTACAGCAGAAATTGGTAAAATTTTTGCCGAAGTAATCAGACAAGACAAAGTGCATATTATTTCATGTACTGGAGCAAACTTAGAAGAAGATATCATGAATTTAGTAGCTCATTCTCACTACGAAAGAGTTCCTAACTACCGTGATTTGACACCAGAAGACGAATGGGCTTTACTAGAAAGAGGATTAAACCGTGTTACTGACACTTGTATTCCTGAGCATGAAGCTTTCCGTCGTTTACAAAAACATATTTACAAAATTTGGAAAGACGCAGACGACAAAGGTGAGCGTTATTTCCCACACGAATTCATGTATAAAATGTTATTGTCTGGCGTTTTAGAAGAATATTACGAAATTGACTTAAAAGATAGCTGGATGTATGCAGCTGCAGAGAAAAACTTGCCAATTATCGTTCCTGGATGGGAAGATAGTACTATGGGTAATATCTTTGCTTCATACGTAATTAAAGGTGAATTAAAAGCGTCTACCATGAAATCTGGTATCGAATACATGACTTTCCTTGCAGATTGGTATTCTAAAAACAGTTCAAACGGAATTGGATTCTTCCAAATCGGTGGTGGTATCGCTGGTGACTTCCCTATTTGTGTTGTTCCTATGCTGTACCAAGATATGGAAATGCACGATGTTCCATTTTGGAGTTATTTCTGCCAAATCTCAGATTCAACAACTAGCTATGGTTCTTACTCTGGGGCAGTTCCAAATGAAAAAATCACTTGGGGTAAATTAGACATCAAAACCCCTAAATTTATTATTGAATCGGATGCTACAATTGTTGCTCCGTTAATTTTTGCATACTTATTAGATTTATAAGATAATTTATGAAAAGAGTTATAGTAGACTACGCCAAACTTACCAACGAAATTTTAAACCTTTTGGTTGAAAAATTTCCTGATGGTTATGATGATTCGGATGTAATCCGTTTTAGAAATGCTAAAAACGAATTGGTCGAAGCTGTAGAAGTTCGTACTGAAGACACTATTTATTTGGTAAAAATTAGTACTAAACTTGCTGACAGAATTGAAAACTACGATGAAGATGACGATTTAGATGTTGATGTAGATGCAATTGCACCAGTTAAAGGAATGGATCTTGATGACGATATTAGTAATGATGACGATGATGAAGACGAAAATCTAGACAAACCTGATACTGACGGCGGTGATGATGACGATGACGACGATGATAAAGCAGATACTGATTATGACGAAGAAGATGAAGACGATGAAGATTAATTCATTTCTTTAAAATATAAAGGAACTCTTTTTAGAGTTCCTTTTTTTATGAATTGTTATAAATTATAACAAAACTATTTAAAATTTGTAAGATTATTTTTAAATATCTATTTTCGGTTTTACTAATGGTTTTATAAATTATCTGCCTAATGAATTCAGAATTACTACACACCACGTTAAAAGAAAATTTTGGTTTTGAAAAATTCAGACCAAATCAAGAAACTATAATCAATACTATTTTATCTGGTCAAGATACCTTAGCGATTATGCCTACTGGTGGGGGAAAATCAATATGCTTTCAGCTTCCAGCTTTAATTCTGCCAGGAATTACCATTGTAATATCGCCTCTGATTGCTTTAATGAAAGATCAAGTCGATAGTTTGAAAACCAATGGGATTTCTGCCTGTTATATCAATAGCACACAATCCTCGCAAGAGCAGCAATATTATATAGATAACCTAAAATCAAATCATTTTAAATTAGTTTACATTGCACCAGAAAGTCTTTCTTACTTAGATGTGGCTTTCAATGAATTGAATATTAGTTTGATAGCCATTGACGAAGCGCATTGTATTTCTTCTTGGGGACATGATTTTAGACCTGCATATACAAATCTTGGTTATTTAAAAAGCCGCTTCCCTTCTACTCCAGTTTTAGCTTTAACTGCTACGGCCGACAAAGCGACAAGAACCGATATAACTAAACAATTAAAGCTAAAAAATCCAAAAACTTTTATAGCTTCTTTTGATCGAAAAAATTTGAGTTTAGAAGTTCGTCCCGCTTTGGATCGTGTAAAGCAAATTATAGATTTTATTGAAAAGAAACCCAATGAATCGGGAATAATTTATTGCTTAAGCCGTAAAACCACAGAAGAACTTGCTGATAAATTAAGAAAAAACGGTATTGTAGCAAAAGCCTATCATGCAGGCTTGGATAATGAAACACGTGCTAAAACTCAGGATCAGTTTATTAATGATGACTGTCAGGTGGTTTGTGCTACAATTGCTTTCGGAATGGGAATTGACAAATCGAATGTCCGTTGGGTGATTCATTACAATCTTCCTAAAAATATTGAAGGCTATTATCAGGAAATTGGACGTGCTGGCCGTGATGGTCTTCCAGCCGAAACGGTTATGTTTGAAAGTTATGCCGATGTAATTCAGTTGCAGAAATTTGCCTCTGAAGGACTCAATTCTGATATTCAATTGGCAAAATTGGATCGTATGAAGCAATATGCCGATGCTGTAAGCTGTCGCAGAAAAATTCTGCTTTCTTATTTTGGCGAACTGGTTACGGAGAATTGCGGAAACTGCGATATTTGCAAAAATCCTCCAACATTTTTCGATGGGACGATTCTCGCGCAAAAAGCTTTGTCTGCTATTGTGCGTTTAAAAGAATCTGAACCTCTAGCAGTAATTGTTGATTTTTTAAGAGGCTCCAAAAATGCATATATCTACGAAAAAAATTATCAAACGCTAAAAACGTACGGAATTGGCGATGACGTTTCTTGGTACGATTGGAATCAGTATCTTATTCAGCTTATTAATTTAGGCTATTGCGAAATTGCTTTTCATCAACATAATAAAATTCTCCTTACTCCTTTTGCAAAGAAAGTTTTGTTTGAAGGCGAAAAAGTAAAATTAACGACTGTCGTTAAAAAAATAATTGATAAAAACGAAATCAAAGAAGCAAAAGCTAAACCAGCGAAAAACTCTCTTTTTGAAATACTTCGAAAATTACGCTATGAAATTGCAAAAGATGAAGAAGTTCCAGCTTATGTAATTTTTAGTGATGCTGCATTAAGGCAGATGGAAATAGTAAGGCCAATGAGCGAAGAGGAATTCCTTACGATTGATGGAGTCGGAAAAGCAAAATTAGAAAAGTATGGTTCTGAGTTTATCGATGCTATTGTTTATTATGAAAAAGTAAAGAACGAAAATTCTAAGAAAAAGAAAGAAGGCAACACGTATAAAGCAACTTTAGAATTATATCAAGATGGTATTTCGGTAGAAGAAATTGCTGAAAGACGAAAACTTGGAGTTCCGACCATTATTTCACATTTGGCTAAATTGTATAGTGATGGAAATGATATCGATTTAAGTCCGTTTATTTCTGACGAAGAAGTTAAGCTTTTGCATAAAGCACAAGTCGAATTAGAATATCCTACAGCACTAAAACCTTATTTCGATCATTTTGAAGAAAAATTATCTTATGATAAAATTCGTTTAGGTTTGGCTATTGTGGAGAGGAATAAGTAATAAAAAAAGCCATGTCTATTTTGACATGGCTTCGACTTTTTAATAATATATAGGTTAAGACTTGCCAGATTTTGAACTCCAAACAAGTACATTAGTATATATTATTAGTTCTCCATCTTCTTGTAATTGCAAAACTGACGTAGGATTTCCTGCAGTTCCTGTACTCCAAATTTGCTTATTATTTTTATTATAAATTACAAAATTTCCATCTTCTTGCATTATTGCTTTTGCTCCTGAATTACCAGCTGTTTTACTACTCCAAATTGTTTTTTGCCCCCCATCTAAAAGATCGTATATTACTAAATTACCATCAGTTAACATAGTAAGTTTATATCTTTTATTGAAAGATATCAATGATTTATTACTATCTAAAATTTCATTTCGTTGTAAAATTTTTTGTTTAAGATTGTACGGATAAATCGTTTGTACTGCTGATTCGTCTCCAATAGATAAGACGGTATTCATTGGAAAAACGAAGTTATTCAAAGTAAGATAAGACGGAAAATAATAAAGCATTATTGAACTTTTGTCAAATGAAGTATAATCTACATCTTTAACAGAATACTTATTTAAAATGTTAGAATCTACCATTTGTTTATTCCAACCTTGTAAAGCAAATTCATTATAAACCGCAGTAGCATTCCATTGAACTTGAAAAGCAGGATTTTGGTGTTCATGCCCTAACCCCAGTGCATGGCCAAATTCATGTAGTACAGTTCTGCTAAATTCAGTGTCAGAAGTATTCGAATCAAACCAGCCAAAATTCATTGAAGGTTGGCCCTGAGCAATTTTACGACACTCAGTTCCTCTAGTTGACCACGATCCTCTATCTCCCATCCATTTAAATGCAATCTTAATATCGGCTGGCTGATTCGAAGCAACCCATTCGAAATTTAAATGTGCATAATAAATCCATTCTTCTGCAAACTGTTTTACTTTACCTTGAAGAAATGCATTACCATTAAGAAATTTAATTTTAATTGTTTCTCCTGAGTCCCAATAAGTCCCTTTAAATGAAACCCTTGCAGTTGGGTCTGTAGGAATAGGATCGATTGCTGTACAAAGTTTTGCACTTTCATGATCAGTTACATGCGTGTCATTTTTTTCAATACTTTCTTCACTACACGATACCATTAAAAGGCCAATAATAAATAAAAATAATTTTTTCATAAAATTTTAGTTTTAATTAATAAATATTAAATAATCTTAATCTTACAAGCAATATTATATATTTAAAAAATTTTGCTAAATCCTAAAAAATTTTATTTGTATTAAAATAAGCCAAAAAAAAGCACCACATAAATGTGGTGCCTAGTAAAACTATTTTTATTTAGCATTACAAATACCTCTCTTCAAAAACTTTTTGATGATGTCTCTGATGTCCTATCATAACAAAACCTAAAGCGCGAACTGAAATCGGATTGTTTGATGCAGTTCCAATTCTCTTAAGTTGTTCTTGAGATAAGCTTTTGTAAAACAGTAAAGTTGAATGTCTTACAGCTGAAAGTTCAGTCAATAAATCTTGAATACTTCTTTTGTTTGAATCGGTGTTCTCTGCATAATCATTCTCTTCAAAACTTGGCAAAGGTGTTTGGTCGTTTCTAGAAAAACGCAAAGCGCGATAAGCAAAAATTCGTTCCGTATCTATAACATGCTGAATAATATCTTTTATTGTCCATTTCCCTTCCGCGTAACGATAGTCAAATTTATCCATCGGAATATTTTGAACAAATCGGATAAATTCATGAAGCGAAATTTCTAATTCTTCAATTAAAATTCCGTCGCCGGCCGCTTTGACATAATTGCCAAAATGCCCTGAATATTCATTTTCTAATAATTCTGCTGCTCTCATTTATGCTGTTTTAAGCTGAATTTCTACTTGCGTTAGTATTTCCGAATAAAGATCTAGTTACAATCTTTTCATATACTTTCACCAATTCTTCATTTGGAACTTCTTCTTTGTTCAACTCATTGATTCTCAATAAAGCATATTGCTGAATGGTTAACAATGGTAAAACAATGCGCTCTCTAATCTGAATTGAAGCAATACCGTCTGGATAATTTTCCATTAAAGTTTTGTGTCCAGCAATTTTCAATAAAAGACGTTTTGTTTCTGAGAATTCGTCATAAATAATCTGCCAGAATTCGCCGAACTCAGGATCTTTTCTCATATAAGCTGTCAACGGCAAGAATGATTTTGCCAATGACATCATACTGTTTTCAAGTAAGGTTTTGAAAAACAATGAATTGTGGTACAAATCACTTACCTTGTCCCATTGTCCATTTTCTTCAAAATGTTTCAAAGCAGAACCTACTCCAAAGAATCCAGGAACGTTTTGTTTTAGCTGACTCCATGAACCCACAAACGGAATGGCTCTTAAATCAGCAAAGTCTAAAGATTCAGATTTACTTCTTTTAGAAGGACGGCTTCCAATGTTTGTTTTAGAATAATATTTTAGCGTACTCATTTTTTCTAAGTACGGAATGAATTTCGGATGATTTTTAAAACTCAAATATTTCTCATAGCCTAAATTTGCTAAATCTGTCAGAATCTGAGTTTCATCAGCAGTCAGCTCGTTTTTCTCTTTGCTAAATACTTGGTTGGTAACACCAGCACTTAATAAGTTTTCGATGTTGTAACGGCAAGAGTCTAAAGTTCCGAAATTAGAGCTAATTGTCTGACCTTGAACTGTGATCTGAATTTCGTTGTTCTCAATTTTTGGTCCTAAAGAAGCGTAGAATTTATGTGTTTTTCCACCGCCACGAGCCGGAGGTCCACCACGTCCATCAAAGAAAATAACTTTAACTCCGTATTCTCTAGAAATTTTTGTCAGCGAAATTTTAGCCTGATAAATACTCCAGTTTGCCATTAAATATCCACCATCTTTAGTTCCATCTGAGAATCCAAGCATAATAGTCTGCTTGTTTCCTCTCGATTTAAGATGTTTTGCATATTCTGGATTCGTGTACAATTGCTCCATAACAGCGTGAGCATTTTGCAAATCGTCTACAGATTCAAAAAGTGGAATAATGTCTACAGTAGGTTTTTCCCAGTTATTTAAACGGATCATAGCGAAAGTCTCCATTACATTCAGCGCACTTTCGTTGTTACTGATAATATAACGGTTTGCTCCTTCTTCACCATTATTCTCCTGAATAGTTTTAATAGCGTGTACAGATTCTAACGTATATCTGGTAATTTCGTTTTCAAAATTGCTTGGGTCAAGATTTCCTTTAACTTTCGATAAAACATTGATTTTTTCATCTTCTGTTAATTCGAAATAATTTTTAGGAAAAATATCAGAACCAGAATTCAAATAATAATTTACAACATCCTTGAAAACTACATTATGAATTTTACTATTCTGACGAATATCTAAAGACGCAAAATGGAATCCGAATAAGTTGATTTTTACCAAAAGCGCTTCCAATTCGTCCAAATATAAAGATTGATGTTTTTCAATAATTATAGTACGAACTTTGTTTAATTGCGTTAATAATTCTTCTAAAGTGATGAAAATATCTCCTTTAGAATAAAATACAGAACGGTAAAGTTTATGTTCAAGTTCAGATACTAAAGTATCTACACCTGAGAAAGTTAGCTTACGTTTTAGATTTCTCATTTCCACATAATAGCACTTCAAAATTGAAGTACGCAAACGATCTGCAACTTTAAGCGTAATATCTGTAGTTACAAAAGGATTCCCGTCACGGTCACCTCCTGGCCAGAAACCAAGTTTAATTAATTGATTCTGGATTGGATTTCCATCCATAATATTTTTTTGCAGATAATGTACAATTTCTCCAGCCGTAGCATAAAATACATTTTCCAGATACCAAATTAAACTTACTGCTTCGTCGTAAGGATTTGGTTTTTCTTTCTGAATAAAGGGAGTTTTACCTAACTGAGCCAATAATTGCTTAATCTGCAGCAAATCATTTTGACGAATTGCTTCTGTCAAATCGTTTATAATTCCTAAAACCGGACCAGGATAAAACTGAGTTGGGTGCGCTGTTAAAACTGTTCGCACATTGAAGTTTTCTAAGAATTCGCTTAATTCTTCATCTTTCTCTTTAGCATCAGATTTCTCTTTAATGTCACGAAGAGATCCGCGTCCTTCCATGTTGTTAACCTCAGGAAAAGCAGCGTCTTCAATAGCATCAAATAATACAATCTGGCGTTCGATATATTGAATGAATCGAAACATAAGATCGATTTTTTCTTCTTCAGAGGTATTATTTAAGAATTTATTTGAGAAGAAATCAACGATTTCTTTTGGTGTTTCCTGTTTTTTAAAGCCTGTTTCGCAAGTTTCTGTAAATAAAGGAAGTAAAACTCCCGTATTATCTATAGAATCAAATGGTAATGTTATAAAAACACTATTATAAATGTGGTATTTTGAGAGAACGTCTTGATTAAAACGCTCAATTTTCGGCAACGTATACATAATTGTGTTATAGTTGGTTGGTTAATTAGTCATAAAAAAACCCCAAGAATAAACTTGAGGTTATATTTTAATATAGCATTCAAGAAAAGTTCTTACATATTTTTGAAAATAGTATGCATCAAACGCTTCTTATCGTTTATACTTTCCTCTAATGAAATCATTGTTTCTGTTCTGTAAACACCATCGATATCGTCAATCATAAAGATAACTTCTTTCGCGTGTTTAGTGTCTTTTGCTCTAATTTTGCAAAAGATGTTGAATTTTCCTGTCGTTACAGAAGCTACAGTAACGAATGGAATTTGATTGATTCGCTCTAATACAAATTTAGTTTGAGATGTATTATTAAGAAAAACCCCTACATAAGCAATAAATGAATAACCTAATTTATCGTAATCTAAGGCTAATGAAGATCCCATGATAATACCGGCATCCTCCATCTTTTTAACTCTAACGTGTACTGTACCAGCAGATATCAATAGTTTTTTTGCAATGTCAGTAAACGGAACTCTCGTATTGTCTATTAACATATCTAAAATCTGGTGATCTACTTCATCTAAACGAAATTTACTCATAATTGTTTAATTAATATTACTAATTGCTATTACAAAGTATAAAATTATATATAAAAAACAACAAATTCACATAAAAATTAACTTTTTATTAATCCGTTAACAAATTTAACATTTTTATTTAAATAAAAATCTGCCTTCTGACCCGTTTTTGGAAGATTTTGGAAATCGTCCGAATATTCTGCGCCTTTTGCATCGTATTCGTAATGTCCAAAATAATTTTCCAATTCACCTACTTCTGCGATGTAGGCATTAAAATGAATCTTATTTTCGATTAATTCTTCTTTGTATTGTGCGACAAAATTCGTAATAATTTCGATACCATCATAATTTATTTTGACATTTTTATACATAAAATCATAAAAAACGACATTATTTTGTGAAATATTCAAATATTCACCAAATCTATTATCAACTAAATCGTTTTCGGAAATCAATTTAAAGCTTAAAATTAACGAGAAAAATATGAATTTCCTAGTAATTTCGCGCTCATAGTCGTCTGGAAAGTGTCCTGCCTCAAATAATATAGTTGGAACTCCTAAAAATTGAAAAGTGTCTCCTATACAATTAATGTTAAAGGAGTCATCAAAGCGTCCGACTTGCCCTGGAATGTATTTTTGAAGCTCTTCATTGATGCCTGCAATGATATTTATGGCTTTTAATCTGTTATCGTTTACTTCCCTTTCCTCATTATAAGAAGGCGCTAGAAAAGAAACTGTTGCAGGTTTTCCAGTTGTACCAGCTCCAAAAATAGTACGCTGATCATGAAGATTAAAGCAGAAATCAGGTTTGAATTGCTCAAATACTTCGCGCAAAACTTTACTTTCTGGCTGTGTCAAGTCTTGCGAATCACGATTTAAGTCTACTTCATTCGCGTTTGCTCGGGTATAAAGCCTTGCTCCGTCTGGATTAAGTATCGGAATACATAAAAAAGTGAAGGTATTTAGCATTTGCTTAGCTAAATCAGTATCATCATTCAATAAATTAATAAAATCGAATAGAGCTTTTGTAGTAGTGCTTTCGTTACCGTGCATTTGCGACCATAAGTACGCGCGTGTTTTTCCTGTTCCAATTTGGTAACTATATATAGGTTCTCCTAAAACAGATGTTCCAATAATCTGTACTTGACCATTGGTGTTTAGTTTGTCTAAAAGAGGTTTAATATGATCTAAAGTAAGATATCTTCCAGAGATAGACTGTTCTTTGTATTGTGTAAATAACTGTTCTAAATTCATTGCATTTCGATTAGTTTACAAAAGTAAACATCTTTATTTTTACAATTGTAAACTATTAAAAAATTTGAGAATTTAGAATTGTAAACAATATTTGGAACAATTTGTTACTATTTGATACAACTTATTTCAATACAATGAATTAGAATATGTACAGCTTTATAAACATATAAATTTCAATTCATTAGCGTAATCTAATTCAATTTTAAATTTAACATAAAACCCACCCAGTATTAAAAACACAACAATACTATTGCAGTAGTTTATCTTTTTGTTTACATTTGTAAATGAGATAATGAAAAACAAGAATTCACAATGGTAAACATAGATGATTTTGTAAAAAGGCTTGAAACTGTATTAGATTATTATGGTTTGAATGCTTCTGCTTTTGCCGATAAAATTGGTGTGCAGCGCTCTAGTATGTCTCATCTCCTATCGGGCAGAAACAAGCCGAGTTTAGATTTTGTAATGAAAATTTTAGAAGTTTTTCCCGATGTAGATCTTTATTGGATTTTAATTGGAAGAGGAAATTTTCCAAAAACTAATGAGCAAGAAAATGTAGAAATATCTAAACCTTCTGCTCCTATTTTGCCAATTCAAAATTCAGATCAAAATTTATTCTCAACTTTTGAGAAAAATGAAAAAGAAGAAAAATCAGAAACAAAAAAATCATCAACTCCAAAAAATGTAAATTTTGATTTGGAAGATGATGAAATTGAAAAAATTGTCTTGTTTTACAAAAATGGAACTTTTAAAGCTTATTCTCCGTGATGCAAAAATTAGCGCATATTTGACTCTTGGTTCAGAAAATTTTCAAATATGCGATTCTCGCGCGTTTGCAAAAAATCTCAGAAATTAGAGTTTAACTCCATTTTCTGGAATTTTGCCTACTATTCCTTTATAATGTTTCTTCAAAATCTCGAAATCGGCCTCATAATTTCCAGTCGGATAAAATGGTTCGCCGAGATTGACTTCTTTCTTACCCCAATCAAAAGCTACGGGAACAATTGGCACTTTCGCTTTAAGCGCTATAAAATAAAATCCGGTTTTTAATTCGTTTACTTTTTTTCGTGTTCCTTCTGGAGCAACAGCTAAACGAAAGATTTCTTTTCGATCAAAAATTGCCGCAATTGAATCTACTTTATTTAATCCGCCAGAACGGTCTAAAGGTTCTCCTCCAACATTTCTAAAATAATATCCAAACGGAAATCGAAACAATTCTTTCTTTCCGACCCAATTCATTTGAAGTCCCGAAATTCCGCGAGTGAAAAGTCCGATATAAAAATCATGATTACTCGTATGAGGCATCACCATTAGAATACATTTTTTAACTTCCGCATTTTCGATTCCCACTATTTTCCAGCCCATTAGCTTAAAAAATATGAATTTGTATAATAGTTTTTTCATTAAAGGTTCAATATTTCGTGCAAAATAAAAGATTTAATGGTAAATTTGAGTAAAAGCATAAAAAATGATTCGAAAATTTTTCAGTTATATAATTCCAATAAAAATATTTAAGAAAAAATCGGCCAGAAGCAAAACGATCGAAGTCACTTGGGCAAATGGCGAATTAGTATTGGATACTGAAAACACAAATTATTCGTACGGAAGTCTGCAGCGTATATTAAGGTACGGACTTCGGAATATTGGTTACGATAAAATTTTAGGAATGGAACACATTCTTTTATTGGGAGTTGCCGGCGGAAGCGTCGTAAAAACATTAGTAGATGAGATTGCGTACAAAGAAAAAATAACGGGAGTTGAAATTGATCCCGATATGATTCAGATCGCCAATCAATATTTTAATCTTAATCAAATCAAGCAATTAGAAGTAGTTATTGATGATGCATTTGAATTTGTCCTTAAAACAAAAGAAAAATACGACCTTATAATTATAGATATTTTTGAAGACACGCACATGCCAAACTTTCTGTTTGAAAAGTTTTTTGTCGATAGAGTCTGCACGATCTTAAATGATGATGGTTTTGTTCTATTTAATACTATGATCCTAGACGAAGCGCATAATGTTCGAAATAGAAAATATGTTGCAGAAGTGAATCCGAAATTATTCCAAACAAAAATGCTTCCCCGAATTGAACTACATAATGAATTAATAATTATTAATAAAGTTGCTTAATTTTATGAAACCCCTTGCCTCCATCTTAAATGCCTTACCACCTGCTAAAGTTATTGACTCCTCAATTACTATTTCTGAATATACGCCGTTAAATTTATCGGTTTCAAATCAAGAATTAGCCAATCAGAAATTGGATACTTCAGAAGATTTTGAAAAGTACATTTCGAATTTTCTTAAAGAAAAAAACGCTAAAGTGGCCTTTGGCGGTTATATTGAAGGCCGATTTTTATATCAAAGAAGCCCGATTTTTTTGGATGCTTCAAAACCAGAACGCAATATTCACATTGGTTTAGATTTATGGGCAGAAGCCGGAACTGCTGTGCTTGCCGCACTTGACGGAACAGTTCATAGTTTTAAAAACAATATTGGTTTGGGCGATTATGGCCCGACAATTATATTGGAACACAAAGTAGAAAATGAAAAATTTTATACTTTATACGGACATTTGTCGTTAGAAAGTATAGAAAACTTAACGATCGGAGACCATTTTAAGAAAGGCGAAAAAATTGCGACTCTCGGAAATGCCTCAGTAAATGGCGATTACGCACCTCACGTCCATTTTCAGATTATCCATAATATTGGTGATTACTGGGGAGATTATCCAGGTGTCTGCAATACAAAAGACCTAAACTTTTATATCGAAAATTGTCCCGATCCAAACTTATTATTAAAAATTACTTAAATAGTTATGAAGAAAGCAGGATTGATTATATGTTTGTTGTTATTAATTGGATGTAAATCGAAAACAGTAAGCAGAGATACAGAAGATTTAAAAATTAAAAAAGTTTCTGGAGCAGAAATAGATGCAAATCAGCAGCGAAAAGCGTATGATTTAGGAAAGAGAGTTCTCGAAACTTGTAACACTTCAAAATTTAAACCTTTTAACGAAACGGAAGTTACTAAATCGGTTATGGAAAACACTACAGAAGAGCGTTTAACCAAGACCTGCCAAAGATTTAGACAGTATTATGGAAGTTTTATAGATTTAAAATTAGACGGAGTTTACAAAACCAAACAAGAAGTCATTTACCGCTATCACGCATTGTATACCAAAAAAGTAGCCAATAAAGAATTGCGTATTTTTGTAAATGAAGACAATCTCATTTCGGCCATAAAATCTATGGATTGGGATGAAAAATTTGATGCCAAATTAGCCGATCAATAAATTAAGATACCTATGAATTTTAAACTACCACTTTTTCTTTTATTATTTGTTTCAACATTTGCTTCAGCACAGCAAACTATTAGCGTAAAGGGATCTGCACCATATCCTGCGACACAAGAATATACTTTCATCTGTGATAAATATGCTTACTCTGGGGAAATTAATGTTCAAATAGCGAAAACAGAAAAAGGTGGTATTTTAAAATTAACCATTTCTACTGCAAGCGACAAAGCAAAAATTGCTGGCGGTGTTTACGTCGATTTGACAAATGCCGATGTTATTGCCTGCACAGACAAAAATGTAAAAGAATCTGCAGACGGTAAAACAACTGCTTACTACTATTTTACACCAGCAGAATGGCTCAAACTTAAAAAGAGTGACATTTATGCCGTAAGATTTATTATTGCTGGCGGGCCAGATATATCAGGAAATCTTACTGGGCATTTTACAGCTTACAGTAAAGTCAAATATTTCTCAACAGCATTTGACAAATCAAAAAAAACATTTGACACCGCTAAAGAAATTAGTGTTTTATAATGATTATTTAATATAATAAATCTTATATTTAACATAAATATTTTTTTATGAATGCAAATGAAACCTTGATTACAAAATTCTATACCGCTTTCGCGAATGCAGACGCCAAAACAATGAGCGAGTGCTATCATCCGAAAGTTCATTTTATTGATCCAGCTTTTGGTTTATTAAAAGAAGAACAGGTTTCTAAAATGTGGGAAATGCTTCTTTTAAAAAGCAAAGGCAATTTAAAAATTGAATTCTCAGATGTAAAAGCCGATGCTTCTACCGGTAGCGCAAAGTGGACTGCCACTTATAATTTTAGCAAGACAAATAGAAAAGTTGTCAATAAAATTTCGGCGGAATTTATCTTTCAAGACGGACTAATTATCAAACACACCGACAATTTCGATGTTTGGAAATGGTCCAAACAAGCCTTTGGACTTACTGGTTATTTGTTAGGCTGGACAGGATTTTTTCAGAAAAAAGTACAGACACAAGCGCTATTAGCGCTTAAACAATTTCAGAATGCCAAATAAATCTGGATATACGCAAAGTATATCTTAGACTTAAATTCAATATCTGCCTTCTTACCGATTATAATTATTTTGTTGCTTCAGTATTAAAAGTATTAATTCTAAATGCTTATGAAAGAAATCGTACACAAAAAATTAAATCAATTACAGGCAACCGCGATCTGCGGAAACGATATTAGTTCTTCCTGCCTGTATGTTTCGGCTTTAACCATTTTATACGCAGGACAATACGCCTGGATTTCCCTTTTAATTGTCGCCGTTGTATTATTTCTCTTCAGAAAAATTTATGCAGAAGTCGTTGGAGCAATTCCTTTAAATGGAGGCGCTTACAATGTTTTGCTGAATACTTCTACAAAACGTCTGGCATCTCTGGCAGCGACCCTTACAGTACTATCCTATATGGCAACCGCTGTAATTTCTGCCTCCGAAGGTATGCATTATCTGCACGGAATTTTCGAAGGTTTGAATGTGACCATTGCTACAGTCATTGTTTTAGTTTTGTTTACAGGTTTGGCGATTTTAGGAATTGGAGAATCTGCATTTGTAGCAGTGGTTATCTTTTTGACCCATATTGGAACTTTGACATTGCTCGTTTTAGCATCAGCTTGGTTCGTTTTAAATAGCGGATTAGAAACTTTTCATATTAATTGGCAGACTCCAATAGCTTCAGGAAGCATCAGAACAGCACTTTTTCTTGGTTTTTCTGCAGCCATGTTAGGAATATCAGGTTTTGAAAGCTCCGCCAATTTTGTCGAAGAACAAGAACATGGTGTTTTTCCTAAAACACTTCGCAACATGTGGGGAATTGTAAGCTTCTTTAATCCCGTTATTGCTATCTTGTTAATTAGTGTAATTCCGTTAACAGAAGTTGGCGCAAACAAAGAATCGCTTCTAGCACACTTAGGAGAAACGACTGGCGGCTCATGGCTCGCCTGGCTTATCTCTATAGATGCCGTTATGGTACTTTGTGGAGCAGTTTTAACCTCCTTTGTCGGTGTTTCAGGACTTTTAAACCGAATGACATTAGATAGAATTTTGCCGAATTATTTTCTGAAACAAAATAAAAGAGGTTCGCATTATAGAATCGTTATAAGCTTCTTAATACTTTGTCTTTCTGTACTTTTCGCTACCAATGGACATTTAGAATCGTTGGCAGGAGTTTATACTTTTTCTTTCCTAGCAGTAATGGCGCTGTTCGGAATTGGAAATCTGCTTTTAAAATACAAACGCAAAAAACTTCCAAGACCTGAACGCGCAAGAGGCATTGCAGTTGTTGCAGCCGTAGCTTTTGTAATTGCAGCGTTTTTCGGAAATATGATATTGAATATCAATTCGTTTTACACCTTTTTGCAGTATATGATTCCAGCCCTACTATTTGTTGGCATTATGCTCAATCGTGTCGCTTTAATACGATTATTAATTGAAGCTTTAGAATATTTTTACCAGCCACTGCGAAAAATGGTGGTGCTGAGTAATCGCTATCTTGAAAGTTTAAGTTCGAAAATTAATTCTCAGGAGTTTGTTTTCTTTACCAAAGGAGACGACATTACCATTTTGAACAAAGTTTTGCAGTATGTTGAAGCCAATGAAACAACCAAGAAATTGAAAATTGTTTATGTCAAAAAAGATCCTATAGACAACGAAGCGCTAAAAAAAGATTTAGAAGTTTTAGATCGCGCCTACGACAAGCTCGATATAGAATACATTGAAGTCGAAGGCGTTTTCGGCCCAGAAATTATCGATGAACTCTCTCAAAAATGGAAAATCCCTAAAAACTTTATGTTTATCGGCTCTCCAGGAAATAGATTTTCCTATCGCGTTTCCGATCTTGGCGGAGTTCGATTAATTATGTAATTTTTTAGCAGCAGAAATTTTCGTTATTTCAAGAACATCAGTCCCGCTATCCGCTATATCTTTTATGCTGAACCCCAGCATAAAAGGATACCGCTCCTATCGGGGCTATACCACAAGTATATTTTTCAAAAGAAACATAAATAAAAAAAAACATATCTATTAAACGACAAAACCCGACAGGTTTCAAAAACCTGTCGGGTTTAACTGTTTCAGCTTTGCGAACTTATTCAACACAAAAACAAACACAAGCTTTATAAAATTCCTTAGCGCTCTTTGCGTTAAAAAAAGTTACAGATCTTAAAAATATAAGTTTTATGTCACCCTGAGCGAAGTCGAAGGGCATTCCAATTGACACGTAGGCTTCGACTCCGCTCAGCCAGACAAAAGGCGTCAACATTAAACCAGCCGGGTTTAACCAATCCAGCTTTGCGAACTTATTCAACACAAAAACAAACACAAGCTTCATAAAATTCCTTAGCGTCCTTTGCGTTAAAAAAAAGTCACAGTTCTACGTTAATTAATAAAATTTAAGAAAAAAATATCGATCAAAGCTATGTCACCCTGAGCGAAGTCGAAGGGCGTTCCAATTGGCAATTGCGTTAGCCAGACAAAAAATATAAAAAATAAACCCTACAGGCTTTAAAAACTTGTAGGGTTTAACCAATCCAGCTTTGCGAACTTATTCAACCCAAAAACAAACACAAGCTTTATAAAATTCCTTAGCGTTCTTTGCGTTAAAAAAAGTCAAAGTTCTACGTTAATTAATAAAATTTAAGAAAAAAATATCAATCAAAGCTATGTCACCCTGAGCGAAGTCGAAGGGCGTTCCAATTGGCAATTGCGTTAGCCAGACAAAAAATATAAAAAATAAACCCTACAGGCTTTAAAAACCTGTAGGGTTTAGCTATCCCAGCTTTGCGAACTTATTTTCAACACAAAAACAAACACAAGCTTTATAAAATTCCTTAGCGTGCTTTGCGTTAAAAAGAATATTAAGACTTAAACCACCCTTCTACCAATTCATCCTCAAACGAAGTCGCATCTTTATGAATAAACTCATTCTGCATTTTGTCATAAGAATAATCCAATGCCCACGTTTTATGGTTCGCTGCCAATTCTTTTATGCTCTTACAAACAAAAGCAATTTCTTCATCCGTAGTAGTTGGGTGAATCGACATTCTAATCCATCCCGGTTTTTTGATTAAATCGCCAATCGTAATTTCGTTAACCAATTTATTAGAAGTTTCCTGATCTACGTGCAATAAATAATGACCGTAAGTACCCGCGCAACTGCATCCGCCCCTAGTTTGGATTCCAAAACGATCATTTAAAATTTTAACACCAAGGTTAAAATGAAGATCATCAATAAAAAACGAAACCACACCAAGACGCTCTTTATGCTGTCCTGCTAAGATTTTTATATTTTCAACAGGCTCCAATTCAGAAAACACATAATCAACAATTTCATGCTCACGTTCCATGATGTTTTCAATCCCCATTTCCTCTTTCAGTTCAATAGCCAAGGCCGTTTTAATAACCTGAAGAAAACCAGGAGTTCCTCCATCTTCACGATCCTCAATATTATCAATATATTTATGCTCGCCCCACGGATTTGTCCAGCTTACCGTTCCTCCGCCCGGACAATCCGGAATCATATTATTGTATAATTTTTTATTAAAAATCAAAACGCCAGAAGTTCCAGGCCCGCCTAAAAATTTATGTGGAGACATAAAAATAGCATCCAAATATGCTTCTGGATCTGCTGGGTGCATGTCAATTTCTACATAAGGTCCTGAACACGCAAAATCTACAAAACAAACACCATTGTACTGATGCATCAATTTTGCAGCTTCATGAAATGGAATTCTCAAACCAGTAACATTTGAACACCCTGTAATAGAAGCAATTTTTATCGTTCGATCTTTATATTTTTCTAATAAAACTTCAAGATTTTCTAAATTAAAAAGCCCTTTCTCGCAAGACGGAATAATCTCCACATCTGCAATCGTCTCCAACCAAGAAGTCTGATTAGAATGGTGCTCCATGTGAGAAATAAAAACAATTGGTTTTTTCTCAGCAGGAACATTCGTAAAGCTCTTTAAGTTTTCTGGAACTTTTAATCCCAAAATACGTTGGAATTTATTAATAACTCCCGTCATTCCAGTTCCATCAGTAATCAAAACATCATCGTTATTTGCATTTACATGACGCTTGATAATATGTCTTGCATGATGGTATGCTTTTGTCATAGCCGTACCAGATACAGTCGTTTCAGTATGCGTATTGGCGACAAAAGGACCAAACTCATTTAGCAGCTTTTCCTCAATCGGACGATACAATCTTCCGCTGGCAGTCCAGTCTGTGTAAATTATTGATTTTCTGCCATACGGCGAAGTAAATTCTTGGTTTATACCGACAATATTCTTTCTAAATTCCTGAAAATAAGTTTCCAGTGTCATGGTACTATTTTTGCTATCCATTAGTTGTGCCTTGTGTTTGACTGCAAATATATAGTCTTTTTTATAAAATTGCGAATTTATCAATACTAAACTTCAAACACTAGAATACTGTTTGGTATTTTTAGTTAAAAGAACTTTTTTTTTAATAAATTATCATAATATCCTATCGAATTAATAGGCATTGTAAAGTAAAAGAAAGCATAATTTATGAAGAACATATCAATAGCTACCTTTGGTGGCGGATGTTTTTGGTGTATAGAAGCGGTAATTCAGCGTTTAAAAGGTGTAGAATCAATACAATCGGGATTTGCTGGCGGATTTATAAAGAATCCACCATATCGCGAAGTGCGCACAGGAAGAACAGGACATGCCGAAGTGATTCAAGTAGCTTTTAACCCTGACATAATTTCATATCATGACTTAATTCTTATCTTTATGACAAGTCATGATCCGACAACTTTAAACCGTCAAGGCGCTGACAGCGGAACACAATATCGTTCTATTGTTCTCTATCATGATGAGGAACAAAAAGAAATAGCAGAAAAAGTATTTGAAGAAGTCGCGCCTGCCTATCCAGATCCAATTGTAACGGAATTAAAACCTTTTGAAGTTTTTTACAAAGCCGAAGAAGACCATCAAAATTATTATAATGAAAATAAAGACGCACAATATTGCCAACTTGTAATCGATCCGAAAATTCAAAAACTAAAAAAAATGTATGCCGATAAATTGGTGAAATAGTCCTTAGTTCATAGTCCTTAGTGCTTAGTTTTTTCATCTTTTGCGAAAAAATAGCTGAGCAAGCACCAAGAAAATCTAGCAAATGATGAACTAAAATCTAAGGACTAAGGACTAGCAGCTAAAAAACTAAAAAAAATGAAAAATCTAAAAATAAAAAATCGTTTTACTGCCGAATTACCAGCAGATCCAGACTTGACAAACGAAGTTCGTCAGGTTAAGAATACGCTGTTTTCGTATGTAAATCCAACAAAGCCATCTAATCCGAAATTAATTCATGCCTCTGAAGAAGTTGCTGAATTGGTTGGGGTTTCTAAAGAGGAAATTCAATCAGAAGAATTTTTGAATGTTGTTTCTGGAAAAGAAATTCTCCCAGAGACACAGCCGTACGCCATGTGTTATGCGGGACATCAATTTGGAAACTGGGCGGGACAATTGGGAGACGGACGTGCCATTAATTTAACGGAAGTTGAAAATAATGGACAGTTTTACACACTGCAATTAAAAGGAGCTGGTAAAACTCCATACTCTAGAACTGCAGACGGTTTGGCTGTTTTACGTTCATCTATACGAGAATATTTGTGCGCAGAAGCCATGCATTATCTTGGAGTTCCCACTACCCGATCACTTTCGCTTGCTCTTTCTGGAGATCAAGTTTTAAGAGATATTTTGTATAACGGAAATCCCGCTTATGAAAAGGGAGCCGTGGTCTGTCGTGTTGCCCCTTCGTTTATTCGTTTTGGAAGTTATGAAATGTTAACGGCTAGAAATGAGCTGAAAAACCTGAAACAGTTTGTAGAATTTACCATCCAGCATTATTTTCCTGAAATAAAAGGCGAGCCAAAAGAACAATATTTACAATTCTTTCAAAAAGTTGCCGATACAACTCGCGAAATGATTCTGCACTGGCAACGCGTCGGATTTGTTCATGGCGTAATGAATACCGATAATATGTCGATTCATGGAATCACGATTGATTATGGCCCGTACGGTTGGCTGGAAAACTATGATCCAGATTGGACGCCCAATACAACTGACAGCCAAAACAGAAGATATCGTTTCGGAAATCAGCCTCAAGTGGCGCAATGGAATTTGTTCCAATTAGCGAATGCACTTTATCCGCTGATTAATGAAGCTGCACCTTTGGAAAAAATCCTAGATTCATTTATTACAGAATTTGAATCTGATTATAAAATAATGTTTTTAAGTAAATTAGGAATATTCACTTCAAGTGAAGCTGACGATAAAATCATTAAGGGTTTAGAAGAAATTTTGAAGTTGTCGGAAACTGATATGACTATATTTTTTAGAAATTTAAGTCTGATAAAAAAAGAAGATTCTGTAGAACAAGCCTTCGAAAAAATAGAAAATGCATTTTATATTCCAGAAGAAATAAAAGAAAATATTCTGGAAGCTTGGCAAAAGTGGTTCACAGTTTATTTGAAAAGATTAAATGCCGAATCGTTATCTGATGAAGAGCGTTCGGAAAAAATGAATAAAATAAACCCAAAATATGTGTTGCGAAATTATATGGCGCAATTAGCTATAGATGCCGCAGATAAAGAAGATTATACTTTAGTAGATGAATTATTTCAACTTTTAAAAAATCCATACGACGAGCAGCCTGACTCTCAAAAATGGTTTGCAAAACGTCCAGATTGGGCAAGAACAAAAGTCGGCTGTTCTATGCTGTCTTGCAGTTCTTAATGCTTTTTGCTTGCCACGAATTACACGAATTACACTAATTAAATAGTGCGCGGCAGTATCATACTTCTTAATTTTTTTTGCCACAAATTACACAAATTAGCACAAATTTATTTTAGCGATCTTTAAAAAATTAGCGGAAATTTGTGTAATTTTTGGCTATAAAAAACATATAGATTGCCATAATTCGTAGCAAATAAACTATTTAGCCGTAATATGATCTACTATCATAGTAGCATGGATTCTCGAGTTTTCGATAAACCATTTATGCGTCTGCATTCCGCCGCAAACTACACCGGCAAGAAATAAACCTTCAACATTGGTTTCCATAGTTTCCGGATTATAGACAGGAATTTTTAATTCATCTTCAGAAAGCTGTATTCCAATATTTTGAAGAAAATTTAAATCTGGTTTATAGCCAGTCAAAGCTAAAACAAAATCATTTTCAATTGTAATTTTACCGTTTGGCGTCTGAATTTCTACTTCATTTTCCCGAATTTCAGTAATATTCGACTCAAAATAAGCTTTAATGCTTCCTTCAGCAATTCTATTTTCGATATCTGGTTTTACCCAATATTTTACACGGCTGTTAATTTCGTTCTTGCGAATCACCATTGTCACCTCTGCTCCTTTTCTCCAACATTCTAAAGCTGCATCTACAGAAGAATTATTAGCTCCCACAACCAAAACTTTTCTAAAAGCATACTCGTGTGCTTCTTTGTAATAATGGCGAACTTTTGGAAGATTTTCGCCTAAAACATTCATTTCAATCGGAATATCATAAAAGCCGGTAGCAATAACAACATTCTTAGATTGGTAATTTTGTTTATCAGTTTTGATTTTGAAAATTCCATTATTCTTCTGAACATCAAGAACTTTTTCAAACAGATTAATATTGAATTTAAAATAACGGTGAATATTTCGATAATATTCCAAAGCTTCCTGACGTCCAGGTTTTGGCGCCAAACAGTTAAACGGAATTTCGCCTATTTCTAATCTTTCTGCAGTCGAGAAAAAGGTCATATATAATGGATAGTTAAAAATACTATTAACGATCGCTCCTTTTTCTATAATCAAATAGTTTAATTTTTTCTTTTCGGCTTCTATTGCACAAGCAAGACCAATTGGCCCGCCACCTACAATAATAAGGTCATATTTAGATTCTGTCATTTTATTTTTGCCAGTCTTTATAAGGATTTTTGCTTAAATAAGCATTGTAATATCTTTCATCGTTCGTTACTTCTTCGCCAAGCCAATCCGGTTTTTCAAAGACTTCATCTTCAGAATTTAATTCTATTTCAGCCATTACCAAACCTTCGTTTTCGCCGTAAAATTCATCAACTTCAATTACATGATTTCCAGATTTCACTTCGTAACGCGTTTTTTCAATTTTGCCTTTTTCGCATAATTTTAAAAGTTCTTGCGCTTCATCAAGCGGAATTTCATTTTCCCATTCAAAACGGGACATACCGCCGCTATGGCTTATTCCTTTTATAGTTAAATAGCCTTTATGCCCTTTGATTCTGACTCTAACCGTACGCTCAGGTGCAGAACTCAAATATCCTTGAGCGATCTTGTTTTGAGTAAAAGCCAGATTCTTGAATTCTTCTGATTTTACCAAAAATTTTCTTTCAATTTCGACCATTTTTCTTTCTTTATTTCAAATTTACTGCAAGTTAGTCAATTTAGCGATTTAAAAGTTTATCATAATTTAAATCTATTTGCTAGCTAAAGTGTTAATTTAAAAAGTAATCCTAATCTTACTTTTAAAAAAGCTATGAAAATAATAAATTTTCAATGATCTGATTATTAAATAATTAGCTTTTCTTTTTTTGCTAAATTTGATGGAATTAAAACCTAAATTATGTCTAAAAAAACACTCTATCTATTAGGCATTGCAATAACCATTATTTTAGGCACCTTTTTGTACCAAAAATTCTGCTGCAACTGCTGCGAAAAAACAGTAACGGATGATACTCCAAAAACAGTTTCTACTACTGTCGAAGAGCCTGATGTTCCGTTTGTATTAAATGGTCAAGGTATTGAATATCGTACCAGCGATAATTTAAAATTCCTTAAAAACAGCGCTAAACTTATAGTGCCTGTAAGTGATTCTTTAACAACTGGAATCGAAAAGCTAAAAGCCTTTTTAGCGTCGAATCCGAAACAGAAAATAACCATAACTGGTTATGCAACATCTGACGAAACCAATTCTACTTCTTTTGAAAATCTAGGTCTTGCTAGGGCAAATGACGTTAAGAATTATTTTGTATCGAATGGCTTGGCTGAAAATCAATTTACGACAAAAGGCGAAATAATAGATAAGTGGAAAATGAGTGCCGATACACTAATCGGGCCAGCAGATTATGCCTTCGAAACCATAGATTCCACTTCGACGACAACTGATGAATGGAGCTTGCTAAAAGAGAAAATAAATGCCGATCCGTTAATTCTGCACTTTAATACTAATCAGTCACGCCAAACATTAAGCGACGCCGATAAAAAGAAAGTTGCTGATATTGCTAAATATGCGGAGCATGTAAAAGATGCCACTGTTGTGGCTGTGGGGCATTCAGATAATGTTGGAAATCGGGATTCTAATATCGTTTTGGCGCAAAAAAGAGCTGAGTTTTCTAAAAATTATCTCTCTAAAAACGGAATTAGTGCAGAAAGAATTGAGACCATGTCTAAAGGTCCAGATGAACCTATTGGAGATAATCAAACTGAGGAAGGTAAAGCTTCCAACAGAAGAACTGTCATTACAATTAAATAATTAATTTCAAAACATATAATCATGAATATACCTTGTATTTTAATACCAATACTAGTGGGCTAATCTGTGGAATTTTAGGCTACTTACTAGGGAAAATGAACTCAAAAAATGATGATTCACTAACAGCTTCACTTCAAGCAGATTTGGATGCCTGCAGAGCTAACACTAAAAACTTAAATGCTAGAATTGCTACTTTAGAAGCAGATCTTGCTGCAAAAGTTAATGCATCAGCTCAATCTTTTGCATCTACAGCCGCTCCTGTTTTTCTTTTTGACAGTGAATTGGCTACAAGTGCGCTAGGAAGAAAAATAAAAGAAAATGATTTAAAAATAGTAGAAGGAATCGGACCAAAAATAGAAGCTTTGTTTAATGAAGCTGGAATTAAAACATGGTATGAGCTTTCCGAGGCTTCTACAGAAAAATTGCAATCTATTTTAGATGCTGGAGGTGAAAATTATGCGATCCATAATCCAAGTACTTGGGCTAGACAAGCATCAATGGCTTATCAAGGAAAATGGAAAGAATTAAAAGATTGGCAAGAAAGTCTTTTAGGAGGGAAAGAGTGATTTTTTTTAAGCTTCTAAGTTGCTAAGAGATACAAAGTGGCAAAGTGACAAAGGTGCAGAGTTTTTATATTCTAGATTTTTGTTTCTTCAACCTCTTTAGCTTCTAAGCTCCTGAGATACTAAGTTTCTAAGACTGATAGAAAGTGGCAAAGTGACCAAGGTACAGAGTTTTATATTCTAGATCTTTGTTTCTTTGCCACTTTGTTTCTTTGCCACTTTGTTTCTCTGTCACTTTGTTTCTTTGTCACTTTCAAAAGAAAGATTTCCAATCTTTTGAAGCATTGTACCAAAGCTGGCCTTTTTTTACTTCAAGAGGACAATCTATATTATTTGTATATAATGCTCCTGTTCCTAAACCTTGTGGCATATCTGAATTTAAGGTAAATGTCCACTGTGAAATAGCATTCAGGCCTATATTGCTTTCTAATGCCGAAGTGATCCACCAGCCAATATTATATTTTTCTGCTAATGTGATCCATTCTTGCGTACCGCGGAAACCACCGATAAAACTTGGTTTTAGTATGATGTATTGCGGTTTAATGTCTTGCAACAGTTGTTCTTTTTCTTCTAACGAAAATACTCCAATAAGTTCTTCATCTAAAGCAATCGGAAATGGAGTTTGTCTGCATAATTCAGCCATTTCAGCCACTTGACCTTTTTTTATTGGCTGTTCTATACTATGAAGCTGGAATTGTTTTAATTGATTTAATTTATCTAAAGCTTCTGTTGAAGAAAAAGCACCATTCGCATCGACTCTGATTTCTATTTCATCTGCTGAAAAATGGCTTCTTATAAATTGCAACAGTTCTAATTCTTTAGCAAAATCAATAGCTCCAATTTTAAGTTTGATGCAGTTAAAACCATCAGCTATTTTCTCTTCTATTTGCTCCTTCATAAAAGTTGCTTCTCCCATCCAAACTAAACCATTAATGGCAATTGAACTTGAATTTCGGGTAAAATCAGACGGAAATAATATATACGGATTCTCACTTTTAAGAGACAAAAAAGCCATTTCGATTCCGAATTGTATGGAAGGAAATTCTAATAAGGCATTCCAAAGTGCTGTTTCTCCTAAATGAATATTATCGCAAGCCCATTTTAGTTTTTCTTCATAATCTGGACGATCGTCCGCGCTTAAGCCACGCAATATTCCGCACTCGCCTATTCCTTTTTTTCCATTTTCTTCGAGAATTATAAACCAGGTTTCTTTTTCGGTCATAACTCCTCTAGAAGTTCCAGAAGGGCGTTTGAATTCTAGCAAATATTTTTGATAAGATGCGATCATTTTTTTAAAGGTGCTAAGATGCTAAGCTACTGAGATACTAAGGTGCTGAGATGCTAAGCTAAAAAAGATCGTTACCCAGCACTCTTATCTAAGAAACTTAATTATATAATTTTAAGATTTTTTCAAAATCATTTGATGGCAAACCTGCTTTTTCAAAAGCCTGAAAGTCAAGTTTTGTTTTAGCAATCCAGCTTAAACTGTCTGTTACATTTTGGCTTTGGTATTTTTTATAGATGGCTTTGGCTGCGCTATAATTGTTACTTACCAAATATGTATGAGCTAGATTTAATTTTACTAATAATTCTGTATCATCTATTTTTTCGCCTTCTTGAAGCACTTTTAAGGCTTTTGCATATTGTTTGGTCAGTATGTAGCAATATCCTAACGAACTGTAATCTATGGCTGTTGCTTTACCTTCGTTTACAATCGTATTCAATTTCGGAATTGCTTCGTTGTATTTTTGAGTTTTAATTAAAGATGCGGCTTGTGTTCTTAAATCGTTAAATACATTTTTAGAAATATCTGCGTCTTTGTAGCAACTGTTTCCGAAGTCTTTATACACTTTTGTTTTTTCTACAGCCAATAATTTTTGAAATTCATCATAGCGATATTGTTTCATGATTTTATTCAAAATACAAACGCAGAAATCATCTGAATTGGCCATTTTTTGTGCCATTGTAGAAGTTTTGCAAAGACTGATAATTTCGTTTTTATTATCTTGGTTCCATCCTCGGTTTAATTTTGTATCTACCCAAGGCACGACTTCCAAAACTACTTTTTGACTCAACAACCAATTTTTACTTTCAAAACCAAACCAAATAGTATTGATATTTTCTTTTAAACAAGAAGATTTATTGACAGACAAACGTTTAGCATCTTTACTGACTGGTTCTGCCTGAGAATAACACGCTTTGTCAATTTTACCATCTGCAACGTATTTTTTGGCATTTTCATTAGAGGTAAAAATCGAATACGTACATTCATCATCACCAGAGATTTTAGACATCAGGAAAACAGCTCCTGCAGAACCTTGGCTTACCCCCGTCGGGTCTGGAATTGCTTTTAATAAAGAAACCAGACTATTGGCCATTTCTTGATTTTTGTCTAAAAGTGTGATTCTGTATACAATTTCTGTAGTTCCAACGGGTAAATCTTCTGTTGGTATAGAAATTCTATCGCGTGCAGGAACCATAATTTCCTTGGTTGTTGCTCGCTCTTTGTCCCAATAGCCTTCTTTTTGAGCAAAGGCATTAAAGGAAACTGTTATAAGTAAGGATAAAATTATTTTGAAAGTTACATTTCGTGATGATGCTTTAAGTGCCACGGATCTTACAGATTAAAATGATTTTTACTTTTAAAACTCAAAATTCAATTAACATAGATTATGCCAAATAACTTTCTTATGAAATCGAGTGCCCTAGCCCCGATAGAGGCGGTATCTCCCGATTAACAAAAACTACGGCTAAAAAGCCTTGTTTTCTAAATCGGGAGTATAGTCCTGCGACTCCGCTCAGGAGGACAATTTAGACTTATCTTAGAATAAATATTATAGTTCTATAGATTCTCCGATTGGTAAAAGCATTAAATCTTTTCCTTTATCAAAAAATTTACGGATTGCATCTTCGTGATTAATCTCGATATAACCGAAAGTATCGTAATGATATCCTAACACTTTATCGCATTCTACAAAATCAGAGGCAATAATAGCATCTTCAACATCCATTGTAAAGTTGTTTCCGATTGGAAGAATTACTAAATCTAACTTTGTACGAAGCGGAATTAGTTTCATATCAAACGTCAATGCTGTATCTCCGGCAATGTAGATGTTTTTATGCTCGCCCTCAATAACAAAACCTCCAGGATTCCCTCCGTATAAACCATCAGGAAAACTGCTTGAGTGAATTGCGTTTACATATTTTACATTTCCGAAATCAAATTTCCAGCTTCCGCCATGATTCATCGGGTGAGAATTGAATCCCTTTTTTGCGTAATAACTCGCAATTTCAGCATTAGAAACAATAACTGCATTTGTATTTTTAGCAATCGCTTCAACATCCAAAACGTGGTCACCGTGCGCATGCGTTAATAAAATGTAATCTGCTTTTAATGTTTCAAGGCTGATTGCTGCAGCTAGCGGATTTCCTGTAATAAATGGATCTACAATAATATTTTTTCCTCCTACTTCAATAGCTAATGAAGCATGTCCGTAATATGTAATTTTCATTTTGTCAACTTTTATGTTAAACGTTTGTTTTTATCTTCCTCCTAAAAAGAGGTTTACAATAATGTCTGAAATTAGCGAAATCATACATACTGTAAGCAATATAGAAAGCAAGAATGTGCTTAATGCCAGTTTTTTCAATTCTGGATCTAATAATTTAGGATTTTGATTTTTGTAAACTGTGATTAGATGTTTTGTCAATGGAATATAAGCCAATAAAAACAAGTATTGGTCAAAGTTGTAATCGCTTAAAATAGCAAATACTACTACCGAAATCATTGCTGTAATAATTAGGAAAAAGTGATAATTTTTAGCTTTTTGAGCTCCAATCTGTACTACAATTGTATTTTTTCCAGATTTTCTATCCGATTCCTGATCACGCATATTGTTTAGGTTTAAAACCCCAACGCTCAATAATCCGATCGCTACCGCCGGAAGAATTAAAAGCGGATCAACTTCTTTTGCATATAAAAAGTTAACGCCCAATGTACTTACTAATCCGAAGAAAACGAAGACGAATAAATCTCCAAAGCCTCTATATCCGTAAGCAGAATTACCAACGGTGTAACGAATTGCTGAAACAATAGCTGCAATTCCTAGCAATAAGAAAAAAATAGAATACCCGAAATTGTCTTTTCCGAAGGCAAAATAAATTAATATAATGGCAGACAATAAAGTCAATAGTGAAGTAATAATGATCGCTTTTTTCATTGCTTGTGGTGTAATAACCCCACTTTGAATAGCGCGCTGCGGCCCCACTCGATCTGCATTATCAGTACCTTTTACTCCATCGCCATAATCGTTTGCAAAATTGGATAAAACCTGTAATCCTAATGTTGTCAATAAGGCAAAACCAAAAACCTTCCAGCTGAATACTTCAGTCGGCGTATTGATGGTTTCTGTTGGATTTGACAAAGCATAAATACTTCCAACTATAATTCCGGAAACTGATAAAGGTAAGGTGCGCAGTCTTGCGGCTTCAATCCAATGTTTCATTCTTGTTTATTATTTTAGATTTTAGAATTTAAATTTTAGATTCTTCTGATTAAAGATTAGATTCGGAAAATCTAAAATCTTAAATCTGAACTCTAAAATATTTAAGGAAGCCACTTATTTTCACCGAAGTTTGGTTTTCTTTTTTCTAAGAAAGCATTTCTTCCTTCTTTTGCTTCTTCTGTCATATAAGCTAAACGAGTTGCTTCTCCTGCAAAAACTTGCTGTCCGACCATTCCGTCGTCTGTTAAGTTCATGGCAAATTTTAACATTTTTATAGAGGTTGGCGATTTTTGAAGAATTTCCTGAGCCCACTCGTAAGCAGTTGCTTCTAATTCGTCGTGAGGAATTACAGCATTTACCATTCCCATTTCAAAAGCTTCTTGTGCAGAATAATTTCTACCTAAAAAGAAGATTTCACGTGCTTTTTTCTGTCCTACCATTTTAGCCAAATATGCCGAACCGTAACCACCGTCAAAGCTTGTTACGTCTGCATCTGTTTGTTTAAAAATAGCGTGTTCTTTACTGGCAAGCGTCATATCGCAAACTACGTGCAAACTATGTCCGCCACCTACAGCCCAGCCTGGAACAACCGCAATAACCACTTTAGGCATAAAACGAATTAAACGCTGCACTTCTAAAATATTCAAACGGTGCTGTCCGTCGTCACCAACATATCCTTGATGTCCGCGTGCATTTTGATCTCCACCGCTGCAGAAAGAATAAACCCCGTCTTTTGTAGAAGGACCTTCAGCAGAAAGTAAAACCACTCCAATTGAAGTGTCTTCTTGTGCATCGTAAAAAGCTTGGTATAATTCTGAAGTAGTTTTAGGACGGAATGCATTTCTAACATTTGGTCTATTAAAAGCTATTCTCGCTACTCCATTGCATTTTTTATAAGTTATATCTTCAAATTCTCTGGCTGTAATCCAATCCATTTTGATTTTTTTTGTTTAAAATAATTATACGGTAAAAATAAAGCATTTTTACTACTTTACCTACTTAATCTGCCTTAAGTCTTTACTAATTTGGCCTGCAATGTTAACAATTGGTATTTACTTACAAAAAATAACATTTTTTAACATTAGTTTAGAAAAATAATATTTAATTTTACACCCTAGAAATCAATGAGATACAAAACATTTCAAAGATTTCAGATTGATTTTCTTTCACTGATTTATTAACCTAAAAAATGATTTTTTTGAGAAAATTTAAAAAATTTGTCGCTCATTTTTTTAGGGTTTTAAGTAACAAACCTCAATTAAAAGAGCAAATGATTTATGTGTTTGTCGAAACTTCAAAAAGAAAAAAGTAACACCTAAGGTTAAATGTTAGAATTGTTATATAATTAGTATAGGAATGATAACGAAAAAGAGGAAAAAGTACTAATTCACACTTTCTAAAAGTTATTTATAAACCAATGGATGAGCCGTGAAATTATTTTTTTGCTTTTAAGATAGGTGCATTAATTGTTTAAAAGACATACCATCAATGGGATAATTTCTAAAATTTATAAAGCTATTGTTCTGAGATGGATTCGAATTATTTTATTTCTGTTTTTTTTTAATTACAATTTTTTTTAAAACTGAATAAAAAGCGAAAGGCTGCTCGTAATGGGCAGCCTTTTGTGTTATAATAATTTTGCTGAAGCAAAATAAATTCCAATTTTTTAAATTCCAAATCCCAAAATAGACACTAGCATCAATTGGAATTTGGAATTTAAAATTTGGAATTTTTAGATTTTTATTCTTTAACCAAATAAATTCCATCATCTTTTATTTCAATCAGTTTTTCTTTGTATAAAGAGCCAATCGCTTTTTTGAATGACTTTTTACTCATTTTCAAAACGGTTTTAATATCCTCAGGATGAGAATCATCGTTTAAACGAAGGAAGCCTCTGCTGGCTCTTAATTCACTTAAAATTTTCTCGGCATTTGGCTCAATGCTTTCAAAACCTTGAGCTTGAAGCGCTACATCAATTTTATTGTCAGGACGAATGGTTTTAATGTAACCGCGCATTCTGTCGCCAGTTCTTATGGCATCGTCATAAACTTCATCTTTATATAAAAGTCCTTTGTGCTGCTCGTTTATGATAACATTGATTCCCATGTCGGTAATATGAGAAACAATTAAATCCACTTCTTCTCCTTTTTCAACAGTCAGATTATCATTGCTCAAAAACTGATTGGTTTTACTTGAAGCCACTAAACGATTTGTTTGTTTATCTAAGTACAAATAAACCAAGTAACGTTTTCCTTTTTCCATCGGACGTGCCTGTTCTTTGAACGGAACCAAAATGTCTTTTTCCATTCCCCAATCCATGAAAGCCCCCACATTATTGATGTAATTCACTCTTAAAAGAGCAAATTCATTCAATAAAATATACGGAACCAAAGTGGTTGCAACTGGTCGTTGTTCGTGATCTAAGTAAACAAAAACGATTAATTCTTCGCCAATTTCAAATACTTTTGGAACGTATTTGTTTGGAAGTAAAACATCGTGAATTCCATCAGGATCATTCTCAGGATCTCCTAAAAACAAACCAACTTTGGTATCACGCAATATAGTTAGAGTATTGTATTTTCCTATTTCTAGCATCTTAATATTTTTCTAAGCAGTATAACCGCTAAGTTTTTAAGGTGCAAAGGTACGAAGTTTGGCGTGGCACAAAGAAATTAATTGTAACAAAACGCCATTTATTCTTAATAAATTAGAAAATCCCTTTATGCATAAGCGCAATAAAGGGATTTTGAGTGAATTTTATTATTTGAAAATGCTTTCTTTTTTAAAGTGCACCGTAAGCAAATAGTATACTACTGCTCTATATTTGTGCTTGTTAGATTTGCCATATTTTTCCATAACAGCATCAATTCCTTTGTCTAAATCTGGACCATTTGTTAAGCCTAACTTCTTGATTAAAAAGTTGTTTTTTACCGTATCTAACTCCGATTGTTGCGAAGAAGCTACCGTAGAGGCATCGTCATTATAAATTGAAGGTCCGCAAGCAATTGTAACTTTAGTTAATAAATCTGCATCAGCTGTAATTCCGCATTTCTCTTTTAAATCGGCAGTGTACTTTTTAATTAAATCTTCTCTTGTGCTCATAACTATAAAATTAATTTGGTGAATAATCACCAAAGTTATGAGTAAAGCAGTTTTAAAACAATTATTTTAACAAATATTTTCTTTCAATTAAATTAAGTATTTGAAATACTTTTTTAGAATAAGATCATTGGCTAATGTTGGCGTAAAAACTTCTAAAATACATGGGGCATCATTAGAATTATATAATGATTGAACTCTATTTTCTAAAGTTGGAATGTCTTGTGCCGTATAATAATTCAATCCGTACATTTTTGCCAAATGTTCAGCTGTTAGTTGATGCGATGTTTCGAAATAAGTGTTGAAAACCGGTTTTTCCTCATGTCCTGGAAGAATTCTAAAAATTCCTCCTCCTCCATTATTAATCAAAACAATTTTGAAATTTTTAGGAATGTACGAATTCCATAAAGCGTTACTGTCGTATAAAAAACTAATGTCTCCCGTAACAAAAACAGTCTGTTTTTCGCTTCCTAGCGCAGCTCCAATTGCGGTAGAAGTGCTCCCGTCAATTCCGCTTGTTCCTCGATTACAGAAAACTTCAATAGAATCATCAATGTCAATTAATTGTGCGTAACGAATGGCAGAACTGTTGCTAATTTGAAGCATGCTGTCTTTCGGCAACGATTCAATTACTTTTTCGAAAACTTTAAAATCTGAAAATTCTATTTTATTTAAATATTCTTTTCTTCTTTCTAGCCTCATTTTGTAAATCGCATCGATATTTTTGAAGTAATTACTTTTTACAAAAGATGTTTTTGAAAGCAAGTCTTTGAAGAAATCATTTGGCTGCATTTCAAAATGTTTTGTCAGCGCTCCAAATGTATCGTAAGCGCGTAAAGTATCTATATGCCAATGGTGTTTTGGCTTGTATTTTCGTAGAAAACCTTTTATTCTTTTTGACACCACCATTCCGCCAAAAGTCACTAAAACTTCTGGATTAAATTCTTTAAAATCAGAATCATCAAACGGAGTAATTAAAGTATCAATTGAATTAATAAAACTTTGGTGATGAAGGTTAGAAGTCGTTTCTGTAAGCACAACAACTGACGGATCTGAAGCTAAATTCTCGATAATTTCTTTATCAATAGTATTGGCTTCATTTACTCCAACCAAGATCAGTTTTCTTTTTGCAGTATTCCAAACAGAGATAATTTCATCGCTGTTTTCTATGTTTTGTGAACTATTTTCAGATTTTAAAACTGTGATTTTTGGCTGTACAGAAAGTTCTTCTGTCGTTTCATAAAGAGGTTCTTCAAATGGAGCGTTAATATGAACTGGACCTTTTTTTAGAATTGCCGTTTCGATAGCCAAATTGATCTTCAAATCGTTTTCTTCTGAAGCTTCTTCGGTTAAATTGGCATTAAAAACAGAATGATTGGCAAAAACATTTTCCTGACGAATTGTTTGTCCGTCACCGATATCAATTTTACTCTGCGGACGATCTGCAGAAATCACAATCAATGGAATTTGGCTGTAGAACGCTTCTGCTAAAGCGGGATAATAATTTAACAAAGCAGATCCTGAAGTACAGACTATAGCGGTTGGCTGTTTGGTCTGTTGCGCAATTCCCAAAGCAAAAAAAGCGGCACATCGCTCGTCTGCAATACTGTAACAGGTAAAATTTGGGTTTTGAGCAAATCCGATCGTTAACGGTGCGTTTCTAGATCCTGGAGAAATTATAATATTAACAATGCCTTTGGCAGATAAAATTTCGATAATGCTTTGTGCAAGCGCTATTTTGGGGTAAATCATTACGGTCGTGTATTACTTTTTTCAAAGAAAATCTTCTATCAGATTGTTCTTTATCTTGCTTACAAAGTTACAAACTTCGCACTTGATTTATAGTATAATTAGGAATATATTAAGGCTCTTTACCGAAAAAGGGAATATATTTGTAAAATCGAATAATTATTAAAAGTCCGACTTGATATGCGTTTTTTATTTTTACTTTTTTTAGCTGTTACTTTTCAAACGATAACTTCTCAGAATCAATTTGTTCCTGTTGATGTTCCGTACAAAACGGCTTTAGAAAATGCAAAAAAAGAAGGAAAACCAGTTTTTGTAATGCTTTACGCCGACTGGTGTCCGCATTGCAATTTAATGAAAACGGAAGTTTTAAAAGACCCTTCTGTTCTTGATTTTCTCAATAAAAATTTTGTCTGCACTTATAAAAATATTGAAAAAGAAGAAGGAATTGCTTTAAAAGATAAATTCAATACCAAATCGCTTCCGACTTTTTTATTTATAGACCATAATGAAACGCTGATTTATGCTTTAAAAGGTGAAATGAAAAAAGCTGAATTTTTAAATGAATTGAATAATGCTTTGAATCCGAAAATGCAGTTGCCATATTTAGAAAAACAGTTTTTGGCAGATCCGAGCAATTCTGATAAATTCTTTGTTTATCTGAATACTTTAAAAAAAGGAAAAGACAGAACGGAATTATCGATACCAACACATATTTATTTAAATACGCAATCTGACAAACAATTGGTTAGCGAATTAAACTGGAGAGTTATTGCGAATGGAGTAACTGACATTAAATCTAGGGAATTTCAATATGTTTTAAATCATCAGAAAGAATTTGCTGCTGTTGCTTCTCAAAACCGCATTGACCGTAAAATTGAGAGCATTGTAAACGAACTGCTTCGCCCTCTGGTTGATAATTTAGACACGGTTAACTATTATAAACAAAGAGAAGTTGCCAAATCAATCCGATTGCAAAAAACTGATTCTTTGGTTTTTAAGTACGATCTGACGTTAGCCGAAAGAACTGAAAAATGGAATTTCTATAAAAAAGTGACGCTAGAAGATACTGAAAAATTGGTTTGGAATGATGCCAGTTTCTTAAAAGATATAGGAAACACTTATTTTAAACATATTAAAGACACCGAAAGCTTGAAAAAAGCTATTTCTTGGGTAGACCGTTCTTTAGAATTAAGCGATTCTTATGATGGAAATCTGTTGGAAGCCAAGCTTTATAACAAAATAAAAAATAAAAAGAAAGCTTTGGAATATGTCAAAAATGCCAAAGCCATAGCCAAAGAAATGGACTGGAATTCTAAAGAAGCAGATACTTTATTGGCTGAACTGAACACCAAATAAACCGCAATAAATATCCATGAGCATTATTTTAAGACCTGCAACAGCAAACGATTTGCAAAAGATTCTAGAAATTGTAAACCATTCTATTTTACATACAACTGCAAATTACAGTTACGAAACGCAAACTTTAGAGGTTCAGACCAAATGGTTTGAAGATAAAACAGTTAAAAATCTTCCTGTAATTGTAGCCGATCTGGATGGCGAAGTAGTTGGTTTTGGAAGTTATGGGCAATTTAGAGAAAAAATAGGCTATCAATATACGGTAGAGCATTCTGTATATGTAGTTGACAATATCATTGGAAAAGGAATTGGTTCTAAACTTTTAACAGAATTAATTCGCTTAGCCAAAGAGCAAGGTTATCATGTTATGATTGGTGCAATTGACGCAGATAACGCAGGAAGCATTGCCTTTCATCAAAAATTTGGATTTGTTGCTACAGGAACGATTCGTGAAGTGGGCTACAAATTTGACCATTGGCTGGATTTGGTTTTTATGCAGTTGATTTTGGTTTGATTTTTAACCGCAAAGGTCGCTAAGAATTACGCGAAGGACGCAAAGTTTTTTTATGGCAAAATCCGACAGGTTTTTAAAACCTGTCGGATTTTAATCTGTTAAAATCTGTATCTAAAATCTTTTCCAAAGAAAATAAAATCCAGCTTTGCGATCTCTTTCAACGCAACGATAAACACAAGCTAAGCAAAATTCCTTAGCGCTCTTTGCGTTAAAAAAAGCTACAGATTATAAAAAAACTATATTCCTAAATAATTATCTGTCGTTATTACAGTAGCATACAAATTGCCTAAAGCAGTCAATCCAGCAAGAACAGATTCATGGATTTGCTTGGCAGGAATACTATTTCCATAAAGAGTTCGGTCTTCAGTAGCACAAGCATCCCCTATAATAGTCGTTCTGTATCCTAAATCCATAGCGCTTCTGACAGTTGCGGCAATACATACATCGGTCATCATCCCGCAGATTAAAAGTTCTGTTATTTGTTTTTCGGCTAAATATTGCTGCAATTCTGTATCACGAAAACTATTAGGATAATTTTTAATGATTATTTTTTCACCCGCATGAGGTTTTACATCAGAATGTATTTCGGCACCAATTGTATTTGGAAAAAAGAAATCTGCGCCTTCATTGGTCGAAAAATGCTGAATATGGATAATCTCAATATTTTCGTCCCTGCTGTTTTCTAATATTTTTTTAGCGTTTTTAGAAGCAATTTCGGGCTGATATAGAACATGGTTTCCATTTGCAAAATAATCATTTTGAATATCGATAAGTACTAATGCTTTTTTCATAACTATTGTTTTAAAAATTTATTTGACAAAAATATTTTACTTTATTCTCATAAATTTTGAACTAGTTCAAAAAAGCTTTTCGCTTTATCCTTTATTAATTCTTTTCCTGATTTTACTTAAAAACTCATGTGATATTCCTAAGTAAGACGCTATTTGCTGTTGGGTTATGCGCTGAGGCAGTGAAGGATATTTTTCTAAAAATTTTAAATATCGTAAATCGGCAGTTTGCCCATGAGATGAGATAAGACGGCGCTGAAAAGCAACTAATGTTTTCTGATTCATAATTCGAAATAATTTTTCGACTATTGGCAAACATTCATATAAATTATCTTTATCCTTCTTTTTAATTAATAATAATTCGCAGTCTTCCAGCGCTTCAATTGATAAAATTGAGGGAACTTGATTCATAAAACTATCAATATCAGTTGCCCACCAGTCTTCTATGGCAAAATATAAAATTTGTTCACTGCCCGATTCGTCTTCATAAAAAACACGCAAACATCCTTTAACGACAAAGGCTTCAAAATTGCATATAGCACCTTTATGAAGTAAAAAATCTTTCTTTTTTAAAGAGATCGGATGAAAATTACTAGAAAAAACTTCAAATTGCTCGTCTGAGATTTGGATATGCCTCTCTATATTTTTTCGTAATTCTTTGTACATATAAAATTGAATTTGCTTTAAATTAAAAAGCGGTTATTCGCACTGAAAAACCGCTTTTTAATTTTTATTTCAATTGATTTTAGCTTTTAATCCAGTTGATTACTTCTGGTTCAGTAACTAAAGTTTTTGGTTTAATCACTTTAACCAATTCTCCTTTTTCGTTGATTAGGTATTTTTGAAAGTTCCATTCTACTTCAGAATCCTGCAATCCGTTTCTTGATTTTTCAGTTAAGAATTTATAAACGTCACACATATCGCTTCCTTTAACTGAAACTTTATTCATCATCGGGAAAGTCACGCCATAATTCTGCTGGCAAAAAGTTTCGATTTCTTTAGCTGTTCCAGGTTCTTGTGAAGCAAAATTATTAGCAGGAAAACCTACGATTACAAAACCTTTATCTTTATATTCTTTATAAACAGCTTCTAAATCTTTGTATTGAGGCGTCAATCCGCATTTTGATGCTGTATTGACAATCATAATTTTTTTCCCTTTTAGCGAAGCAAAATCAAAAGTGTCTCCTGATAGATCTTCAACTTTAAACTGATAAATGGTTTCTTTTGTCATGGTTTTATCTGTTTTAGATAATTTAGTTGTGCTCGTTTGAGCATTTGTCTGAGTGCTTAAGAAAGCTGCTCCAAATAGTATAAAAAGTATTTTTTTCATCTTGTAATTTTTTATAAAATTAGGCAAAAATCATTTTCTACAAATTTAATTTTTGCTAATCAAAAGTTAAATAAAAAAATGAAGCCTAACGTTAATCAGACGTTAGGCTTCCCCCCATACAAACAAATCAAACCATGAATTAATTATTATGCTATCTTTTATAAAATATAGTTGATGACTCGGTTATTTTCGAAAATTTCTTTCCCCCAATATGCTAAACGTGTTCAAAAAATCTTTAAATGGCTTGTATGATGTAAATTAAAATCCTAAAATTATTCGAGAAACATATTAAAAAAATCTTCTTTTTTGGAAGTCCGAGTACATCAACTATTCAATATCTTTTTATTTTATCAAATCCTAATTCTTAACTGCTACACTAGTTGAGCTGCCTAATAAAGTCTTTTTTACAAAATTTTTTTTAGCACAAACACTCAAAGTCAAAACTGTTGTTAATCCAACTATTAATATTCTGACTATTATTTTGCTATCCATACGTCTTTAATAATATTATAACAACAGCTTTTTTACTGACTTATATAAGATCTTTCTCATCTTATTAAATACATTTACGTAATCGGATTGTTTTTGGTTTTAAAAAAATGAGAAAAAATGCATTTTTTTTCTGAAGCCCTTATTTTCTTAGGGTTTGGACTATTAAAAAAAATACAAAAATCAAAGAAAAATAAATTAACTTTATAAACAGGTTAGCATATAACGGCTTAACTTTTAATGTTTAAACTTAAAAATCCAAATCTATGAGTCAAGAAGAACTGCTAGTTTTAATTTACAAAAAGGACGAAAAAGCTTTTACGCACTTGTACGATATGTACTCAAAGAGCTTATTTTCTGTCATTCATGTCCTAATCAAGAATCGCGAAGAGGCAGAAGATGTGCTTCAGGATGTTTTTGTCAAAATCTGGAAAAACATCGATTCTTATAACGAGAGTAAAGGACGGTTTTACACTTGGATCCTTAATATCGCTAGAAACACCTCTATCGATAAACTTCGTTCTAAAGACTATAATAACACACAAAAAAACCTTTCATCAGATAATTTCGTAAATCTCTTAGACGAGAGCAATAAATTGAGCCACAAACTTGATGCAATAGGAATTCAGGAATTTGTAAAAAAACTGAAACCAAAATGTATCGAAATAATCAATTTGTTATTCTTTAAAGGATATACCCAGCAAGAAGCTTCAGAAGAATTGGCAATGCCACTGGGGACTATCAAAACACAAAACAGAAACTGTATTAACGATTTACGTAATTATTTGAAGATATAATGGAAGCACAAGAATATATAGAATCAGGAATTTTAGAGCTGTACGTTTATGGCCTATTAAGTGAAAAAGAAAATCTGGAAATTGCTGAACTGGCCAAAAAAGCGCCAGAAGTAGATCAGGAAATTATTTCGATCGAAAAAGCCATAATTGCACTTTCTTCTAGCTTCTCTCCTTTTCACTCTGTTGAAAATTTTGAGAAGATTAAAGCGCGTCTGGAACTAAAACATGGAAAAGTAGTCGAAATCAAGCCAGCTTCAAACTGGTCTCAGTATGTGGGCTGGGCAGCGGCAGTGCTTTTACTTTTAGGTTTAGGCTACCAAACTTTAGAATTGACAAAAAGCAAAGAAGAAATCTCTACTGTTGGAAATGAGAAAAACAAAATCCAAAGAGAATTTGCTTATTTGAGCCAGCAGAATAAGGAAACGGAGAAAAACTTAGGAATTGTAAGAGACATCAAAAATACGGGTGTAACTCTTGGTGGTCAGGCAGTTTCTCCAACTTCGTTTGCAAAAGTATATTGGAATCAGCAAACCAAAACAACTTATATTGACGCGGCTGGTCTGCCAACGCCTCCAAAAGGTATGGTGTATCAAGTTTGGTCTTTAAAGTTAAGTCCTGTGCTTACACCAACAAGCATTGGTTTACTGGATAATTTTGAAGGAAATTCACAAAAAATCTTTGCTGTAAGCCAAACAGATTCAGCAGAAGCATTTGGAATTACTTTAGAGCCTGCAGGTGGAAGTCCTACTCCAACAATGGAACAGCTTTACACTTTAGGGAAAGTCTAAAAATCAATAACTTAAAACTCTTAAGAACGCATATTAATTTATTTGATATGCGTTTTTTTATTATTTTAGGGTTACTAATTTTCCAAAACCAACTATAATCATGAATGGAACTTTACTTCTAAGAATTGCTGTAGCTATTATTCTGCTTACGCATTCTGTTTTCGGAATCTTCAATAACGGAATAAATGATTTTGGAAATCTCTATCTCAATCAAGTAGGATTCGCTCCTTTCGGACTTTATATAGCTTGGCTAATTAAAATATCACATATAATTGCGGCTATACTTTTATTGCTCAATAAATATGTCAAACTCGCGGGATTTGTCACGATTTTTATTTTGATAATGGGAATTGTAATGGTTCATTTTCCAGAAGGATGGTTTGTAGTTGGTGGAGGAAGAAATGGCTGCGAATACAATTTCCTTTTAATCTGCGTTCTTTTGGCTATAATGTATCCTTCTGGTTTTTCTAAAAAAATAAATTCATAAGATTAATGGCAACAATCTGCAAAAACTGTAATACTACTTTTACTGGCAAATTTTGTAATAACTGCGGACAAACTGCAGATACACACAAAATAAATTTTCATTTTTTGTGGCATGATATACAACATGGCCTGCTGCATTTTGATGAAGGAATACCTTATTCTCTGAGGCAACTGTTTACGAGACCTGGGCATTCTATCCGCGAATTTATTGAAGGAAAAAGAGTCCGCCATTTCAAACCTTTATCTCTAGTTGTTGTTTTAGCGACTCTTTATGGATTTTTATTTCACTACTTTCATCTTAATTATCTAAACACTAGTTCTGATAATTCTTTTGATTATGAAAGTATGAATGATTGGGTTCTCACTCATTTTTCTTGGACAACAGTTCTCACAATTCCTCTTTATACTGTAGGAACTTATATTGCTTTTAAAAACCAGGGCTATAATTTTGTCGAACTTTTTGTATTGAATACGTTTAAAGCATCACAAAGATTATTTGTTCAGATTTTGACATTTCCCGTGGCGCTTTATTTATATAAATTAGGACACTCACATTGGTTTCAGACCATCACTTATTTAATTGGATTAGTACTTATATTTTGGACTAATATTCAGTTTTTCAACAAAATGCCAAAAGCAAAAGCTTTTATTTTATCAATAGTTAGTCATCTTATATTTTTAATAATATTTATAATTATTCTCACTATTATTGTTTTAATAAGTGAAATTTTTACATAAACAAAAAGGGATTTACCACAAATAACACATACTCCTTACTGAAACAACTTTATATCATTGGTACAATCTCTATTAATTTGTTTTTAAAAAGCTCTAAATCAAAATATTAACAAATAAAAACCTATTATATTTATTTTATTTATAAGATTTATTTTACTTATTAAAAAAATAAATTTATATTTACAAATCAAATGGTTCTGCAGAAACATTTGTTAAATTAATTGTATAACATATGAAATTTATTAGATGAAGAAAGGAGGTATATTATGGGATGGTTAGCTGAACTTTTTGCAGCTTTAGCGGGAATTTAATTCTTGATAAGCCAAATTATTATTAAAAAGGTTGTCTCAAAAGTGAGACAACCTTTTTTTTGAGTTCTAAAACTCTGTTAATTGCAGAAATTTTAAAATTTTAAAAAAAAAAGGGAAAGTTCAACTATCTATTTGCTAAACTTTCCTTTTTATAAATCGATAATAATTACTTTTATAATTATTTTTTAACTTTTTTGGTTTTATAGTATTTTCTATATTTTGGATATGTTACAGCTCCAATTATTGTAATAGTAACTAAACAGTAGTAAATCCAGTTTAAAGAATGCGCTTCACCGCTTGCATACGAGTGTAAACCTACTAAGTGGAAATTTACTCCATAATAAGTAAACAAGATCGAAACAAAAGCATACATGGTCATTAAGTTGAAGAACCATTTACCTCTTAAAGCAGGAACAAAACGAGCGTGAATTACAAATGCATAAACCATAATCGAAATTAAAGCCCATGTTTCTTTTGGATCCCAACCCCAGTAACGTCCCCAACTTTCGTTTGCCCACTGTCCTCCAAGAAAGTTTCCAATAGTAAGCATAATAAGACCAATTGTAACTGCCATTTCGTTAATGTAACTTACTTCTTTGATATGCAAGTCCATTTTAGCTTTGTTTTTATCATTCGTAAAGAAAATCAATACTAAAGCAACAAAACCTAAAATCATTCCTAAAGCAGTCGGACCATAACTTGCTACGATTACCGCTACGTGAATCATTAACCAATATGAATTCAAAACAGGCTGTAAGTTTGCAATTTCTGGATCGACCCAATTTAGATTTGAAGCAAAGAAAATCATAGAGGTTACAAAAGCAGCTGAAGCAACCGTTAATTTTGATTTTCTATGGAAAGCCAAGCCAAAGAACATGGTTGACCAAGCTACATAAACTATAGACTCATAAGCATTACTCCATGGTGCGTGGCCAGAAATATACCAGCGTGCAATTAAAGCAACGGTATGCAATGCAAATATTACTCCTATTAATATATGGAAACCATTTACAGTTATACGCAAGAACTTTTTATCAAAGAAAATACTGAATAATGTAAAAATCAGCATTAAAATTCCTGCCATAGAATACCAATAAGTCATCTTTGGTAAAACATCATACGTATTATAAGCAATCTCAAGATCAATTTTTCGTTCGCTTGGACGCACTTTAGCTCCAAATTTCTTTTGGAATCCATTTATGCTTTCTACTAATTGATCTGCTGTATCCCAATTTTTAGAAATTGAAGCATTATTTAATGCGCTAAAATATAAAGGGAGAATTTGTTTCACGTAAGTAGAATCCATTCCTTTAAAACCAGCATTATCACGTTCCAGATAAGAAGCCCATTTATTATTGGAATCATTTGGAATAGGGAAAATTTTCAAAATCCTTCCGCTCAATGCAGATTCCATTATATTTACTTTTTTGTCTGTTTCAATAAAGTCTTTCTCAAACTGATTTGGATTTGCCGCTTTGTAAGCTGCATCTAAATAAGGAGACAGTTTATAATTTCCTTGTTCATCAAAGAATTTTACAAATGGCGCATATTTATCTTTTGAATCAATTCCAATGATTTTACGTATACTATCGTTTCCTGATTTTATATAAATTATTGGGACTTGAATCCAAACCTGACCGTATTGCGTCATCGATAAAAATACCTGATCAGAATTCATTCCGTTGTATTTATCATTATGACTTACTTTACGAAGCAGTTCAGATGAAAACGTATTAATCGGCTTCATTCTTCCTCCAGCATCCTGAATAATTAAACGTCCAAATTTTGCTGCGTGTGCTTCTGGCGCTTTATAAATATTCAATAACGAATCTAATTGTTTTTTGCTTGGTGGAGCTGTAACGTGATTCGCATGATCGTTTGGATCTGCACTATGATTATGTTCGTGTTCATGAACATGTCCCGGCGTATGAACGTGTGGTGCTTCCTGAGCAAAACCATTTAAACCAATAAATAAAACTAAGATGGTTATTAGTTTTTCTTTTTTCTTTTGAATGTTTTCTAATTTCTTTTTCAAATCTCCAAAACGAGAATGTTTAGTAAACATAATTGCCATTAAACCAATGTATAATAGAAAGTAACCAAAATAAGTGATATTCGTTCCCCAGAAATCGTGGTTTACAGATAAAACAGTTCCTTTTTCGTCTGGGTCAAATGAAGACTGGAAGAAACGATACCCTTGATAATCTAAAACGTGATTCATAAAAATATCAGCATCAAAAGTTTCCGTAGAATCTTGAACTGTTACTTTACTTTTATATGAAGAATAACTTTTCTCTGTACCAGGGTATTTTTCAGCAATAAAGTCATTCAAACGAATTTTAAATGGTAAAACATAAGCTTTACTTCCGTAGAATAAAGAATATTCGATATTGCCAATTTTTACTGTTTTAGCTTCTCCAACCTGCCCTTTAGAGCCCATAAGCATTACTTCTTTTTCTTGTCCTTCAGCTTTTACTTTTACTACTAAAGCATCAGAATGAGATTTTGCTTTAAAATCATTATTCGATTCGTAGTCAACTTTACCTTTCATTGGAGGCTCTGGAAATACAATTCTGATATCTCCAATGCTGTATAATGAACGCATCATTAAAGGCTGTACATTATCTTTTGTAACTTTCCCTTTAAACTGATCTGCCATTCGCATAAACTCCCCTTCAAAAGGAGTCTGAATAGTATATTCTTTTCCAGCTGTATTGATATTAATCGCACCGTCTGTCTGCTTGTTTAAAGCAAATAAAACATTGTGAATGTTCTGAACTTCACCTTCTTTTAGGTAATGCTCTTCTCGCCCACCTGCTCCAGCTTCAACCAATTTAATGTATAAAGCTCCATTTGGATCTGGTTTAACCACTTCCTTCGCTCCCATGATGTAATTTGAGTACGAAACCTCAAAAGGAGTCTGGTCAAATTTTCCTGAAATGCTGAAATTATTATTGGTAACAGGAGAAAGTAAAAGGCTTTTTTCAAAAACTCTTCTTCTTGGCTGACCTTTATATTCGCCATCAGCAAAAATCGTCAAGAATGTTTTATCTGAATATACTTGATTTTCAGCCGCTCCTTCGCGAATTGGCATCATACCTTCATAACTGATATAACGTGTAATGAAAGCTCCTAAGATGATAAAAACAAAAGCAAGGTGCAATAAAAGCGTTGCCCATTTTTCTTTTTTATGCAATTGGTATTTTTTGATGTTTCCGAAGAAATTGATCATGAAGATGGCCATAATTGCCTCAAACCACCAAGTATTGTAAATTAGTATTCTGGCTGTATCGGTGTTGTATTTACTTTCGATAAAAGTTCCAACACCCATTGCAATTGCGAATGTTAAAAAAAGAACGGCCATTAATCGTGTAGAAAACAAAAAAGAGAATATTTTTTTATCCATTTCTTAGGAATTACATTGTATAAAAGTGCGACAAAAGTACTTAAAAATGTTGATTAGCAGGCTTCGGCTTTTGTTAATAAAAACCAAAAATAAAGACTATTTTCCAAACAAATTGATAATATAGAAAGTTTAAACTTACATAAACTTATCTGGGTTCATTAGCCTTTTTTTACTGTAATTTTCTTTTAAGACTTAGAATTTCTTCATTTTGCTGCTTGTTCTCTTTTATTAAATTTTCAATGCTTTTATTCTGATCAATTAGATAAAGGGTTAACTCCTCAATTTTCTGCAGAAGCTTGGCATTCATTTCACCTAATTGGATTCCGTTTTTCAAAACTTCTTCTTCACTTGGAATGTTTTCCAAATGCCCTTTTTCTTTAATATGATTTTCTACTTCCGCTAACGTTGGTAAGTCGTATTCTTTTTTAAATATATAATCTGGCCAGCCATACATATCAACTTTTACTTCTTTTGAATGAATTGTCCCGTTTACAGCAAGTTTTGAGTCAGGAGATGATGTTCCGATTCCTACATTTCCGCTATCCATTATAGCAAGACGACTTTCACACAGCCCGCCGCTAACACAACCTAAATTATCATAAGCGCAAAATTGCAAGCTATTGCCATAAGGTCCTGTCATATTATAAATTGTCCATCTTTGTGCAGTACCATTAGAATTTTTAGATGGGTTTATTAAACTTATAAAGCCTCCTGTATCACTAGAGATAGAACTAACAATAGATCCATTAATATATTGATTGCCTGTAAATGTGTTAGATCCCCTAGTTGCTATTTCAATCCAAGTTGGATTAGCCGCTACTCCTGCGGTAATTATTTTTCTAAAAAAAAATCTGTCATTCTCTGCAAAAGAAGACGTAAGCTGTAATTGACAGTTATTATTTGTATCAGTATGCCTTACAACAAAAAGATGTTGCCAAGGATGGCTTAGATCTGGAGAAACTCCAAATGCATTTGAACCGCTATACGCTCCTGATTTTAACGGTATTGTAAAATCATTAATAACTGGAGCATGGCCATCTCCTATTTGTTGTGAGAAAGCTAATGTTTTTATTAACAGTGTAACTATCAGTAGTGTAATTTTATTCATATTTGATTTACTTTAATTTATTTTCAATTTCTGTTAATCGTTCTGAAAGCTTTTTAAAAGCTTTGTTTTCCTCTTTTAATACTTCTATTTCTTTTGATTGTTGAATTGAGTATAAGGTTAACTCTTCAATTTTCTGCAAAAGCTTCACATTCATTTCACCTAGATGAATTCCGTTTTTCAAAACTTCCTCCTCGCTTGGAATATTTTCCAAATGCCCTTTTTCTTTAATATGATTTTCTACCTCTGCTAAAGTTGGCAAATTGTATTCTTTTTTAAATACATAATCTGGCCAAATATCCGTGTTTACTTTAACTTCTTTTGAATGTATTGTTCCATTTACTGTTAATTTTGAATCAGGATTCGATGTTCCAATTCCTACGTTTCCAGCAAAAAAAGACAATGATTTATAGTCAATTCCATTATAACGCTGCACAAATTGCTGATTTATACCATGTTCATTCCATATAGTTTGCAGTATAAGATTATATTCAGTATTTCTAGAAGACCACTTTTGAGTATCATTGGTACCTACTTCAATATTGGGTGAATATACTTCTAAGAAAGCAGATGGCGATGCAGTACCAATACCTACTTTTCCACTAAAAACTTGATCTCCTGTAAATGTGTTAGCTCCTCTAGTTGCAAGTTCAAACCAAGATGGATTGCCTGTATTCCTAGTCTTTCTGAAAAATAATCTATCATTCTCTGTATAAGAAGAAGAAAGCTGCAATTGAAAAACATTATTAGGATTTCCATGCCTAATAACAAATAGGTGGCTCCAATCATAACTTATGTCGGGAATTCCTCCTACAGCATTAAATCCACTATATACTCCTGAATTAATTGGACCAGTATAATCACTTACACCTGGAGCTAACCCTTCACCTATTTGTTGTGAAAAAACACAACACGACCCCAGCAACGCTGCAAAACTTAAAATTTTTCTTTTCATTTTTTTTATTAATTATTTTCGTTCAAATATAGTTACATTTCGATATTTAAAATAGTAAATCATTAATTGGTAAAAATTAGATTTAGAAAAAAACAGAATAGCTTTGTAAAAAATAATACTAATTTTGCTTTCATGATTCAGATAACAATAATCGGTTCCGGCAACGTTGCGCAGCATTTGATAAAGGCTTTTTCTGCCAGCAAAATTGTTGAAATTAAACAGGTTTTTTCGCGAAAGCGAGAAGCTTTACTTCATTTAATTGATTCTGAAAAGATTGTAACCGATCTTGCTCAATTAGAGCCGTCTGATTTGCACATTATTTCGGTTTCAGACAATGCTATTACAGAAGTTTCAGAACAGCTTCCTTTCAACAATCAGTTGGTTGTGCATACTTCGGGCACATCTTCTATAGCGCTTTTAGATCCTAAAAATCGTAGGGGTGTTTTTTATCCGCTTCAGACATTTTCTAAGAATAAAACATTAGATTATTCTATTATTCCTTTCTGTTTGGAAGCAGAAAATACGGCCGATTTTAAACTTTTAGAAACCATAGCAAAAAGCGTTTCAACTGCTGTTTATCCGATAAGTTCAGAACAGCGTAAAGCGCTTCACGTCGCTGCTGTTTTTGTGAGCAATTTTACTAATCACTTATACCAAATGGGACAGGAAATTTGTGAAGAAAATCAAGTTCCGTTTGCTGTTTTAAGACCTTTAATTCAGGAAACTGCAGACAAAATTAATACCCTTGATCCGATTGATGCGCAAACTGGTCCAGCCGTACGCCACGATTCTATTACTACCGATGCGCATGTGGCTTTTTTACAAGAAGAAAACAAAAAAAATATCTATAAAATCCTAACACAATCTATACAGCATAATGGCAAAAAGTTATAAAGAAATAATGAATGACATCACAACGTTTGTTTTTGATGTAGACGGCGTACTTACAGACAGTTCTGTTTTTGTAACTAATGAAGGCGAAATGTTAAGAACAATGAATATACGTGATGGTTATGCTATGAAAGCAGCTATTGAAAGTGGTTACCATGTCTGCATTATTTCTGGAGGAAGCAACGAAGGCGTTCGTATTCGCCTTAATAATCTTGGAGTTAAAGATGTTTATTTAGGAACTCCTGACAAAGTAAAAACATTGCAAGAATATATAGATGCAAACAATATCAAACACGAAAATGTTTTATATATGGGAGATGACATTCCAGATTTTCATGTTATGAAACTAGTCGGTCTTCCAACTTGCCCGCAAGATGCTAGTCCAGAAATTAAAAATATCTGCCGCTATATTTCGCATGTAAAAGGCGGACGTGGCGCCGTGAGAGACGTAATTGAACAAGTAATGAAAGTGCAGGGAAAATGGATGGATTACTTTAACGGAAAACACGATTAAACAATTTTAGATTTCTGATTTTAGATTAAATAAAACGCAGAACCTTAGCCCCTTAGCAACTCAGAACCTTAGAAAAATGAAATTCCTAAATCTTATTCGATATAAAAATTTACTAATGCTTGCTTTTATGCAGCTGCTCTTTCGTTATGCTTTTTTAAAACAGCAGGAAGTTCCGCTGGCATTGGCTGACTGGCAATACGGCTTACTCGTTTTGAGCACCGTTTTACTGGCTGCTGCAGGTTACGTAATCAATAATATTTATGATGTTGGAACCGATACTATTAATAAACCAAACGATGTTGTGGTTGGAAAAGGAATCTCAGAAACCGCTGCCTACAATATTTATATCGGATTGAACATTTCTGGAGTTGCCATCGGTTTTATTTTGTCGAATATCATCATGAGGCCGACTTTTGCGTCACTTTTTATTCTAATTGCTTCCCTTTTATATTTTTATGCGACAACGCTAAAACAAATCATGATTTTAGGCAATTTTGTAGTGGCATTGCTTTTAGCGGCAAGCGTATTAATTATTGGCGTTTTTGATCTTTTCCCAGCTACTACGGGAGAAAATCAAGCACAAATGGCTAGTCTTTTTTCTATTCTGACCGATTATGCTTTGTTTGCTTTTATGATCAATTTTATTCGCGAAATCGTAAAAGACATTGAAGATGTAAATGGCGATTACAATATGGGATTTAATACGCTCCCAGTGGCAATCGGGGTGAACAGAGCTGCGAAAATTGCTTTAGGTTTTGCGATTGTTGCTTTTATTATGTGTGGACTTTACTGCAATACTTATTTCATGCAAAATAAGCTTTACATTGCTGTATTTTACGCTTTTATAACAGTTTTAGCACCTTTGCTTTATTTTATTGTAAAAATCTTTAGTGCAAAATCGCAGAAAGATTTTCATCATTTAAGCAGTATTTTAAAACTTATTTTGTTCTTCGGAATTTTATCAATCTTGGTTATTGCCTTAAATATCAAATACAATGCTTAAAGAAAAACTAAAAAAATATAAAATCATTTTGGCGTCGGGATCTCCGCGCAGACAACAGTTCTTTAAGGATTTAGACCTTGATTTTGAAATTCGCTTAAAAGATGTGGAAGAAATTTATCCCCCAGAATTAAAAGCGGCTGAAATCACCGATTATCTTGCTGAACTAAAAGCAAATGCGTTTGAAGGAGAATTAAATGAGAATGAAATTCTAGTTACAAGCGACACGATTGTTTGGCATCAAAATAAAGCTTTAGGAAAGCCAAAAAACGCTGAAGAAGCTTTTGCCATGATTAAATCTATGTCGAATACTTCTCACGAAGTTTTTACATCGGTTTGCTTTAAAACCAACTCCTCTTCTACCCTGATTAATGATGTTACAAAGGTAACTTTTAACGATTTGTCTGACGAAGCGATTCAATATTATATCGAAAATTACAAACCTTACGATAAAGCCGGTGCTTATGGCATTCAGGAATGGTTTGGTTTTATGGCAGTTGCAAAAGTAGAAGGCTCGTATACCAATGTTATGGGACTTCCGACAGCCAAAGTTTACGAATTTTTGATTACATTAGTGTAAAAATTTATTTATGTTTTCTTTTAAAGAGTATAGCCGCGAAATAATTGCCACAATCATTCTTATAGCTGTTTTGATAGTGCTTCGAATGATAGTTGCCAAACTGATAAGACGCTTTGCTTCTACAAGCCAATTATTTGAGCATCGCACCAATTTAATTATCAAGTACATCAATATTTTGATGAACATTCTCATAGTCACAAGTTTAATTGTAATTTGGGGAGTTCAGACAGAAGATATTTTTATTACAATTTCGTCTATTGCAACGGTAATTGGCGTTGCCATGTTTGCGCAATGGTCTATTCTGAGCAACATTACTTCTGGAATGGTTTTATTTTTCTCCTTCCCTTTCCGAATTGGAGATACGATTAAAATACACGACAAAGATTTTCCTATAGAAGCTGAAATTGAAGATATCAATACGTTTCACGTAAGCTTAAAAACAAAAGAAGGAGAAAAAATCGTTTTCCCAAACAATTTATTGTTGCAAAAAGGAATTTCAATTATTCCGGCAAAGTATGAAGAACGCGAGTTTTTTGACTAAAATCTAATGGGAATTTTATAACGGCCAGAAAAAAAGCTAGAACAGAAAAAGACAAATAAAGTGTAATATTTGTTTTATAAATTCAGCTAAATAAAAATAAAATGACTCGGCCCATAACTTTACCGTTCTATGCAAAACTTTCCTTTATTCTTGTAACTTTAATTTGTTTTGCATTCATTTTTTGTCTCGGAAAAAATATACTTACACCAATTCTAATGGCATTTTTATTTGCCGTTTTATTGCTTCCGATTTTTACATTTTTAAATACCAAACTTAAGTTCCCTAGACATCTTGCAGCGTTAATCTGTATGATCATTTTTATATCGGTGATAGCTGGAATTCTGGTTTTTATCTCCTATCAAGTCACCTACATGGCAAATGATTTTGATACGATAAAGAAAAATGCAAATGCTTTTATCCTTGAAATTCACAAATTCATACGAGAGAATTTCGAGGTCAGTATAGGTGAACAAAAAAAATACTTGGATTCTGTTACTCAAGACTCAGTTAAAACGGGTCAGGCAAAATTGGGTTCGTTTATAATTTCTATAAGTGATGTCCTTTTAGACAGCACCATAATGATTATTTATACTTTTCTATTTCTAATTTATAAAGAACACTTTAAACTGTTTTTTGCGAAACTAATCAAAAAAGAAAATCATGATGTTTTGCAGGATATTTTAGGACAGATAAAAGTTTCGATCAACAATTATATCGTAAGTCTAATTATCGAAATGATTGTGGTTTCGGTCTTAACCAGTTTGGGGCTATGGATAATTGGTATTAAATACTTTATTCTTCTCGGATTAATTACGGGAATTTTGAATCTTATTCCGTATATCGGAATTACAATTGCAGGAATTATTACTGTCCTTGCATCTTTAACAGGATCGGGAGAAATGTCTGTAATTACCGGAATCCTTATTGTAAATATTATTGTCCAATTTATAGATAATAATCTGCTTGTCCCTTTAATTATTAATTCTAAAGTAGAAATAAACGCTTTTGTTTCGATTATGGGAATTATTGTTGGCGGTGCGGCTGCGGGAATTGCTGGAATGTTTTTAGCCATCCCGCTTTTGGCTATCTTAAAAATCATTTTTGATCGAATTGAATCGCTTTCAGCCTGGGGTTATCTCATGGGAAATCATGTGCCCCGAAAATTTGCTTGGAGGAAAAGAAAAATTCCTGCAGAAAATTAAAAAAGCGTTATGCTAGCATAGCATTTATTTATTCCTTATATTCATAAAACTTAATCTTTATTAGAAGAAAATTACCGCATGTCTTTACATCAAAAAATACTGTTTTTTATTTTGCTGTGCTTTTGCTTACAAAGCGGATATGCGCAGGTAGATCAGAATAAAAAAGAGCCAAAAACCAAAAAAGACAGTACGGAGATTTATACCAAAATTAGAAATTACTCTAAGAAAAATAAATTTACGCAGACCATGCATAAATTGTTTTTCAGATCTAAAAAGTCTAAGAAAAAAGAAGAATTGCTTGTTAAGATTGATTCAACCAATTACGAAGGAAAAATTATTCGAAAAATCAATATTATTACGTTAGATCCTTTTGGACATTCGGTTGCCGATACCACTCAAATGCCTAAAAATTGGGGAGAAAGAATGGGTAACCGACTTCACTTAAAAACAAAAAAAATAGCGATTTATAATTTGTTGCTTTTTAAGAAAAATACACCTTATAATACCTATAAAGTTCTGGAGTCTGAACGTTTGATTCGTGCACAGCGCTATGTTACGGCAGTTCGAATTTCGAATCAGAGCGTTGGACAAGCTTCAGATTCAGTAGATGTTACAATTCGTGTTTTGGATTCTTGGAGTACGATTCCGAGGTTTTCTATTTCGAGTAATCGAGTTTCCGTGGGTTTTAAAGAAAAAGATTTTTTTGGATCTGGCCAGCAATTAGAATATCGTTTTACAAATCGCTTTGATGATGGACGAACTGCTAATGAAGTTACTTATACGGTTCCGAATATTAAAAACACTTATATTGGAACTGTTCTCCATTATAATATGGACTTAGACAATAATTATATTAAAAGTATAAATGTTGAGCGAGACTTCTACTCTCCTCTGACCAAATGGGCTGGTGGTGTATATGTTGATGAATATTTTCGTAAAGATACCCTTCAAGCTCCCGATCTTACTTATGCTTACCAACCTGTAAAATATACGTCTCAAGATCTCTGGGCGGGACGCGCTTTTAAAGTTTTTGAAGATCCTCATAAAGCCATTACCAATCTTATTGCGACGGCAAGATTTATGAATAAAAATTTTAGTGAAACACCAACTGAAGAGTACGATCCTGATCATTTTTTTTCTGACGAAAAGCTGATTTTAAGTGGAATAGGTTTAAATACACGAAAATTTATTCAGGATAGTTATATTTTTAGAAATGGGCAGACCGAAGACGTCGCTACGGGAAGAATCTACGGAATTACTTTTGGCTATCAGTACAAAAACACTTACTGGAGGCCATATATTGGAGCGCAATATTCTTTTGGAAATTACTATCGTTTGGGTTTCTTAAGTATGAATTTTGAGGCAGGAACTTTTTTCCATCAGTCCAAAACCTATCAGACGGCATTTTTATTAGAATCGAATTATTTTACCAAATTATACACTATTGGAAATTGGAAATTGAGACAATTCGTTAATCCAAAATTTGTTATTGGTATTAATAGAGATAATATTATTGCAGATGAATTAAATATAAATGAAATTAATGGTATTCCTGGATTCAACAGTGCAGTTTACGGAACCAGTAAAGCAGTTTTATCCCTTCAAACCCAAACCTATTCGCCTCATTCTTTGTTAGGTTTTCGTTTAAACCCATTTTTTAATTATTCAGTTGCCGTATTAGGAAGTCCAGAAGTGGCTATGACCAAAAGCAAACCCTATTCTAAAATTACCGTAGGACTGCTTATCAACAATGACTATTTGGTTTTCAGTTCGTTCCAGCTATCTCTTTCCTATTACCCAAGTATTCCGCAGCAAGGCGATAATGTTTTCAAAACCAATACTTTTGAAACCACCGATTACAAATTGCAAAATTTTGAACTCGCAAAACCTAGAATTGTCGATTACAGATAATTTTTTTACTTTTTTCTTCGAATAATTAAAGTTTTAAAATTCAAACAATTACATCTTTTCGGGTTATTCTAAATTCGATAAAATGCATTTTTATTCGACGAAAAACATCTGTTTTTATTTTTTGGCACAGTATGTGAATATCCCTATTCAAGAATAACATTTAAAAAAATAAAAAAGATGAAAACGATAAAATTAGCAATCGCCGGATTATTTCTAATGGTTGCAAACGCCACGCAAGCCCAAGTATCGGTAAACGTTAACATTGGATCTCCACCGGCTTGGGGACCAGCAGGATATACAGAAATGGAATATTACTATCTTCCAGATGTTGAGGCTTACTATGATGTTCGTGCATCTCAATTCATCTATTTTGGAGGAGGAAAATGGGTAAGAGCAAGATACTTGCCTAGACAATATAGAAACTATGATTTGTATGGAGGTTACAAAGTAGTATTGACAGATTATCATGGTAGAACTCCGTACACCTACTTTGACCGTCATAAAGTAAAATACTATAGAGGTTACCACGGAGCGCCGCAAAGACCTTACAAACCAAGACCGGTTTATGGTTACAGTGAGCGTCGTCATTACGATCGTAAAGACTACAAACATTACGACAAACACGATAAACACCACGGAAGACATGACCATGACGACCACGATCATGACCATGATCACGGAAGAGGAAGAAGATAATGCTAAATTACTAGTAATCAACACAAGAGAGTATCAAAAAAATGATACTCTCTTTTTTTTATGATTTGTTTAATCTGATGTTTTGTTAAAATGTTGTATATTTAATATAAATGACTGTATAACAATAAGTTTCTCTATTAAAACCCTTGTTCAATTCATTTAAACTATATATTTGCGCCGAATTTTAAAACCCAAAAAAGAAATTTATGAAAAAGAATGTTTATTTGCTTTCATTTTTATCAATGTCACTGTTAATAGGCTGTGACGATAACAATGACAGCAATAACGGTGGACAATCGTCAGATAACATTACTATTACCTCAGATCAATCTACTTTAAACAAAAGGCTTGACCTAACTAATTCTGGGGTAATCTCGATCGAAAACGGTTCTTTGACAGGAAAAGCTGCTGAAACAGCGACTACGACTTTTCCTTTAGTTCAAATTGCCGAAGTTAAACCGCCAGTTGATGCAAGCGGTAGAACATTACAAGCTAGTCACGTAACAGTAAACGGAAATTATGCTTATGTTTCTTATATTATGAGAGGCGATGCTTATTCTGGAGCTATTGACGTTATTGATGTTTCGGATCCTTACAAACCTAAATTGGTCACTTCTGCCCTAATTCCAAATACTGATATTACTTCTCTAACTTTTTCAGGATCAAATTTAATTATTGGAGCTGCAAAAGATGTGGATAAAGATGCTCAGCTTGCAGGAAATCCGGCAATTGTATTTAATATGCCATTAAGCTCAGGATTATTGACTAGCAATTTAACTACAAATTATTTAGAAAGCAGAGTGACAACAGATGTTGCGGCTAATGCTTCTAACTATTTTGCGGTAACAGGAGACAACGGAAGTTTGTATAAAGTAAGCAGTTCTACAAAAGTAATTGCAGGAAAAGCTGCTGTAACAGATTTGCGTTCTGTTGCTCTAACAAGTGATAAAGTTGTTACTTTAAGCGGAAATAAAGGAGTTAACATCTATAATCAGTCAAATCTAGCTTTGCAAAAAAGCTTTACAACTTCTACAGATGTAAGCGGTGCAAAAAGAACGATGGATGTTGACGGAACAAAACTTTTTGTTTCTGAAGGTCCAAACGGTCTTGGCGTTTACGACATCAACAGCGGATCTAAATTGCAGACTATCGGAATTGCAACTGCTGGTGAAGACAATGTAACCAATGCCGTTTCTTACAATGACGGTTATGCATTTGTTGCAAACGGAGCTTTAGGACTTAATGTGTATCAATCTGCAACACAGCTTAATTTGTTAGGTTCTGTAGGAATCGCAGGTTCTTCAAACTACGTAAAATCAAGTGGTAACTATATTTATGTGGCAAGCGGAACAGGCGGTTTGAAAATCATTAAAATGGAAAAGCTAAATACTACTTTTGCAAGCTGTTTAACTTATGGTTTGTATAATCAAGGAAGAGATTTGATTTTAAATTCTAATGAAGTAAAATCGTACCAAGGAGCAACGGCTATTAATTCAGCAATTATTAATAATGGTGCAACTTTAACACATTGCGGTTCGATTGCCGTTTTAAGCAATTTGACTTTAAACAGCGGTGGTACATTTAATATGAGAGGAAGTTTATCTCAAGGTAAATACCAGCAATCGTCTCCAACAGAATTGATTATCAACGATAAAGCTACATTGCAAGTTGAGGGATCTGTTGTAATTTGGGGAGATTTAAGATTGAACAGCGGTGCTAAAATCAACTTTATTGGCAACACTTCTACAATTACTATTTATGGAAAAGTGACCAAAGGAAGCAATGTTACCATTACTGGAAACTACGTTGATACAGAGAACAAATTGAAATAAGCGATAAAGGCTCAAATATATATTTTCAAAAAGCTGTCAGAATTAAACTGGCAGCTTTTTTTGTTTTTATTTTCAAATAACTGTCAAATAACTGTCAAATAACGATCATTAACATTTCATTTAAATACTGTTCCATAAAATAATTAGTATTTTTGAAGCACTTTCAAAAAAAACAATTAACCAGAATATGCGAAAAATACAGATTCAAATCATTCTTCTATTTTTTATAGGTTTTCAAATTTCATTTGCACAGCAGCCACAAAAACCAAATTCAGTTGAAATTTACAATCAAATCAAAAAATTAAACTTTTTAGGTTCAGTATTGTATCTTGCCGCGCATCCAGATGATGAAAACACTAGAATGATTTCGTATTTAGCCAATGATATGAATGCCAGAACAGCTTATTTATCGCTTACTCGCGGTGATGGCGGGCAAAACTTAATTGGTCCGCAATTGCGCGAATTACTTGGTGTTATTAGAACTCAAGAATTAATTGAAGCTCGAAAAATAGATGGAGGCGAACAATTCTTTTCGAGGGCGAATGATTTTGGTTTTTCAAAAAATCCATCAGAAACTTTAGATATCTGGGACAAAGATAAAGTCTTAGCCGATGTAGTTTGGACTATCAGAAAATTTCAGCCAGACATTATTATTAATAGATTTGATCACCGTTCGCCAGGCACAACGCACGGGCATCACACTTCCTCTGCTATGTTGAGTGTTGAAAGTTTTAAATTAACGAATGATCCGAAAGTTTATCCTGAACAATTAAAATATGTTACGCCTTGGCAGGTAAAACGCCAGTTTTTTAATCCTTCTTGGTGGTTTTACGGAAGCCAAGAAAAATTTGATGCTGCCAATAAATCTAAATTTACAAAACTTGAAACCGGCGTTTACTACACAGGAATTGGTAAATCAAACCAAGAAATCGCAGCTTTAAGCCGAAGCCGTCACCAATCGCAAGGATTTGGAAGCACTGGAGTTCGCGGTGAAGAAACAGAATATCTGGAACTAATTAATGGTGAAACCCCAAAAGAACGCGATAATTTATTTGACGGAATTGACACAAGCTGGAATCGCGTTAAAAACGGAAAACCAGTTGGTGATTTGATTGCTTCTATTATCTCAAAATACGATTTCAGCAATCCTTCTGCCAGTATTCCAGATTTAGTTAAAGCCTATTCTATGATTCAAGCTTTAGACGATACACACTGGAAAAATATTAAATCTGCTGCTATAAAAAACATAATCGCCTCTTGTTCTGGCTTATACCTTGAAGCCGTTGCCAATGAACAAGAAGCAACTCCAGGAAGCACAATTAAATTAAGTATTGAAGCGATTAACAGATGTGCAGTTCGAATGCAGTTAGTTAGCGTAACAACACTTCCAGACAATCAGACTACAGCTCAAAACATTATTTTAAAAAACAATAACGATCAAAAAATCAACCTGTCGCTACAGCTTCCAAGCAATATGGAATATACGCAGCCTTATTGGTTAAAAGAAAAAGCTACTGTTGGAATGTATACCGTTTCTAATCAGGAAATTATTGGAATTCCAGATATTATTAGAGAGACAAAAGTTGTTTTTAATGTAAAAATCAATGATATCGAAATTCCGTTTGAACGTACGGTTGTGTACAAATACAACGACGGCGTAAAAGGCGAAATGTATAATTTTCTAGATATAGTTCCAGAAGTTACTACTTCAATTTTAGAAAGAGTTTTGCTTTTTAGAGATACCAAAAGCAAAATGATTCCGGTGAAAGTACGCGCAGGAAAAGACAATATTAAAGGAAATCTACAATTAGAATTGCCAAAAAGCTGGAGTATTTCTCCAAAAGAAATTCCGTTTGCTTTAGAGAAGAAAGGCACTGAACAAATCTTTTATTTTGAAGTGACACCGCCTGTTAATCCAGAAGAAGTTACAGCAAAAAGCGTTGCAATTGTTGACAATAAACGTTTTGACAAAGATCAGACTATTATAGAATTCAGTCATATTACCAAACAAATGGTTTTAAAACCGGCTGAATCAAAATTTATTAGAATGGATTTAAGAACTTCTGGCGATGCTATTGCTTACATCATGGGCGCAGGAGACGAAGTTCCTGAAAGTTTAGCGCAAATGGGATACAAAGTTTCTGTTATAAAACCTGATGAAATTACGCCAGAAAAACTAGATTCTTTCAGCACTGTAATTACCGGAATCCGTGCTTACAATACCGTAAATGCTTTGGCCAACAAGCAAAACATTCTTTTTAATTTTGTAAAAAGCGGTAAAAATATGATTGTGCAGTACAATACAAACGGAAAATTGGTAACCGATAAAATTGCTCCGTATCCGTTAAAATTATCAAATGATCGCGTAACCGAAGAAAATGCAAAAATTACTTTTCTAGCACCAAATCATCCTGTTTTAAATACGCCAAATAAAATCTCAGAAAATGATTTTAAAGGCTGGACACAAGAACAAGGTTTGTATTATCCAAATGAATACGATCCTGCCTTCACTCCTATTATTTCGTCGCACGACAAAGGAGAATCTGCTAAAGACGGAGCTTTGCTTGTTGCGCCATACGGAAAAGGATATTACATCTATACAGGTTTGAGTTTCTTTAGAGAATTGCCAGAAGGCGTTTCTGGTGCCTATCGATTATTATCGAATATTATTTCTCTAAAACAGCCAATTGAAGCTCCTAAACAAGATTTAAAGCAATAAAATATGGAAGCTAAAAAAACAAAAAAATGGAAAAAAAGCTACACTTATGTTCTGGTAGCCAATGCAATTTATATTGCTATTTTCTTTTTAATCATGCAATTATACTCATAACCTATGCAGCTATTTGACTGGATCGTACTTATTGTCACCTTATTATTTATCGTTGGATATGGCTCTTGGAAAACCCGAGGCAGTAAAAACGTAGAGGATTTCATTTTAGGAAATAATGAAACGCCTTGGTATACTGTCGGACTTTCTGTAATGGCCACACAAGCAAGTGCGATTACCTTTTTATCTACGCCTGGACAAGCCTATCATGACGGTATGGGTTTTGTGCAATTCTATTTTGGACTTCCAATTGCGATGATTGTCATTTGTGTGACTTTTATTCCGCTATATCATAAAAGCAAAGTTTTTACGGCTTACGAATTTTTAGAAAAAAGATTTGATGTTAAAACACGTTCTCTTGCCGCTATTTTGTTTTTAGTGCAAAGAGGTTTAGGAACTGGATTAACGATTTACGCGCCAGCTATTATTTTATCTGCTCTTTTGGGTTGGAATTTGACTGTAATGAATATCATTATTGGAGTAATGGTAATTATCTATACTTTTTCAGGAGGAACAAAAGCAGTAAACGTGACGCAAAAACAGCAGATGTTTGTCATTATGTCTGGAATGTTTATCACCTTTTTTCTGATTCTCCATTATCTTCCAAACGATATGACTTTTACCAGTGCGCTACATATTGCTGGTGCAAATGACAAAATGAATATTGTTGATTTTTCTTTTAATCCTGAAGAAAAATATACTTTTTGGAGTGGTATTACGGGAGGTTTCTTTTTGGCTCTTGCCTATTTTGGAACAGACCAATCTCAAGTTGGACGCTATTTATCTGGGAAATCAGTTCGCGAAAGTCAGATGGGATTAATCATGAACGGACTTCTAAAAGTACCAATGCAGTTCTTTATTCTTTTGACAGGAGTTATGGTTTTTGTGTTTTTTCAATTCAATCCGGTTCCTTTAAATTTCAATCCGAATAACAAGATTGCAATTGAAAAATCAGCTTTTAAAGAAGAATACCATGCTTTAGAACAAAAATTGGTCAAACTTTCAGAAGATAAAAAAGTGATCAATTTATTGTATATCGATCAGTTAAATCAAGATTACGACAATCCGATTTTGCGTAAAGAATTGGTTGCATTGTCTAATAAAGAAAAAGATCTTCGCGATAAAGCCAAAGACATTATTTCGAGAGCCGATAGCAATACCGAAACTAATGATAAAGATTATGTCTTTTTCCATTTTATCCTGCATTATCTGCCAAAAGGCTTGATCGGATTGCTATTAGCCGTTATTCTTTCAGCAGCAATGTCTTCTACCGCTTCTGGATTAACTGCATTGGCTTCTACAACCGCAATTGACATTTACAAACGAAATCAGAAAGAAGAAAAATCAGAAAAGCATTATTTGAATGTTACTAAGTTTTTTACTCTATTTTGGGGAGTTGTAGCGATACTTTTTGCGTGCGTGGGAACTTTATTTGAAAATCTTATTCAGCTTGTAAACATTATCGGTTCAATTTTCTACGGAACCGTTTTAGGAATATTTCTTGTTGCTTTTTATTCTAAACGAGTTAAAGCAAAACCGATGTTCATTAGCGCAATTATCAGTCAGCTGACTATTTTTGTAATTTATTATTTTATGATTTACAGCCAGGAAAAACTGGGTTATTTATGGCTGAACTTTATCGGAGCTATTTTGACAATCGTATTATCTGAAATATTGCAGTTTTTATTTTTCAGAGGAAAATCTGATCATGATAATGAAATAATTTTAGATTAAAATGAATCAGAAAGTGTTCTTATTGCTGTCATTCTTTTCATTTTTTTTGGCTGAAAGTCAAAATCTTGATGATTCTAGTACAGCTGAAGACACTTCGATTTCTGCTCAATTGTACACGAAATGCTTTGATAATTTAAATCAAGGAAATGAAATATTAATGAATTACGGATTTAAAAGTTCCAAATTTTGCTCTTTAATCAATTGTTCTTTTCTTTTATCTTGTAAAGAAATTGATTTACAAATGGCTGGCGAACAAAGACTAATAGGAATAACTACACAATTGTTTAATGAAGGAAATCCTGTTTATTTATTTAGTGGCATGGAAAGTTACTTAACTCAACAGCAAAAAAATGAAAATTTAAAAGATGATAATCATATTGTTTACATTAGCTATGGAGATTGTGTATCTCCAAATTTTCTTCATAAAGCAGCAGATATCGTTAATAAACAAACTTCATCACTAATTAAAAAATCTCTCAAGTAACACCGATACCCTAGCCCTGATGGTAGCGACATCCTTTTGTCTCGTTTCTTTAACGAGACAAAAGATATAGCGGACAGCAGGAAACAGCTCCTTAAAATTCACAAAACTATTTTCTTCAAATACAATTCTTCAATTTTTGTAAGTAAAAAAAGATTATTTTAGTGTGATATAATACTACCACTAAAACCAAACTAATTTTAAACTAAAGAAATGAAGATTTCAGACGATTTAGAAAAGCTATTGCCTTTCGGATATCTCTTCCTAATTATGATGGGAATACTTAAAGACAGCATTTATTATTATCAATTCGGAATTAATATATTAAGATATTCTACTATAATGGATGTTTTAATAAGTCCAATCGCTGAATTTACTTCAAACCCTATAATTCTGGGAGCGATAATCGTGCTCTTTGTAATTCATTTTTACCTTCCATCTTTTTTGGCTAAGTATAAAAATGTGGCGTATGTAAAAAGATCTTTTGAGTTAAAATCAACTGACGAATTAACTCCTGCAGAAACCAAAAGTTATTATAATTCTATTGCTATAAAATCTCTTGTACTTTTCTTGTTGTCTTTTTTTCTAGGTTACGGATTTGCTGGTGGTTATTTTACCACAAAAAAGTTAAAAGAAAACAGATTAGATTACAGCTATCAGATTGATTTTAATGAGGGAGAATCTAAAAATGTTTATGTTATTGGAAATAACAGTTTGTACTATTTCTATTTTGTTAAAGGGAATAAAAAGATCAAGATTACTCCTTTGGCATCTATAAAAAATATAGAGCTTATTGAAAACAAAATGATTGATTAAAGTTTTAGTAATCTAAAAAAAAGCGTTATGAAAGACCAAAAAAAATACAGCAATAAAACCAAAGCCGCTTTTATTCTGTTAGTTGTAATGCTGATTATTTTACTAGGCAATTTTAATACGCTTCGAAATTCCAAAAATGTAAATGATAATATCAATGCGATTTACAAAGATCGATTGGTTGTAGCGCATTATATTTTTCAATATTCCAAGCAACTTCATTTTATAAAAGCCGAAGCTGAAAAACTGAATTTAAGCGATAATATTAAAAAAGATGAAATTATTCATACGCTCGATATTATTCATAATATTGACGATCTGTATGCTAAAACAGTTTTAACCAATAAAGAAAAACAGTATTTTGACGCTTTTTTAAGTTCTTGCAAAGAAATCAATAAACAAGTTGAAAGTAAAAACTGGGACAAAATAGCCAATTCTAGTGCCGAAGCTTTAAAAACGTTGGAATCTCTTTCTCAAATTCAAATTAAAGAAGGAAAAGCAAAACTTGAAGCGGCAAATGCCATGTATAATAAAAACAATGTCCTTGGCCAGCTTCAAATTGCGCTGCTCATAATTCTAGGAGGAATTACTTTTTATCTTTTGATAAAGAAAATCAAAAAAACAATCAAGATTCCTGAACCGCCCTCTATGAATTAAATTCCAATATCTAAAATTCCAAATTCCAAGTTTTACTTCAAAACCATTACTTAAATTTTCTGTCTTCTTCAGAAATTTGAAGATCGTTTATACTGGCAAATCTTTTCTGCATTAAACCATTTGCATCAAATTCCCAGTTTTCATTTCCGTAAGCACGAAACCATTTTCCATCATTATCTTGGTATTCATACTCAAATCTTACTGCAATTCTGTTATCGGTATGAGCCCAATATTCTTTTTTTAACTTGTAGTTTTTCTCTTTTTTCCACTTTTCAGTCAAAAAAGGAACGATTTCATCTCGTCCGTTTACAAATTTATCTCTGTTTCTCCATTCGCTATCAATGGTATACGCTTTTGAAACTCTTTCAGGATCTTGACTATTCCAAGCATCTTCTGCCAATTGAATTTTTTCTAATGCCGTTTCTAAAGTGAAAGGAGGCAATGGTAATTTCTGTTCCATACTATTTAAATTAAAGTTTGAATTATTTTTTTTGATTGTTCTATTAACTGATCTGACTTAAATAACTGACTTTCGATAATACAGCTTTCAAATAGCAGATATACGTGATCTGATAGTAAATCATCGTTTAAAATATCTCTAAAATAAGTCCGTAAATCACTTTTATGATTCTGGATAACGCTAAGTATCTTTACATTATCTGACGGAATTTCTGAAAGTATATTTAAAAAACTGCAGCCTCTGAAGTCCTCTTTTTTATTCATAAAAATCAAAAAGTCAAAAGACATTGTAATCTTCGAATTCGAATCTTCAGCATTTACAGTAAATTTTAGTAGCTGATCAAACCAAAAAGAATGGCGCTTTTCTAAAAAAGCAACACATAAATCTTCTTTTGATTTGAAATGCTGATAAAAACTAGCCTTTGCTACTTTGGCCTCTTCAATAATCTGATTTATCCCCGTAGCGTTATAACCTTGTTTATGAAACAAGTTAAAAGTCTTTTCTAAAATTCTTTCTTTTGGTTGCATATCAAATTATTTACTCTGCAAATATAATACTTTTTAAAACAAACAGACAAGTCTGTCTATATTTATTTTTAAAAACACAAAGCTTTGCGAACTTTGCGTTATTATTACGTTCTATATTAAAAAAAACCTTGCGCCCTTTGCGTTTAAAAAAAGCAAAAAAAAATTCCAAAACCCGAAAGCTTTGGAATTTGATATTTTAAAATTGGAATTTAATAATCCGCAGCATTATTATCTGCTCCACTCTGCGATACTGTCTTTGTTCAATTTTACGTAGTCAGCGTTGTTTGCCGCTTCAGCAGATGCTAAAGAAGCTTTTGCCGTTTCTACTGCACCTTTTTTGTCACCTTGTTTTGCTTGTATTTGAGATTTTAATCTTAATACATAGTATGGTTTGTCTGAACTCATATCTAAAGCTTTGTCTACGTAAGTTCTAGCAGTTTCGATATTTCCGTTTGCTTGAAATAAATATTGAGATGCTGCAAAATAATCGTTCCAAGTTGGACCAGCCAGAGCTTTGTCGATACTTGCTGTAGCGATTTTAGCAGTTGGCACTTCAAATTTTAAAGCTACATGAGAGTTTTCCCAAGCAATATCTAAATATCCAAAATTTGGATCTAAACCGTTAATCCCAATTGTAAATGTTTCAACAGGAGTTGGCAATGCCTCTTCTTTTACCGTAGTTTTTAAAGCTACATAAGAATCGCTCCAGTTTTCTGGCAATCCCCAGTTGTCTGTAGAAAGATAGAAAATGATATCCCAGCTTTCGATTCTAGGAACGGTATAAATCGCGTATTTTCCTTTCTTTAGCGTTTTTCCATCGATTATTACATCGTCGCTAAAATTGATGATGGTATTTTCGTTAGCTCCTGTTCTCCATAGTTTCCCAAACGGAACCAAATTTCCGAACACAGCTCTTCCTCTTGCTCCCGGTCTTGAATACGTAACTTCAACATCAGTTAAACCAACAGTTTGTTTAATATATCCTTTTGGACTTGCTTGCGGTGTTTTTACTTGTGCTTCTGATGCTAATGGAGCTAGGATCAGGGCTAAAGCAATAAGTAGTTTCTTCATTATTTTAAGTTTTATTTTTTATCAAATTTACAAATTCAATCAGCTAACAAATGTTAAATTTTATATAATTCAAGCCTTTAACTGTGATATTTTTTCTGCATTTAATTCGTTAAAATGATCGATAACTAAGTCCGCTTCTGATAAATCCTGATGGTGCGAATGCTCGCTCTTGTATCCTACACAGTAAATCCCTGCTCCTTTTGCTGCTTTGATGCCATTTGTGCTGTCTTCGATAATGATGCATTCTTCTTTTGGAGCCACAGACAAGGAAGCCGCATGAATAAATATCGCCGGGTTTGGTTTTGACTGAGGGAAATCTTCTCCGCTCACAATATGGGTAAAATATTGGTGCAGATTAAATCTTGTAAAAACACGATCGATAGTTACTTTAGAAGCCGAAGAAGCTAAAATTAATTGGATTCCGTTCTTATACAAATCTTTAATTAAATCTTCAACACCATCTAGAAGATATAAATCTTCTTTAGTATCAAAAGCATCATTAAAAATAGTTCTCTTTCTCTGAATCAAATCTTCTACTTCCTGCTCAACACTCGGAAAATAACTTTTCAAAGTTTGAAACGTATTTCGAGTCGAGAATCCTGTAAATGTGGTGTACATTTCCTCAGGAACTTCGATATTCAATTCTGAAAATTGCAAATAATAAGCATAACGATGAACAGGCTCTGTGTCAACAATTACGCCGTCCATATCAAAAATTACTGTTTTAATCATTTTTTTTAAGTTGCTAAGAGGCAAAGTGACAAAGGGGCAAAGCTTGAAGTACTGAAACGAATCACATTTTGGTTACTTTGTCTCTTTGTCACTTTGAATCTTTGTTCCTATTTAGATAATAAATAACGAATCACTGTTTCAGCAGCATGCAAACCAAATAATCCAGGCATATAGCTGTTTGTTCCGTAGAATGACTTTTTGAAGTTTTTTCCGTCTGTTAATTTTAAGCTTTTTTCATCCTGAATTTCAGAAGAAAAAACCACTTTCAATTTGTTGATTTTTAACTCTCTAAGACGTTTACGAATTGTTTTAGAGAAATAACAGTTTATGGTTTTAGAAATATCCGCCACTTTTACTTTAGAAGCCAACATTTTTCCGCCAGCGCCCATACTGCTGATGATTTTGACTCTATTGCGTTTGGCACCCATAATTAAATTTAATTTTGGCGTAATGCTGTCAATACAATCTAAAACATAATCAAATTCTGGAGAAACTATTTCGAAAGCGCGTTCTGGAGATAGAAATTCTTGAACACGAGTTAAATTTAATTCTGGATTAATATCCATCAAACGATCTCCCACAATTTTAATTTTAGGCTCACCAACTGTAGAATGCAAAGCTGGCAATTGACGGTTAATATTGGTAATATCTACAACGTCTCCGTCTACAATTGTCATATTCCCTACTCCTGCTCTTGCTAAAAATTCTGCTGCAAAAGATCCAACACCTCCAAGTCCAACGACTAAAACGTTAGCTTTTTTTAAATTTTCTAATCCTTCTTTAGTAAACAAAAGCTCAGCTCTTTCTGTCCATTCTGCCATATATTCTTTCTTTGTTGTTTTTTTATTATTGTTTATTTTTTTGTTTCATGTTTCATGTTTCAAGTTTTGTCACCCTGAGCGGAGTCGAAGGGCGTTCCAATTGTTAGTTGGCTTCGACTCCGCTCAGCCTGACAAACTACATTTGACTTTTCACATTACTCAAAGACACTTTTATAATTACTTGAAATAATCTCTTGCAATTCTTTTATATCTAAATCTTTATATTCGGCCGCCAATTCATAAATCTGTACAATTGATTCTTCAATTGTATCGGTTTCTAAGAAAAAACGATCGTTTGGAACATTCTGAAAAACCATTTTTAAATCTGGATTCTTCAATAGATATTTTCCAAACGAAAGATAAAATCCAGCTGTAATTAATTGTTGTGCCAACTGATTGTTCTTTGCAAAACCATGAATAATCATTGGAACTTTTATATTCCTTTTTTTCTTAATCGCCATGATTTCCTGGAATGCGGCAACGCAATGTATAACGACTGGTTTCTTATATTCTTCTGCCAATTCTAATTGCTTTTCAAACACGGAAATCTGCAGATCAAACGGCACTTCAATTCTTTTATCTAAACCGCACTCGCCTATTGCAAGACAATTTTGCGTTTGCAGTTTTTCTTTTATAATTTTCAAATCTTCATCAATTCGATTTTCCTCAATATACCACGGATGAATTCCGATAGAATAAAACGGAATTGTAGCATCAAAATCTTTTGGATACTGGTTAACCAGCTCTAAAACATTAGATTTATTGGTAAATTGATGGGTATGAAAATTAAAATATTCCATTAATGAAAAGCTTTTACGCCTGCTTTGATTTCAATTTTTAAATCATTTTCTTGAGGCACAAGCGGACAAGAATACTTATAGTTGTAAGCACAATACGGATTATAAGCTTGGTTGAAATCAATTGCAATGGTATTTCCTTTTGGAACTTCCAAATCAATATATCGGCCTCCAATGTAGCTTTGTTTTCCGCTTGTTAAATCTGAAAAAGGCAAAAAGAGATGGTTTTTATATTTTTCCTGCACCAAAAGTTCGAGACTTTGGTAAACGGCAAGTGAAAATGATTTTCCGTTTATTTTGAAGTTTAAAGTTCCATATTTAGTATACTTTGATGTACGGGCTCCAGAAGTTTTCATGTCAAAAGCTTTTCCGCCTTTAGCTTTCACGAGCGTCGCATTCACAAAATAAGTTTCAGAAATTGGAAAAAAATCTAAGCTTTTGAAAGTCTTCAAATCTTCAGCCATTAACGGACTTGTCTTAGGATCAGCGTATTCTGAGTTGATTTTCTTTTGAAATTTTTGAGCATCAGCTTTGCTAAACTTTTTTTGAGCAAAGCCAAAATTAAAAACCAACAATAAAGCTAGGGCGTTTATAGTTTTCATCTTAGAAATTTTATGCAAAAATAGTTCAAAAGTAACAAAACGACAACCACTTAACGAGACAAAGTTTCCTAACTTTGTGACGATAATTTATCACACAAAATGCTTAAAAACGCCGTAACCCACTACATTAACAACTTTAGAGGTTTTACCCGAGAAGTTTGGATTCTTGCTATCATTACTTTTATTAACCGCGCCGGAACAATGGTTCTTCCTTTTTTATCCAAATATTTAAAAGAAGATCTTCATTTTTCGTACAATCAAGTTGGGTGGATTATGGTCGCGTTTGGTTTAGGCTCTATGTTGGGTTCTTGGCTTGGCGGTAAATTATCAGATAAAATCGGGTTTTATAAAATCATGATTTTTAGTTTATTCACCAGCGGAGTTTCTCTTTTCTTTGTACAATATATTACCACTTTCTGGTCGCTTTGCGCAGCGATGTTTGTTCTTATGACGATTGCAGATATGTTTCGCCCGGCTATGTTTGTGTCTCTTGGGGCTTATGCAAAACCCGAAAATAGAACTCGAGCACTTACACTGGTACGTCTTGCTGTAAATCTTGGTTTCGCTGCTGGTCCCGCTCTTGGAGGCTTAATTATTATGGGAATGGGTTATTCTGGACTCTTCTGGGTTGATGGAGCTTCGTGTATTATTTCGATCTCAATTTTTGCTTTGCTGGTAAAAGAAAAGAAAAAAGCAACTCACGACGATAAAGCAGAAAGCGCTACGGAAATAAAATCGGTATTTCATGATAAAATTTTCTGGGTTTTCTTATTTGTAAGTTTTATTACAGCCATGATTTTCTTTCAGCTGTTTACTACTCTTCCTTTATATCATAATGAAAAATTTGGTTTAAGCGAATTCCAAACAGGTCTTTTAATGACGCTCAACGGTCTTTTAATATTTTCTCTCGAAATGCCAACGGTTGGCTTTTTAGAACGAAAAGCTTTTCCAAAAATCCGAATCATTATTATAGGATCTTTTGTGATGGCTTCCAGTTTCTTCTTACTTCTCATCAATTTCTGGGCTGGAATTCTTGTGGTAAGCATGGTTTGCATTTCTATAGGAGAAGTTTTGACTTTCCCCTTTTCTAATGCATTTGCTTTAAGCCGTGCACCACGCGGGCAAGAAGGCCGTTATATGGCGCTTTATACTATGAGTTTTAGTTTGGCTCATATTATCAGTTCTAAACTTGGGTTCGAAATTATTACCCGATTTGGCTATCAAATTAACTGGCTATTTATGGCTTGCATTGGTGTTGTCGCTACGGGATGCTGCATTTGGATTAAGAATGCCTTAGTCAACGAGAAGATTTCATAAAATATTTTTTTAACTTTTTAAAACACTATAATTCAATTTATTACTATTAAATTTGAATGGCTTTTTTGCGCTCTAAACTCAAACCTAACTTAATTTTTAGTTAAATAACTATTTTTATAGTTGTGTAACTAAAAAAATAGTTGTAGATTTGAATTAAAATTAGAGAAGATGCAGAAGTTAACAAACAAAGAAGAAGAAATTATGATGATTTTATGGAAGCTTAAAAAAGCTTTTGTAAAAGAAATTCAAGCCGAAATCACAGAAGATCAGCCACATTACAACACCTTATCGACTATTGTGCGTAATCTGGAAGAAAAAGGATATGTGGGACACAATGCTTTTGGAAACACCCATCAGTACTTTCCAGTTGTTGCCATTGAAGATTACAGAAAAGGATTTATGAAAACTGCTATTGACAACTATTTTAATAGTTCTTATAAAAGTATGGTTTCCTTTTTTGCTAAAGAAGAAAAAATTTCAGCAGATGAATTGCGTGAGATTTTATCAATGATCGAAAATAAAAACGAAAAATAATCGGTTTATGGAAGCAGTTTTTATTTATATCGCCAAATCAAGCAGTTTAATGCTGATGTTTTATTGCGCTTATTACTTTTTATTGCGCAAAGAAACATTTTTCAATAGCAACAGATGGTTTCTATTATCTGGCTTGATTGTTTCAGCAGTTTTACCATTACTGACTTACACAAAGGTGATATGGACGGATACAGTTTCTTATGTAGATGCAAATATTTCAACGACAATCATAAATAGTCCGCAAAACGAATCGGCTGAATTTAATTGGAATTACATTATTCTTGGTCTTTATGGCCTTGGTCTTTTAATCTTTATCATAAAACTGGCAATTGATTTTTATAGCTTGAATTCTATCATTAGAGGAAAAAAAATCAAACAGCAAGCCGATTTTAAGTTTGTAGATATCAACGAAAACATTGCGCCTTTCTCCTATTTTGAATATATCGTGTACAACTCATCACTTTACACGGCTTCAGAATTAGAAAGTATAATTGAACACGAAAAAGTGCACAGCGACCAAAATCATACTTTAGATGTATTGATTTCGAGAATATTCAGCATAATTTTCTGGTTTAATCCAATTGTTTGGCTTTATAAAAAAGCAATTACTCAAAACTTAGAATTTATTGCTGATAGCGAGGCTTCTAAAAAACTTTCAGACAAAAAAGCGTACCAATACACGCTTTTAAAAATAACAACACACGAAAGCTGTGTTGCAATCACCAATCATTTTTATCAATCATTAATCAAAAAACGAATCGTCATGTTAAACAAAAATCAATCAAAAAAGAGGAATTGCTGGAAGTACTATACGGTAATTCCTGCTCTGGCTGCTTTTGTGCTATTATTTCAAATTGAAGTAGTTGCAAAAGAAAAACAGCAGAATATAAAAGTAGTTTCGAATGAAATTAAATCTATGAACGTCTTTAGAATCACGAAAAAAACTACAGATAGTGAATTTCAAGATTTAAAAAAGAACTTAAAATCAACTTATAATGTTGATTTAGAATTTTCTGACATTAAAAGAAACTCAGAAAATCAATTAACAGCTATAAAAGTTGATATTATCAATGGAAAGCAAAAATCTCAATCTATACAAAGTGGCGATCAAGCCATCAAAGATTTTGGAATTGCTATTATTGTAAACAAAGACGGCACTATAAAAGCTGGTATCAAAACTTTTGAAGAAAAAACTGCTGTCAGCAAAAAAGTAAGCGCAAATGACAAAGTAAAAAGCGCTTCAAAAATAGCTGCAAGCGAAAAATTAACTACTAATACAGAAACCAATGTTAACACTAATTCTAATACTAGTACAAAAACTGACAGTAATACTAATACAAATACTAGCACTACTGTAATTATTGATAATGATAGTAAAACGAACACTAAAGTTATTACTACAACCGATGCAAACACGGCTATTGTGGTTTCAAACGGAGTAAAAATTAATGCAAAAAAAACAGGTTTTCCACTTGTAATTGTAGACGGAAACGAAATGGCTGCTGATTTTGATATAGAAAGCCTGGGAGTAAATAGCATTCAATCTATGAAAGTTCACAAAGGAGTTGATGCTATTTCTTTATTTGGCGATAAAGGCGCAAATGGAGTTGTTGAAATTAAAACCAGAAAATAATTTCTTTTTAATAAAAGACTATTTCTCAATCATTTTAATCAAAAAACAAATCATCATGTTAACCAAAAATCAATCAGAAAAGAGAAATTCGTGGAAATATTATGTTTTGATTACAGTACTTGCAGCTTTTTTTCTGCTATTTGTAACTAAAGTTACTGCAAAGGAAAAACAACAATTTGTAGCGGAAAGTGATTCAAACATTGAAACCCAAAAATAAATCAGAAATGCAAAAACTTACCAATAAAGAAGAGGAAATCATGCACATTTTATGGAAGTTGAAAAAAGCTTTTGTAAAAGAAATTCAGGCAGAGATTTTAGAAGACCAACCGCATTATAACACTTTGTCTACTATTGTTCGTAATCTGGAAGAGAAAGGTTATGTAGCGCACAATGCTTTTGGAAATACGCATCAGTATTATCCAGCTGTAAGTATCGAAGATTATAGAAAAGGTTTTATGAGCACTGCAATAGACAATTATTTTAATAGTTCATACAAAAGCATGGTTTCTTTTTTTGCTAAAGAAGAAAAGATTTCTGCTGATGAATTGCGTGAAATCTTAGACATGATCGAAAATCCAAAAGAAGGTAAATAATCAAAATAGTTATGGAAGCACTTTTCATTTTTATCCTAAAATCAAGCGGGTTACTAGCAATGTTTTATTTTGCTTACATTTTTTTACTTCGCAAAGAAACTTTTTTCAACAGCAGTCGCTGGTTTCTAATTGCTGGATTAATTACTTCTGTAGTACTGCCTTTTGTAGTGTACACAAAAGTGATTTTGGTCGAAGCGCCGCCTGCTCCTGAACCAGCTCCAATAATTACAACTTCGTCGACAAATATTCAAAACATTCCAGCTGCAAACGATAATGTGACTTCTTATGAAGCAAAATATTCGCCTACAAGGGTAACCGTTGTTGAAGAAGAAAATTTTGAAATAAACTGGACTTTAGTTTTAACTGCTGTATACGGAATCGGTTTCTTGGCTTTCATGATCAAATTTGGACTTGATTTCTACAGCCTTAATGCTGTTTTAAAAGGAAAAAGAATCGAACAGCAGGAAGATTTTAAATTTATAGATGTCAATGAAAACATCGCTCCTTTCTCTTATTTCGATTACATTGTATATAACTCATCACTATACACAGCGGCAGAATTAGAGAGTATTTTGGAACATGAAAAAGTGCACAGCGACCAAAAGCATACCATTGATGTTTTGATTTCGAGAATCTTTTGTATCCTCTTTTGGTTTAACCCAATTGTATGGCTTTATAAAAAAGCTATTTTGCAAAACCTTGAATTTATTGCAGACAGTGAGGCTTCTAAAAAAATTGCCGACAAAAAAGCGTATCAGTACACGCTTTTAAAAATAACAACGCATGAAACTTGCGTTGCAATTACCAATCATTTTTATCAATCATTAATCAAAAAACGAATTGTCATGTTAAACAAAAATCAATCAAACAAAAGAAATTACTGGAAATATTCGGCGGTAATTCCTGCTCTTGGCGCCTTTATTCTTTTATTTCAAATAAAGACTATTGCGCAAGAAAAGAAGCAAGATGAAGCTTCAATTATTCAAAAAGACACCATTAAAGATATTAACGAAACGATCAAGATTACCAAAAACACAACAGATAAAGAGTTAAATGAACTTCCTGGAAAGTTAAAATCTAACCATAATCTTGATGTTGAAATTTCGGATGTAAAAAGAAATACCAAAGAAGAATTAACTGCGATCCAAATCAAAGTAAAATCAGATTCTGGAAAAAAACAAACCATCAAAATTGACGGTGACGAAGCGATAAAAGACTGCGAATTAGCCATTGGAACAGACGAAAAAGGTACAAAATCTATCAACATCAATACCGATAGGAACTTTAAAATGCCAGTGATAATTAGAAACGAAAGAGTTATTGTTCGCAATCACGAAGGAGCTGATGTTGCTGCTCCCGTACCACCATCACCTCCAGCATTTCCTTCTGGTCCACTACCGGCTGCTCCGGCAATTGATATGTCAAAAATGCCAAAACCTCCAGTTGCTCCTAAAAATCCAAAAGATAAAGTAGCGATGGCAAATTTTGAAAAACAAATGGAAGTTTTTGAAAAACAGATGGAAGCATTTGAACCGCAAATGGAAGCTTACGAAAAACAAGTAGAAGCTATTATGTCTCAAAGATCTGAAATTTATGAAAAAGAAATGGCTAAATATGAGATTGCCATGGAGAAATTTGCTGCCAATATGGAGAAATTCAATTTTGATTTTAAATTTAATTTTGACAATAAGAACCTCGAGATTGATATGAAGCAATACGAACAAGACATGAAACAGTATGAGCTTGATATGAAGCAGCACGCCAAAGATATGAAACAGCATGCTAAAGACATGAAGCAACATGAAAAGGATATGAAGCAGCATGAGAAAGACTTGAAAGAAATGGAAAAACAGAATAAAAAAGCGTAACCAGTTCATTTTACTTTAAAAACCAGTGTTTTATTCACTGGTTTTTTTATCCCTAAAATTATTAACGTATTAAATTTTATAGATGAAAAACACAATCTACAGCTTTGCTATGGTCTTTATTTTCCTAAATTTTTCATTTGGACAAAATAAAAGCAATAAAGAAACAGAACAAAAAATTGATCAATATTTAAAAGAAATAATAGAGATAAATGAAATTCCAGGTGCAGCTGTAGCTGTAATAAAAGACGGCAAAGTTATTTATGAAAAGTACTTCGGAAAAGCTTCTTTAGAAGAAAATATACCAGTTGATAAAACGACCAGTTTTAAGGTCTTTTCTACCACTAAATTAATTACAGCTGTCGGAATTTTTCAATTGATAGAAAAAGGCAAAATCGCCTTGAACGATCCAGTTTCTAAATATTTGAGCGATCTTCCAAAAGAATGGCAAAATGTACAAATAGGCAATCTTTTATCACATTCTTCGGGGCTTCCAGATTATTTCAAATATACAGACTTCCCATATACAGCTCCTTTCCCTGAAAGAATATCTTTTTTAGGTCAAAAACCAATACAATTTACTCCAGGAAACCAGTATAGTTACAATCAAACCAATTATTTATTGTTGACCAAAATAATTGAAAAAATAACAGGGCAAACTTTCGAAGATTATATTTTTCAGAACCAGTTTCCAGATCACGGATCTGATGTTTTCTTTTGTTCCGATTTTACAAAATTAACTTCGAGTGCTGTTCGTTACACTTATAATAATGACACCAAAAAATATCAGCAGATTACTTTTAACAGCGGTCCAGACTCTCATTCGGCAAATGGTTTAAACATAACACTTTCACAATTAATTAAGTGGAATCAAAATTTAGATGAAAATTTGTATTTAAAAAAAGAAACAAAAGCTGCTATGTGGTCACCTTTCCCATTTACTAACCAAAAAGATGTTTTTGCTTATGGCTGGGAATGTCAGCCTGTAAACAATCATTCTTCGTACGGATTTAGCGGCGGAAATGTAACAGCATTTAGAAAATTTCCAGACAACAATCTGACTGTGATTTTTTTATCAAACAGCAATAAGTATATGTATTTGCCTGCTTTTGATGATGTAGTTTATCGAATTGGCGGTATAATTGATCCTTCGCTTATCAATTTGAAAGAGGAAGAGAAAGAAAACATAACCATTAATTTCTTAAAGCAAGATTTTACTAAAGCAAAAGACTATTATTTCGTTGTAAAAAAGCAGCATCCAGATTGGGATTTTGAACAGCGTTTGAATTTAATTGGTTATTCTTTGATGAGAAGCGATCGCTTAAAAGAAGCTACTAAGATTTTTGAATTGAATGCAATTGAACATCCAAATTCTGGAAATGTTTATGATAGTTTAGCGGAAAGTTATTTTAAAAATAATCAACTGGAACTTTCTAAAGAAAATTATAAAAAATCATTAGCGCTTACGCCAGAAAATTCGAACGCGAAAGAAATGCTCAAAAAAATTGATGAATTATTAGCCAAATAAAAATCAATTAAAATAGTAACCAAAATGAAAAAGTATCTCTTACTTCTATTTTTGTCTTTTACTGTTTGCGCTCAGCAAAACAAAGCCGAAAAAGATATTTTTATAGCAATGGACAAAACTGCTTCCATCCTTTCTGAAAAATCTAAAGCAAATTCTATTTCAATTGGTGTGGTCAAAAATGGCAAAACCTATACGCGCCATTATGGGGAAATAGATAAAGGAAAAGAAAACATTGCCAATAATAATACTGTTTTTGAAGTTGCTTCCATCACCAAATTGTTTACAGGACTACTTACTGCGCAAGCCGTTATGGAAGGAAAACTGAATCCTGATGAGGATATCAGAAAATATATTACAGGTTCTTATCCGAACTTAGAATACAACGGAACGCCAATAACGATTAAAGATTTGGTTTCTTTTAGAACTGGTTTTGCTAAAGATTTGCCTGATACTGATGAATTGCGAAAAAATAGAAATGACAGCAGTTATTTGGCTTTCAAAAGAATTGATGAATCGTATACTCGCAAAAAATTCTTTGAAGATCTTAAATCTATGAAATTGGATACTTTGCCTGGAACTAAATTCAAATACAGCAACGGAAGTCTTAATCTTACAGCTCATATTTTGGAGAATGTCTATCAGAAAAGTTATGAAACCCTTTTGAAGGAAAATATTTTTTCGAAACTAGACATGAAATCAAGTGGTATAAATCTTAGCGCAAATACTGTTATTGCAAACGGTTATAATCTCAAAGGAGTTTTAATGCCTACTATTTCAGATAATCTTTGGGGAGCTGCTGGAAGATTAAAATCTACTTTAGGTGACTTAACTAAATTTATTAATTATGAAGTAAATACGAAGAATAAAATTGTTCAAGAATCTCAACGAAATCTCCTAAATAGCCCAACAACTTGGAATGGTTATTTCTGGGATTATATTCAAGTTGACGAAAACGGAAAAAACTGCTGGAAACATGGCGGTGCATTCGGAACTCAAAATATGTTGGTTGTTTATCCCGAACGTCAGCTAGGCATTTCTATTATTGTAAACATCAGTGATGAAAATACCGGAAATGCAATTGGCGAAGCTATTGTAAGACTTTCTAATGATTTATTGAGCGAAAATAAAAAACAAACAGGAATTTACGGCTATAAAATCATTGGTGACAATGTTGTTTTTGTTTACGAACATGGCAAGAATTTAGATTCTAGTTTAGTTAAAAGCGTATCCATAGCGGGTTCTTTCGATAAATGGAATCCAAACGACCAGAATTTTCAAATGATAAAGAAAAACAAAAATACATTTGAATTGGTCATTCCGAAATCTCAATTTGAAAAAAACACGACTCATCTTTTTAAGTTTGTCATTAATAAAACAGGCTGGATGGAAGCACCAAAAAATGCTATAAATCGCCAAACTGAAGGAGACGAAAATCTCATTCTCAAGCTTTAAACACAATGCATCTTACAGCTCAAAAGACTTTGCTTCAAACACAAAGTCTTTTTTTATATCTTTGAAAAAACAAATCTATCATGTATAAATTATTAGCTAAACTAAATAAAATACTTCTGCCGAGTTTTACCAAGCAAGGCTTAGATATTTCAAAAGCAAAAAAATGGCAAATGGCAATAATTGGCTATCGCGCTTATGTTACTAAAAAAGCTTTAGGTAATTAAATGATTTTCTTTAAAAACGCCACTAAAAATATTGCATTTATTTTAGCATCAATGTTATGTCTTAGCAGTTTGAATGCTTTTGGACAAAAAATTGAAGATCAAATTAAGTCAATCAATTCCATCGATGAAGCCAATCAATTTATTCTTGTTAATGAAAATATTGATGCTCAAATTTGGACAATAGCCCCACAAATAGACGAGAACAAAAGTTCTAGAATATTTAAAAACAGAACTATCGGCGATATCTTTTCAGATGGCACTAACCTTTATAAAATCATTGATTCTAGAAAAACAGTAGCTCTTCGTGTCAGCTACATATTTTTAGACGGAAATAAAATTTCTTTGCAAGCTATAAATGACCTTCGCAAGAAAATTGTAAATCAATATAAAAATGGTGCTAAATTTTCTGACCTAGCAAATCAATATACTATGGATTCTGCAAAAGATGGCGACCTTTCATGGTTCACTGAAGGAACGATGGTAAAAGAATTTGAAACCGCAATTAAAAAACATAATAAAAATGACATTTTCACTATTGATCTTACAAAAGAAAATTGGTACTACGTGGCTCTAAAAACTTATCAAGATCAGATAGTAGAAGAATTAACCATATTAAAAGTAAAAAGCTAATCTTAAATGAAAAACCGAGAAATTAGCCTCCCTCCCGTTCCTGCCGTATTGTTAGCTATTATAAGTGTTCAATGCGGAGCGGCAATTGCAAAAACATTATTTCCAACAATTGGCGCAGCGGGCACGGCATCTATACGTATTGGTGTTTCTGCATTAATTTTATTATTAGCTTACAGACCAAATTTTAAAGCCATAACAGCACAGCAATGGAAAATTGTAATTCCGTACGGCTTGTCTTTAGGTGCAATGAATCTGATTTTCTATTTTGCTATAGAAAGAATTCCGATTGGCTTGGCTGTAACTTTAGAATTTGTTGGACCGTTATTGCTGGCTATAGCTGGTTCAAAACGTTTGGTTGATTACTGCTGGGTTTTACTGGCCGCTATTGGTATTTTATTAATTGCACCTTGGACAAACGATCGCTTAGATCCGTGGGGAATTCTATTTGCACTTATGGCCGGAGGATTCTGGGCGGGTTATATTGTTTTAGGCGGAAAAATTTCTAAAATAATGAATGATGGTTATGCGGTAACAACAGGAATGTTATTTGCTGCACTTTTAGTTTTGCCTTTTGGTTTTCTAGAAAACGGTTTATCCAATCTAACGCCAAAATTATTCGGAATGGGTGTTGCACTTGCTCTTTTATCTAGTGCAATTCCGTTTACATTAGAAATGAAAGCTTTAGGAAAACTTCCACCGCGTACTTTCAGTATTTTGATGAGTTTAGAACCTGCAGCAGCCTCTATTTGTGCTTTTATATTTCTTCAGGAAAGTTTGAGCTTTTATGAGATATTGGCAGTTGTTTGTGTAGTAATTGCTTCAGCTGGAAGCACTTTGACTGCAAAAAAATAAAGTTTAAAAAATAAAGTTTAAAAAATTCCAAATAAAAAATTCCAAATTCCAATTTAAGCTTGGAATTTGGAATTTTTTATTTGGAATTTATTTGCTTTTAGGAAGCAAAACAGCGTCTACAACATGAATCACACCATTCGACTGATTAACGTCTGCGATTGTCACTTTAGCTTTGTTTCCATTCTCATCACTGATATATAGATCCTTCCCTTTCATCCAAGCAGTTAATGAACCGCCACTAACCGTTTTCAAAGTTGCTTTACCTTTTCCTTCTTTAATTGCAGCTGCGATATCAGACGAATTCATTTTACCTGCAACCACATGATAGGTTAAGATCGTTTGAAGCATTTTTTTATTTTCTGGTTTTAAAAGAGATTCTACAGTTCCTTTTGGCAATTTGTCAAATGCAGCATTCGTTGGAGCAAAAACAGTAAAAGGACCTTTCCCTTTCAAAGTTTCTACCAAATCTGCCGCTTTTACTGCTGCAACCAAAGTCGTATGGTCTTTTGAATTTACAGCATTTTCTATAATATTTTTATTTGGATACATCGCTGCGCCACCAACCATTACCGATTTTTGTGCATTTGATGTAAATGCAAATCCTAAAGCTAAAACTGCAAGAGCTAAAAATTTTCTAGTTTTCATATTTAATAATTTTAAGTTATAAGCTCATTTACGCCTTAAAATGCTCTTTGGTTTTATAAACTTGAAATATAATTTTATGAAATCATATAAATCTCTTTTATCACAAGGCTTTACAGTTTAAAATATTTTTTAGCATTTTATGAAATTGAACTCATTTTCGTTACTATTTTATTATTAACTTTAGTAAAAATTCATTCAATATGAAAAACCTACCTCAAAAAGTTAGAAGTAAAAAGTTAAGTTCGAGAGTTGATTTAACGGCTATGGTTAGCGTTTCTTTTTTGCTGATCATATTTTTTATGGTTACAATTGAATTGTCGAAATCTAAATTTAGAGAATATCCTATTTATAATGAAGGGTGTGGACCAATCCCAGAATGTGGCAAACCTGACGAAAATAGAACTATGACAATACTTCTTGATGAAAACGACAGAATAATTACTTATTCAGGATTATTATTTGTTCCTGTAGAAGCTCCAAAAGAAGTTGTTTATGGAAAAAATGGTATTCGTAAAGAATTGTTCCGAAGAAATAATATGGTATTATCTTATTCAGCTAATTTAGGAAAACTAGGAAGAGGTGTTGAAGTAATTGTTAAACCCAGTAAAAAATCTAATTTCAGAAATCTAGTAGACATTTTGGATGAAATGAAAATAGCAGGAATAAAATCTTATGCTATTGTCGACCAGTTTACTCCAGAAGAATCAAAATTATTAGCCTCAAACTAAAATTTCAAACTTAAACCTTAATTTTATGAAAAACCTATCTCAAAAAGTTAGAAGTAGAAAGTTAAATTCAAGAGTTGATTTAACGGCAATGGTCAGTGTTTCTTTTCTACTGATTATATTTTTTATGGTTACGATTGAATTGTCTAAACCAAAAGCCGTAGATTTAAGTTTACCCGATAATGGATGGACTTGTGGCCGCTGGTATGGTGGCTGTGGAGAAAATCGTTCTGCAACCATTATAATTGGAGATGATGATAAAGTAGTGTTTTACGAAGGACTTTTGGCTTTGCCTAAAGTAGCTCCAAAAAAACTAGCTTTTGGAAAAGAGGGAATTCGTAAAGAACTAGCAAAAAGCAACAAAAGAATGCTAGCTTATTCTACTGCCATGGGAAAGCCTAATAGAGGTCTAGTAGTAATTATAAAACCAAGTAAAAAATCTAATTTCAAAAATCTAGTTGATATTCTTGATGAAATGGCTATTGCTAACATAGATACATATGCCATTGTACCAGAATTTACTCCAGAGGAAACAAAATTATTGGCTTCCAAATAATTATCAATTTCACTTCAGATAAATAGCAAAAAAAGTCCCAAATTAATTTGGGACTTTTTTTTATATCTTGATAAACTTCATACTCGAACTTCCTTTATCAGATTTGACTCTTATAAAATAATTACCAGTCCTAAGCCTCGAAACATCAATATTTGATACGAAACCTGCATTGGGAACTGCAATTACCAATTGCCCTAAAATATCATATATTTCAAAAGACTTAATTTCTAAATCCTGATTCTGAGCAATATTCAAAACTCCTGTTGAAGGATTAGGATATAAAGTAAAGTACCTTGAAAAATCAAAATCCTGATTGGATAAGTTAGCTTTAAAAGTTGATGTTGCTTTGTTTGTCACAATCGGAAAATTGTAATCGAAATATATATTAGCATCATTAGTAAACGAATCTCCAACTTTTAATGTTGGTTTTGTCTTTATTTTGAAAGCAATATAACCATCATTATTGGCATCATAAAAAGGAAGATTGATGTTTTCGAAAATAAACTCTACTCTATTTCCTTCTGAAATTTTGGTTACAAAAGAATGACTGGAACTGGTAGGGATTAAAGTCGAAATATCAAATTTAGACAAATCGATCATGTCTTTTACGACAATATTTTGAGCCGGATAAGTTCCGGTATTTTCAAAACGAATCATGTAATGAACGTACTCGCCTATTAAACTTGGCGTAACAATAGAACCCTCCAGACACGTTTTATCATTTGGATCGTAAGAACCTACAACAGTTTGATTTAAAGTGAATGTATTATCAATTGGCGTTTCGTCTGCATTTTGTGATTCTATTGTTGTGACATATTTTAATAAATCACCGTTGTTTACCGCAGGTATTTCTATTGGCGAATTTACATTTAGCATAAAAGTAATTTCTCTAGTCTCAAATGGTTTAAAATTAGAAAAATTCCAGGATAAGTTACTTTCGGTTTGACTAGAAGCTGTAGGATTAGCAACAACCAAATCCAAAATCGCATCGTTAAATTGTAAATTAATTGTTCCGTTTTCTATTCTATTTCCTTTGTTTTTGTAGATGATTTTATAATTAGAATCAAAACCTGGTCTAGCAACATTAATAGGAACAACTATTATTTCAACATCATGTTTGTCAAAATTAGTAACACAGAAATTCTGAATAACTGGACTAGTTTGTGCTGAGAAATTAACCGTTAGATTTTGAGGAGTTACAGAAAAATAATCTGGATTTTCTAGTAACGGTGTCAGTGTGTATTCTCCAGCTTGTACAGGAATATAATAGGATCCAAAATTGTTCGCAAATAGTATTTGAGTAGAAGTATCATCAGTTAATAAATATTTGGAATATGGAATTACATTATCATCATTATCACAACCGTCATTTAAGAAATCCAATTTTTGATTACCTTCAATAGTATAAAACTTACCTCCAGGTGTAAAACTGCAATAAGTATTTACATGACAATTAGGTAAAGTGGAAGTCTCCTTCTGAACCATCGGTAAATCTTCTTCATCTGAACATATATATTTTAAATATCGTTCACCATTATGAATAAAAAATTTTGTCCAATTATTAGTGTTTCCGTTCTTAATATTTAAAAATTCTAATTTATTATAAAAAGATACTAACCAATTTAAATTCGGGCAGTTTGACACATCTAATGAAGTAAGTTTATTATCTTGACAGGAAATATTTTCCAAGCTTACATTGTTAGAAACATTTAGCACAGTTAAATTATCAGATATACAAGTAAGTGTTTTTAAATTAATTAGATTAGATAAGTTAACTTGATTTAAGCTGCCAGTATTATAATTCATTTGAAATTGTACTAAACTTGGAATTGAGTTAACTTCAGATAAATTTGATATTTTATTATTATGGCAAATAAGTGTATGCAAATTACTAAAATATGACAAGCCTGTTAAATCACTAATATTAGAATCAGAGATATCTAATGATTTAATTAATAATGCTTCGCTAATTTGAATTTCACCATCATTATTTGTGTCAATCTTATTGAAATAACTTGGATAACCCGGATTAAAATATTGTACAGATGCAACCCGTACAGTATTTCCGTTAGCTGCAGTTAAAAGTTTTGCTTTTAAGTTAGCATCAGGAAAATTAATTATCTGCGCATTTAAAGCATTAAAAAAAATTAAAGCAAAGACAAAGTAAAGTTTTTTCATGTATCGTATTTTCATACAAAAATAACTTTTAAAGACAATAACACAACTTTATTTGTTAAAATTTTGCAAAATATAAAACCATAAAACAAAAAAAGTCCCACATTTCTGTGGGACTTTCTATTTATAAAAAAGCTAAGAATTATTTTTTCTCAGTTTTTTCCATTTTAGCTTTTAAAGCAGCTAATACATCATTGTTATCTCCTAAAGTTGCAGCTGGTGCATTAGTAGTAGAGTTAGATGAAGTATTTTCAGCAGCAGCTTTCACGTTTTTCTCTTCTTCTTCTCTGAAGATAGCAGTGTGAGAAGCAACTACTCTTTTGAATTCTTTGTTGAATTCAATTACTTTGAAATCAGCTGTATCACCTTTTTTCAATTTCTTTCCGTCTTCTTTTTCAAGGTGACGAGTAGGAATGAAAGCAACGATATCATCTCCGAATTCTACAGTAGCTCCTTTGTCAACGATTTCAGAAATTTCACCATTGTGGATAGTTCCTACAGCGAAAGAATCTTCGTATTGATCCCAAGGATTAGCAGTAGTTTGTTTGTGACCTAAAGATAATTTACGTCCTTCAACATCTAATTCTAATACTACAACATCAAGTTTTTCACCAACGTTTACAAACTCAGATGGGTGTTTAATTTTCTTAGTCCAAGATAAGTCAGAGATGTAGATTAATCCATCAATTCCTTCTTCTAATTCTACGAAAATACCAAAGTTTGTAAAGTTTCTAACGATACCTGTATGTTTAGAACCTACTGGGTATTTAGAAGTAATGTCAGTCCATGGATCTTGAGTCAATTGTTTGATACCTAATGACATCTTACGATCGTCTCTGTCAAGAGTTAAGATAACTGCCTCAACAACATCTCCAACTTTTACGAAATCTTGAGCAGAACGTAAGTGAGTTGACCATGACATTTCTGAAACGTGGATTAAACCTTCAACACCTTCAGCAACTTCGATAAATGCACCGTAATCAGCGATTACAACTACTTTACCTTTAACTTTATCACCAACAGTTAAGTTAGCATCTAAAGCATCCCATGGGTGAGCGTTTAATTGTTTCAATCCTAATTGAATTCTTGTTTTCTCATCATCGAAATCAAGGATTACAACGTTTAATTTTTGGTCTAATTCAAGAACTTCACTTGGGTGGTTGATTCTACTCCAAGAAAGGTCAGTAATGTGAATTAATCCGTCAACACCACCTAAGTCAATGAACACACCATAAGAAGTAATGTTTTTAACAACACCTTCTAATACTTGTCCTTTTTGTAATTGACCGATGATCTCTTTTTTCTGTACTTCAATATCAGCCTCGATAAGAGCTTTGTGAGATACAACAACGTTTTTGAATTCGTGGTTGATTTTTACCACTTTGAATTCCATCATTTTGTTTACATATACATCGTAGTCTCTAATTGGCTTAACGTCAATTTGAGATCCTGGTAAGAACGCCTCGATACCGAATACGTCAACGATCATACCTCCTTTAGTTCTACATTTAACAAAACCGTTAACGATTTCTCCAGTTTCATTAGCTGCAATAACTCTATCCCAAGACTTAATAGTACGTGCTTTTCTGTGAGATAATACTAATTGACCTGTTTTGTCCTCACGGATGTCGATTAATACTTCTACTTTGTCACCAACTTTTAAGTTAGGGTTGTAACGGAATTCGTTTAAAGAAATAACACCTTCAGATTTAGCATTGATATCAACGATAACGTCTCTATCTGTAATTCTAACAACAACACCTTCAACTACTTCTTCTTGATCTGTAGCGATGAAAGTTTTTGATACTAGTTCTTCAAACTCTTGTAAGTTTTTCTCATCTACTGCATCAATTCCTTCTTGGAAGTTATGCCAGTTAAAATTTGCTAAAAACTCTTCTTGTGATTTTAATTGTTCAGACATGCTGATAAAAAAATTTGTATTCTGCTTTTCTCGAGTTTCTCTATGCGATAGAAAATACAGAAGTTGTTTTACATAAATGGTTGATTCCTAATGGAAACTCTTCTCTGCCAAAAGGACTGCAAAATTACTACATTTTTCTGAATTAACAAAACAAAACCGATATGATTATCAGTAGATTGATTAGAAGCACGAGAATTCGGGTTTTCAAGACGTTTAGTCCCGCTATCGCCTTTATCTTTTTCTATCTAAAGAAGCCAGAAAAAGGATATCGGCTCTATCGGGGCTAGTTTAGAAAATTTAGTTTTCATAACAACTTAATAAACGAAACCCGACAGGTTTGAAAACCTGTCGGGTTTACGGCTTGTAACTATCTATGTCAATTTTAAAACTTTAACATAGATTTCTCCAAATCAAGTTCAAACAATTTTGGGTTATCAAATTTACTCTCGTCGAGCTGAAAGTTTTTATCGTAAAATTTCCATGGTGAATTGGCAAAAAAATACATTTTATTTTTCACCAATGCCGCCAAGGCTGGCTCATTAAAGGCTTCTCTATTATTATCCAAAACCTTAAAGTCAACTATTTTTGTTTCAGTTTCATTCAGTTTAAACGCTGCAATCCTAATAGGTACTACTCCATTCTGAATGGCAATCAATGATTTTTTATAAAAAACCAATCCGTCAATTCCTTTTCTTGAAGCGTCATTTGGAAAAACTAACCAAGATTCCTTTTTATTCTTTATATCGATTACTGCAATTCCTTTCAAATAATCGGCAACAAACAATTTTGATTCATCTTTATTAAATGTAATCCCCTGTAGATTAAAAGCTTGATTTGTCAAATCTTTCCACAAAACTAAATTCTCTTTTTCAATTTTATAAATTATTGGCTCAGTACTATCTGAAATATAAACTTCGTTAGATGTACTTATTACAAGATCACCAAAAACATGATTTCCTTCAATAGAATATCTTTTCACCACTTTTTTCGAAGCAATTTCAATTTTTAAGATCTCACTTTTTCCATCCAATTCTTTTTTAAAACCTTTCATTTCAGGAATTGCAGAACAAGCGACAAACAAATATTTTTCATCACGATCTGCCTTTAAAGCAAAAACCGAATACAAACAATCTGTAAACCAATCAGAAATTTTTCCAGACGCATCAAAAGAAACAATCTTTTTATCTCTAATGCTCGACGACAGCCAAAGCTTTTGTTTCTCCAAATAAAATAATCCTTCTGGATGCAGTTCTTTTTCAGAAAGGAGAACTTTTTCAACTGAATTCTCTATTTTCTTAGATTGCAAAATTTTAAGTGATTCCAAATCCTTAAATGCCTTATCGTTTTTGATAGAAGTAAAATCCGTATCCTCTTCAAAAGAAACAGTATTATTTGCTAGAACCATATTTTTCAAAACAGATAAAGCTTCCTCTTTTTTTCCATTCAAAGCATAAGCCGAAGCTAAATTATAAGTAAAAGAAGGATGCATTGGTCGAATACTATCCAATTGTTTTGCCAATCGGAGAAACAAAGCATAATCCTTACTTTTATATGCTTCTATACCTTTATCATACAAAGCTTTGTTTTGAGCAAACCCCAAAGCACCAATCAAAAGCAAAATATAAAATTTCAGTTTTAGCATCTTTTATATTATTAATAACGAGATACTAAGTTATTATTTTATTTAATACAGAATCACATCAAACGGCAAACCCGACAGGTTTTAAAAACCTGTCGGGTTTAAATCTTAATCCATGAATTTCGAATTTCCTGCAAGGTTTCCAAAACCTTGTAGGTATTTATTTTTCGTATTTATTGTAATTTATCACCGTTTAGTAAAAACTTTTTAAAACAGTTAGACTTAAAGACCTAATTAGGTTTTCGATATACCTACAAGGTTTCGGAAACCTTGCAGGATAACGTTTTAAACAAAAAACCGGGTTCTAGAAACCTGTCGGGTTTACTATGCGCAATTATTATCAAATATCTAATCTATTTAAGCTTAGAAATAACCTTATGAAGTTTCTTCTCATATTTATCTCTTTTTTTAGTCCCAATTTTGCCAATTAATTTGTCTTTCATTTCAGAAAGAGAATATGATTTTATTGCTTTCTTTTTCATAATCATCTGTTATTAAATAGAAAACCACAAAAGTTTCTGAAAATAGAAACTTTTGTGGCATTTTATATTTTATTAAAGTGTTTCTCTGTACTATTCTTAAATCTTTTTCATCTAAGAATTTAAAAAATTAATGACTCAAATTTTCAATCTCCTTTGGATCATGTTTATGTTTAAACAAAACAGCAAACGCAATTGCAATTACTAAAGCATAAATCGCAAATGAAAGCCAAATGGTATGCCAGTCTTTCATTAGAACTGGATTTGTAAAGACTCCGTCAGTAATTGTATTTCCTTGGCTTTTTACAAATTCAGCCATTTTTTCGTTAGAAGGATCTGTTTGTAAAAATCCAGCTAATTCTGTAGTGGTATTAAAAGATTTTGTAAAGAAACGATCAATTGCCCAGCCTGAAGTCAAACTTCCTAGAACTGCTCCAACTCCGTTGGTCATCATCATAAACAAACCTTGCGCAGAAGAACGAATTTTAGAATCGGTATTGCTTTCTACGAATAAAGAACCAGAAATATTAAAGAAATCAAATGCCATTCCGTAAACGATACATGATAAAATAATCATCCATAAACCATTTACAGGATCTCCAAACGCAAATAATCCGAAACGCAAAACCCAAGCCAGCATACTAATTAGCATAACTTGTTTGATTCCGAAACGTCTTAAGAAAAATGGAATCGCTAAAATAAACAATGTCTCAGAAACTTGAGAAATTGACATAATAATAGTCGAATACTGAATTACAAAGGAATCTGCATATTTTGGAAAATGTTTGAATTCATCCAAAAATACATCTCCGTAAGCGTTTGTCAATTGCAATGCTCCTCCTAAAAACATAGAAAACACAAAGAACAAAGCCATTTTGTAATTAGCAAACAATTTGAAAGATTCTAAACCAAAAGTTTCTATCCAAGTAGCATTTTCTTTAATTAAACGCTGTGGCTCACATTTTGGCAAAGTAAAAGCGTAAACTCCAAGAATTAAAGCTCCAATTCCAGCAATATAAAACTGGTACTCTGTCGCTTTACTTCCGCTTAAATTGGTGATCCACATCGCAACAATAAAACCAATTGTTCCCCAAACGCGAATTGGCGGGAAATCTTTTACGATGTTTTTATTGTTTAATTTAAGTGAAGTATACGATATCGAATTACTCAAAGCAATTGTTGGCATATAACAGCACATTGCCAAAAGCATTACAATAATAAAAGTATCTGGCGTTGTAACTTGTGCAATTCCAAATAAAACTACTGCATATAAAATATGAAGAACTCCATATAATTTTTCAGCGTTTACCCATCTGTCGGCAATAATTCCGGTTAATGTAGGCATAAATAAAGAAGCAATTCCCATGGTTCCAAATACTAAACCAAATTGTGTTCCTTCCCAATTTTTGGTTCCAAACCAATAATTTCCAATTGTGATAAGCCAAGCTCCCCAAACAAAAAATTGAAGAAAGCTCATAAAAATCAACCTGTTTTTAATTCCCATATAATGAAATTGTCTTTAAAGTAAAATGAAGCGGTAAAACTACCATTAAAAATAATATCTGCAAAAAATTATATCGTTTTAACAACATCATTCACTAATTCTAAAACAGCTGTAAATTGTTCTTCTTTATTTAAGTAAGAATTATCAATCTCAATTGCGTCGTAGGCGATTATTAGAGGAGAATCTTCACGATGCGTATCCATGTAATCTCTATCAACTACATTTTTCAAAACTTCTTCATAAGACACATTATCTCCTTTTTGTTGCAATTCATCAAAACGTCTTTGCGCGCGTGTTTCTGCACTTGCCGTCATGAAGATTTTCAATTCAGCGTTAGGGAAAACCACCGTTCCAATATCTCTTCCATCCATCACTATAGCTTTATTCGTTCCCATTTCTTGCTGTTGTTCTACCAACTTCGCACGAACCTCTGAAACGGCAGCAACTGTGCTCACAAAATTAGAAACTTCAATAGTTCTAATTTGTTTTTCGACATTTTCACCATTCAAATACATTTCAGCAAAGCCTAAATCAGCATTAAATCTAAACTCTAATTTTATATCTGCCAATGCTTCAATCAAAGCCTCTTTTTTAAAGAAGTCTGCATTTATCAAATCATGCTGCATAGCAAAATAAGCTACTGCACGGTACATCGCTCCAGTATCTACATAAACATATTCTAACTCTTTTGCCAATTGTTTGGCAAGAGTACTTTTTCCTGTAGATGAAAATCCGTCGATAGCAATGGTAATTTTTTTCAATTTTTTATTTTTTAATTTTTTATTCTTTTAAAGACTGGTGCTAGTAATAAATGCTCATCAAAATATCTGACTCAGAACTATCAATTAGGTGTGATATTCTATCAAAATATTTTTTATTTACCATTGGGCAGCCAAAACTATTGCAAATGTAGCCATCTTTCTCCTTATATGGAACATCATAATAGTAATGAAAAACGATATCGCGCTTAAAAGCATTATTATTGGTTTCGTCTAATCCATACAACCTATAAGCCTTTCCGAATTTGCCATAATAGGAATTTCCAATAGAATATTTTCCTAATGAAGTACTTAAAGAATTTGGGACATTGCTAAAACGAAGTTTCCCTTTAACACCAGTTTCAGAACCAGAGCCATGAGCCACCAAACCTTTATCAATAATTTTATTTGTTTTTAAATCATAGACAAAAAATCTATTCTTTCCTGAAGGAATCTTCATGTCGACAAAGAAGGCGATTTGGTTATTATAGCCAGGATTTTGATTTATCAGTTTTTTTACTGCTCTAATTTGAGATTCAATTCGTTTATTATCAGAAGATAGTGAACCAATTTCTTTAACATCATAAAACAATAAATATGCAGCAGAAAGCACCAGAATAAAAAGAAATACAATTATTACTTTTTTCATTGGTTTAAGACTCAAAAAAAACTAATTAATAGTAAATATCCATAAGAATATTAGATTTAGAATTATCTATAATCTTTTCTATTCTTTTAAAAAACTGTTCATTAATCATCGGACATCCATGACTATTGCTTATGTAGTAATCTTGCTCTTCATAAGGAACCGCAGAATAATGGTGCAGTACAATGGCTCTTTTCAAAGCATTATTATTCGTTTCTTCTAAGCCAGCCAATCGATACGCTTTTCCAAAAATACCTTTATATGTTTTTCCAATAGCATATCTGCCTAGAGAAGTGCAGTTAGAATTTGGAGCATTACTAAATTTTAATACTCCCCTTACTCCTGTTTCTGAGCCAGAACCGTGCGCCACAAGTCCTTGATCGATAACTTCATTTTTCTGTAAATCGTAAACAAAAAAGCGATTCTTACCTGAAGGAACTTTCATATCAATAAGAAATGCAATTTTTTGATTGTATTTAGGATCAGCACCAATCATGCTTTTAATGCTAGTGATTCTGCTGTTAATTCTTTCCAATTCTACAGTAGAAATAGCTTCTTCTTCTTTAAAAGAAAGTTTAGATCCCGTAAAAAAGCTTACTGTCATAAACAAAACCAAATAAAACAGTTTCATGCAGTTATTGAAAATTTAATGTTAAACCAAAAAGACTTGTATTAGCCGCCAAAGTATATCTAGAATACGAATAGTTAAATCTTAACTTATTCATTTTTAAACCAAAACCTAATGAAACTCCAGAAAAATTACGCTGTTCTTCTACCCTCAATTCCTCACCTCTTCTAAAATTATATCCGATTCGAAAATTAAATGCTTTTTTAGGAAAAAGTTCAACACCAAAAGTCACATGTCGCAAAGCATTGTTTACAAAAGACACTTTTTCATCGCTTGTAGATCCGTCGATGTTGGTTTCTCCGCGAACAGGATTCGAAAAAGAGATATTCCACTGCTGTAAATTCTCCAGTGTAAGATGCCAGCGAATGGGTACATGCTCTAATTCTTGTGAAATACCTGCAACGATCTCAAATGGAAGATTTTCTTTAATTCCTGAATAAGTTGTGAATTGTGTTCCCATGTTTCTAAAAACAAGAGCAAAATTGAGATCATTTCTTACGTCTACATACAAAAAGCCTAAATCGGCTGCGCCACCTATAGAATTATATGTTTCTAAAGATGATGTAATTAGTTTTGCGTTCGCTCCAATGTAGAAATCGGTAAACGGAATATTGTATGCATATCCGAGTGATAACGCACCTTCACTTCCAGTAAAGTTAGAAGTTGCCTGTCCGTTTTCGTCGTAACCTTCAAATGTACCGTAATTCACATAGGTAACTCCCGCGTAAAAAGTCTGCAGATGCCTGTCATATGTATAAGCATACGACGCTGTGCCATAAGAGGCTTCACCATAATAACTTCCGTAATTTAATGCCAAATGATTGTCCATGTCTGCGTTTATAAGAGCGGGGTTAGACATGGCCTGATTAACATCTTCGTCATATATTGTAATAACGTCTCCTCCTAATGCTGCTTGCCTTGGCGAAGTGGTTAGGTTTAAAAATTGGTAGGTGTAGCGCCCTCCGACTTGTCCGAAAGAAGACGAACAAATTAAGATTATAAAAAATAAACCAACTTTTTGAAGCATTTGTTTTTGGCGGCACCTATATGGCAATAACGCAATTGCAAATATAAAATTATATAACACCAAAAAAATAAATTATTGCATCAAATAAATTCTTAGAAAATTCCAATAAAAAAATCCAAATTCCAAACTGCCTGTTGAGCAAATTGGAATTTGGATTTTAAAAATATTTGAAAGTTAACTTTTGAAAGTTATTTCAGTTCTTTAGCGTTTTTTACTTTCTGATCTGTTAAAGCGATAGCTAAAACTTCGCTCATTTCTTTCACATAATGAAAACTCAAACCTTCTAAGTATTCTGCTTTTATTTCGTCAATATCACTTTTGTTTTCATGACAAAGAATAATTTCTTTGATACCAGCTCTTTTTGCTGCCAAGATTTTTTCTTTAATACCACCAACTGGCAATACTTTTCCACGAAGGGTGATCTCTCCTGTCATAGCAAGACTTTTCTTGATTTTTCTCTGAGTTAAAAGAGAAACTAACGAAGTAAGCATAGCAATACCAGCACTTGGTCCGTCTTTTGGAGTTGCTCCTTCTGGAACGTGCAAGTGAATATTATATTTCTGGAAAAGCTCAGTGCTAACACCTAATTTCTTAGCATTTGCTTTAATATATTCTAACGCAATTGTGGCAGATTCTTTCATTACAGTTCCCAAATTCCCTGTAATTGTTAGAGCTCCTTTTCCTTCCGAAATTAAAGATTCGATAAACAAAATATCACCACCAACACTTGTCCAAGCTAAACCTGTTACAACACCGGCAACATCATTATTTTCGTATTTATCTCGTTCTAATCTAGGCACACCTAAAATAGCTACAATATCTTCGTCGGTTACTTTTTTGTTGTACTCCTCTTCCATTGCTACAGATTTTGCAGCATTTCTGATTACTTGAGCAATTTTAGTTTCTAAATTACGAACACCAGATTCACGTGTATAGCCTTCTACAATTTTTTCCAATTGCTTTTTACCAATTGTCAAATCTTTAGATGTTAAACCGTGAGCTTCTAATTGTTTTGGAAATAAATGTCTTTTAGCAATTTCAACTTTTTCTTCAATCGTATAGCCTGACATTTTGATTACTTCCATTCTGTCACGCAAAGCCGGCTGAATAGCTCCCATGTTATTTGAAGTAGCAATAAACATTACTTTAGATAAATCGTAACCCATTTCAAGGAAATTATCATAAAAAGCATTGTTTTGCTCTGGATCTAAAACCTCCAATAAAGCTGAAGACGGATCGCCACTATTTCCACTTGACAATTTATCAATCTCATCTAAAATAAATACCGGATTTGAAGTTCCTGCTTTTTTCAAACTTTGAATGATACGCCCTGGCATAGCTCCAATATACGTTTTTCTATGTCCGCGAATCTCTGCTTCGTCACGTAAGCCTCCAAGAGAAATACGAACATACTCACGGCCTAAAGCTTCTGCTACAGAACGCCCAATTGATGTTTTACCAACTCCAGGAGGCCCAGTTAAACAGATAATTGGCGATTTCATATCATTTCGCAATTTTAAAACTGCCAAATGCTCGATCATTCTTTTCTTCACTTCGTCAAGTCCAAAGTGATCTTTATCTAAAATTTTCTGTGCATGTTTTAAATCGAATTTATCTTTAGAATATTCGCCCCAAGGCAATTCTAAAAACAGCTCCAAGTAATTTCTCTGAATTCCAAAATCAGGAGATTGCGGATTCATACGACGCATTTTTGACAATTCTTTTTCGAAATGTTTCTGCGTCTTTTCGTCCCACTTTTTAGTTTTAGCTTTCAGCCCCATTTCGTCCATTTCCTCTTCCTGAGAAACACCACCCAATTCTTCTTGAATGGTTTTCATTTGCTGGTGAAGGAAATATTCTCTTTGCTGCTGGTCTAAATCAAAACGCACTTTTGACTGAATATCGTTCTTCAATTCTAATTTTTGAAGTTCAACATTCATATAACGTAAAGTCTCTAAAGCACGCTCTTTTAATCCATTAATTGATAAAAGACCTTGTTTTTCTTTTACGGATAAATTCATATTAGAAGAAACAAAATTGATCAAGAATGATTGGCTTTCAATATTCTTAATCGCAAAAGTAGCCTCCGAAGGAATATTTGGGCTTTCTTTAATAATTTGTATCGCTAATTCTTTTACCGAATCTAAGATTGCAGTAAATTCAGAATCGTTTTCATCTGGACGTTCTTCGGCAACTTCTTTTATAGTTGCTGTCATGTATGGTTCTTCTAAAACAACTTCGTCAATTTCGAAGCGTTTTTTTCCTTGAAGAATAACCGTAACGTTACCGTCAGGCATTTTTAGGACACGTAAAATACGCGCCACAGTTCCTACTTTATGAATATCATCTTTTGACGGATCTTCGTCTTCTTCATTAATTTGAGAAACTACACCAATTATTTTTCCGCCTGCATTCGCATCATTAATCAGTTTGATAGACTTATCTCTTCCTGCAGAAATCGGGATAACAACTCCTGGAAATAAAACGGTGTTGCGTAAAGGTAAAATTGGAAGCGAAACAGGAAGTTCTTCATTATTCATTTCCTCCTCGTCTTCTGGAGTCAACAATGGAATTAATTCTGCCTCTGAATCGAATTCTTGAAGTGACAGATTGTCAATAGTAAGTATTTTATGGTTTGACATAATAAAATATAAGTCTTTTTGTCATTAAATTTTTTGCACTATCTATAAACATTGTATTGCTTATTGAAGTTTAACTGAAAAACCGTTTTGTTTTTCAATTACAAGATAGGCCATAAAAATAGACAATCATTATGCCAAAAGCAAAAGAAGTCAGGTCTAAAAAAATATATTTTCACTTTTCATTTCATCCGAATTAAAAAAAAATAAAATTAATTTTATAAAAGTGTAACAAAGAAAAAAAAGTACTGTCCTTATTTAAAACCAAAAGCCACTACTTGAGTATAAATAACCTAAATATCGAAGAATTGATTGCGCTTTGTAAAAGCAACAATCAGAAAGCGCAATTCGAAATATACAATCGCTATTGTAAAGCGATGTATAATGTGGCTTTTCGTATTGTAAAAGACGAACATTTTGCACAAGACGTCATGCAGGAAGGTTTTTTAAAGGCTTTTACAAAAATCAATGACTATAAACAAGAAGTGGCTTTTGGAGCATGGTTAAAAAAAATAATCATCAATTATAGCATCGATTTTTACAAGAAAAACAATTCTTTTCATGTAGAAGATTTAAGTAAACAGCTTTATAAAATTGAAGAAAATGACGGAATTATTTCTGAAAATATTGACTTAAACTCGCTAAAAGTAAAACAGGTTTTGGATACCATTTTGCAGCTGAAAGATAATTACAGAATGGTGCTCACGCTTTTTTACATAGAAGGTTATGATCAAGAAGAAATCTGCGAAATTTTAAACATCACTTATGCAAATTGCAGAACGACCTTGAGCAGAGCCAAAGACAGTTTGAGAAAAAAATTGGAAGAGATATAAAATGAATTGGAATTATGAAAAATGAAAAAGACAATTTAGACGAATTATTCAACAGATTTGAAAACCAATGGGATATTCAGGAATTAAATCCTGACCATCAAATGGATTTTCTACAAAAATTAAACAAAAAAGAACCTAAGAAAAGATATTGGGTCGCAACCGCTATTGCCGCTTCGATTGTATTAATGCTTGGAATATCTCTTTTTTATAAAAATGAAAAACCAAAAGAATTCAAATTTGCTTCTAAAGAAACTAAACGCACCGATTCTATTTTCAATATTCTAATTGACAACGAACTGGTTAAATTGAAAGAGAAAAGCTCGCCAGAAAATCAGCAGATTATTAATGATGCCATGAACCAGATGAAAACTTTTGATGCTGACTATCAGAAAATAATAAATGAACTGCAAAAAAATGGAGAGAACAAACAAATTATTTATGCGATGATTAGCAATCTCCAAACGCGAATTTCTTTTTTGCAAACCGTTTTGAAAAGAATTGAAGACAATGAAAAACTAAAAAACAACTCTAATGAAAAAACACTATAACTTACTAATCTTACTTCTTTTGATTCCTTTTTTAGGGTTTTCAAACGACGACACTTTTATAACTAAACAAAAAAATATTAAAAAGACCTATATCGTAAATTCAAATGCCGGAATCGATATTGAAAATAAATATGGCAGTATCACTGTAACAACGTGGGATGAAGACAAGATTGATCTCGATATTACAATCAAAGTGAATGGACCAAATGAAAATTGGGTAAACGAACGATTAAACAGCATTGATGTTGAAATTACTGCTCTTAAAGGATTGGTTTCTGCGGTAACAACACTTGGAAATTCTACTCTTAAAAGCAAAGGAAGCAACAATAGTTTTGAAATTAATTATGTGATTAAAATTCCGAAAAACGGGTCGATTAAACTGGCGAATAAATATGGTAATATTTCGGTACCAATTGCAGAGTCTTCTACAGAAATTGACTGCAAATATGGTAAAGTCACTTTGGGAAAATTAAACGGATCTAATAATCAAATCTCAATTCAATATTGCCAAAGTTCAAGCATCGATTACATAAAAGCAGGAAATGTTGATGCTAGATATTCGAATCTTAAAATTAATGATTCTGGTAATTTGAATCTAAATGCAAATTATACAGATGTCAACCTTAATGATGGTCAAAACATTAAAGCTGATTGTAGTTACGGAACATTTAAGTTTCAAAAAATCAACTCTTTAAGCGGATCTGGTAATTATTTAACTTTTATTATTGGAGAAATTTCAAGTAACTTTAGCTACGATACCAATTACAGCAAAATCAGTATTGGAACTGTAAATGAAAGAGCTGGAAATATCACAATAAACTCAGGATATACGGATATCAATATTGGTTACGTACCAAATTATGCTTTTGATTTTGATATTTCAGCCAGATATTCGAACATTAAACATGATAATTCTTTAGACATTTCTGTTTCTGAGGTTAAGAGCAACAGCAAAAGAATTGCAGGTTTCTACAAGAAAAAAGGACAGAATAAAATCAATATTAATTCGAACTATGGAAATATTTCGCTAACAAAAAATTAATCATCTAAAAAATCAAAACAATGAAAAAGTCAATTTTATTACTAGCATTTGCAACGCTTTTTGTAGGCAGTTTAAATGCGCAAAACAAACTTCAAGGAAATGGAAAAGTAGTTACAGAAACTAGAACTACTGGAGATTACGACGGAATTAAAATTTCAGGCTTCTTTGATGTTGATTTAGTTGCTGGAAAAGAAGGCAAAATTACTATCAAAGGAGAAGAAAATCTATTGTCTGCCATCAAAGTTGAAGTGGAAGATAATTCATTAAAAATTTACATTGAAAAGTTTACAAACATTAGAACGAGTTCTGGTAAAAACATTCAGATTACGGTTCCTTTCGAAAAAATCTCTGAATTGAGTTTAGCTGGTTCTGGAGATATTCAATCGAAAGACGTAATCAAAAATGAGAAGTTTTTAGTTAAATTGTCTGGTTCGGGAAATTTTACTTTACCAGTTGATACTAATAATTTAGAACTAAATGTAAGCGGTTCTGGTAATGTACGTTTAAAAGGAACTGCTGATAATTTCTCTGCTAAACTTTCTGGCTCTGGGGGCATAGATGCAGCCGATTTGAAGTCGAAAAATGTTGAAGCAAATGTTTCTGGATCAGGAAACAGTAAAGTGGCTTGCGATGAAAGTTTAACGGCAAGAGTTTCTGGTTCTGGAAACATTAGATATGTGGGAAATCCTGAAAAAAGAGATGTTAAAGTTTCGGGATCTGGAAGTATTTCGAAAAGCTAATTTCATTCAAAAAAAAAATATCACGAATTACAAAATAATCATCAATCAAATAATAATCCTTGCAATTCGTGATATTGTTATTATAACGACGTTTCAATTAGTTTGAAACGTCTTTTTTATGTACTCTTCTTAAAAGGAAAATAGCCGTTATAAAGAATATGGCCAAAATTACAATTGCTGCACGCGGACTTCCTGTAATTTGATCGATAATTCCGTAAACACACATTCCAATTACAATTCCTACTTTTTCTGCAACATCATAAAAACTAAAAAAGGAAGTCGTATCTTCTGTTTCTGGAAGCAGTTTCGAATAAGTTGAACGAGACAAAGCTTGAATTCCTCCCATAACTAATCCCGCAACTGTTGCCATAATATAAAAATGAATTGGCAAAGTAATAAAGAATGCAAGCGCACAAAATACAGCCCAAATCGCATTTATAAAAATCAAAGTAGGAACGTTACCAAATTTCTCTGAAGCTCTAGAAGTCAATATAGCTCCTACAACAGCTACCAACTGTATTATTAAAATACAAATAATTAATCCGATTGTGCTTTGTTCTTTTGTTTCCCATTGAATTTCTTGCGCACCAAAATAAGTTGCTACAAGCATTACAGTTTGTACTGCCATACTAGAAACAAAAAAACCTCCTAAATATCTTTTTAAAGGAATATTTTGCTGAAGTAGAACCCAAACCTTTTTCAATTCTTTAAAACCATTGAAAACAACAGATTTTGTCAATTTTTGACCACTTCCTTTGCTTCCTTTTGGCAAATAATAATAAGTATATTGGCTAAATAAAATCCACCATACACCGACCATAATAAAAGAATAACGCATTGCTTTCATTGCTGCCTCACCATCTGTTCCTGTAATTCCAAAAAGTTTTGGTTTCATGATCATTGCTAGATTGATAATCAGCAAAATAACACTTCCAACATATCCTAAAGAATATCCTTTTGCACTAATTCTATCTTGCTGCTCTTCAAAAGCAATATCTGGAAGGTATGAATTGTAAAAAACTAAACTTCCCCAATAGCCAAGCAATCCTAAAAAGTAAAATAAAAGTCCAACATAAATGTTATCTAAGTCAAACCAATATAATCCCATACAAGATAAGGCTCCTAAATAGCAGAAAAATTTCATGAAGGATTTTTTATTCCCAACATAATCGGCAATACCAGATAATAAAGGCGAAATAAAAGAAACCACTAAAAACGCCGCAGCAGTAATAAAACTAATTAAAGCCGAGTTTTTAAGATGCATACCGAAAACATCGATATAATGATCGCGGTCGCTGAATAAAGCTTCGTAAAAAATTGGAAATACAGCAGAGGCAATAGTCAAAGTATAAACTGAATTTGCCCAATCATAAAACGCCCAGGCATTTAAAAGCTTCTTATCTCCTTTTTGTAGGTTTTTCATAGAAATGGTTTTGTTAAATAGGCTACGAATTTATCTATTTTTTATGATAAACAAATAGAAATTCTTTAAATCGTATATTATTAAATTATGAATTACATTATAGCAAAAAAGCCATTCAAAAATGAATAGCTTTTAAGTATATTTTTCTTGCAGTATCTGCATTATTTGATAGTTCCTACTTTAAGCGCAATTGCTCTTGCTTCTGGAATTAAGGCTTTAATATTCGCAATTCTAGTAGCATCAGAAGGGTGCGTGCTCATAAATTCTGGTGTTGAAGCTCCGCCTGATTTTGCAGACATTCTTGTCCAAAACGCAATCGCATCATCTGGATTATATCCTGCAATTGCCATTAAAGTTAAACCAATTTTGTCTGCCTCACTTTCGTTACTTCTGCTAAAAGGAAGCATTACTCCCACTTCTGTTCCCATACCGTAGGCTTGCGAGAAAATTTCTCTTGTTTGTGCTGTTTTGTTTGCTGTTGCAGCATCTAAAACCGCTCCTCCTATTTGCTGCAATTGAGCTGCACTCATTCTCTGCGCACCATGATTGGCTAAAGCGTGAGAAACCTCATGCCCCATAACCGTTGCCAGACCAGATTCGTTTTGTGTTATAGGCAATATTCCTGAGTAAACCACAATTTTTCCTCCAGGCAAACACCAAGCATTAACTTCTTTATTATCAACCAGTTTATACTCCCAGCGATAATCTTTTAAATATTGTGATTGTCCTAAATAAGTCAGATATTTTTCGGCTGCCAATTTAATTTTCAACCCAACATTTTCAACAAGTTTCGCATCTGCTGTACCAGTAATAACTTTGTTTTCAGACAAAAAAGTACTGTATTGCTGAAAAGAAGTTGGAAACAATTCGTTATTTGAAACAAAATTCAAGTTTTGTTTTCCAGTAATTGGGTTTGTTGCGCATGCCATCACAAGTGCAGCAAAAGCCCCTAAAAACATATATTTTTTCATAATTCTAGCTATTTTCTAGCAAAAATACGATTAAAAAAAATAAAATATTTTACACAATAAGTCAAAAAAATATCAAAATTTAACTACTCTCCTACAATGTGAAGTTCATTAAACTCTTTATCAACTATTAAGAAATTATTTTGCTCAAAACTAATTTTATCAAACTCAATTTTTTCGTTGTCAATTTCAATTTCAGAAACTTTAAAAGGCAGTCCGATAAGGTTTATTTTGTACTTGCTGTAAGGCGTTGTATATTTTCCTTCTTTATGAAGCTGAATAATAAGTTCTTTCTCTTTTCCAGTGTTTCTTAACGATAAATAACTATAACGTCCTTTTTTATAATCGTAACCATCTTGCGCATCTTCATAAACAGCTGACTGTTCTTTTCCGTTTTTATAATAAACATCCAGCGTTAGTTCATCAAATTCTATTTCGCCTACATACTGCTGAACTGGATATTTCGGAATAATTGCTCCTGCTTTTATGAAAACCGGAATTTCGTCAAATTTAGTATCAATCCAGATCTCTCTTCCTCCAATAAACAATTCATTTGTCCAATAGTTATACCATTCGCCTCTAGGAATATACATACGTCTACCTACAGCATTAGGTTCAAGTATTGGGCACACTAATATCTGGTTTCCAAAGATAAATTCATCATTTCTATAATGTGTCTGAGTATCGTCTTGATCAAAATAAACCAATGGTTTTAGCATCGGAATTCCCTCTTCGATATACTGCCAAAACATGGTATATAAATAAGGAAGCAATTGGTAACGAAGGCTCACAAATTTTCTAGTGATATTGATTACTTCTTCGTCAAAAGCCCAAGGTTCCTGATTTCCGTGATCTCCAGAAGAATGCGTTCTGCAAAAAGGATGAAAAACGCCTAATTGAATCCAGCGAGCGTATAATTCTCCTGTTGGCTGTTCTGCAAATCCCCCGATATCAGAGCCTGTAAATCCCATTCCCGAAATTGACAATCGTTGCACCTGAATATTTGCAAGCCACAAATGTTCCCAAGTTGCCACGTTATCGCCTGTCCATGAAGAAGTATAACGCTGTGCTCCAGCATAAGCCGATCTTGTAATTACAAATGGTCGTTTTGGATAAGCAAATCGTTTTACACCATGATAAGTAGCTCTCGCCATCTGCGTGCCGTAAATATTATGTGCTTTTCTATGACTGCAAGGATTTCCGTCATAAATATGGCGTACATCCATCGGGAAAGTTTTATTCGGCACTTCCATTACAGCAGGTTCGTTCATGTCATTCCAAACTCCCTTTACCCCAATATCTGCAACTAATTCTTTAAATAATCCTGCCCACCATTCTCTAACTACGGGATTTGTATAATCTGGGAAATTGCATTCTCCTGGCCAAACTTTCCCTTTCATATAAGGTCCATCGGCTCTTTTGCAGAAATAATCTTTTTCTAAAGCCTCTTTATAAACCCAATAATCTTTATCGATTTTAATTCCGGGGTCAATAATTACAACGGTTTTAAAACCATCTTCGGCTAATTCAGCAACCATTCTTTTTGGATCAGGAAAATAGTTTTTATTCCATGTAAAACATCTAAAACCATCCATATAATCGATGTCCAAATAAATAGCGTCACAAGGAATCTGCAGTTCTCTAAATTTCGAGGTAATTTCTTTGACTTTGCTTTCAGGATAATAACTCCATTTGCACTGATGGTATCCTAAAACCCAAAGTGGCGGTAATTCTGGTTTACCTGTTAAATCTGTATATGTTGTGACAACATCTTGCATTTGAGGCCCATAGACAAAATAATAATTCATTTCGCCACCTTCAGCCCAAAAACTGGTAACGTTTCTTCTTTCCTGACAAAAATCAAAAAACGTTCTAAATGTATTATCGAAAAATATACCGTACGATTGTTTGTTATGCAATCCGATATAAAATGGAACTACTTTATAAAGAGGTTCCTGATCTTTCTGATACGCATATTGATCTGTAGCAAAATTTTCTAGTCTTTTGCCTTTAAGATTCATCTGAGTTGCTTTATCGCCAAGACCGTAATAACATTCGCCATCTTTAGCATATTTACTCATTTTTACAATATTTCCGCCATATTCATAGCTTTCTTCCCAATGAAAACCAAGTTCATCTTCAAGAATTAGAAAATCGTTTAAATCATAAATAGAAAGACGAAGATCTGCCTTTTGTATTTTGCATTTTACTTTACTTGTTCTAATTTGAAAGTAGCTTTCTTCTTCTGTAACTTCTAGAAAATTGTAACCATGAAGCTGGGTTTTATCAATAGCATACGAAAAATCGTTGCTAAAATATCCTTTTGTAGTAAAACGAAATCGGATTAAACTGTCACGAAGAATAGTGACTTTTAAGATTACTTTGTTATCCGTATTAAAGAAAATAGAATCTCCTTCATGTTCATAAGAGATAATTTTTGATGGATATAAATCGCCTTTGTATTCTAATGATGTGTTTGTAATCATATCTCAAATGAATTAATTTATAACATTTTCCTTCTAATCAAACATACAAAAAAAGTTCATAACACCCTATGAATAAAAGGTTTATTAACGAAAACGTTTTTTCTGAACGACTTTCAAATTACCAAACAAAAAATCAACAATTTGATAATTTTGAAACGATAAAATGATAAAATCTTACTCTCAAAAAATGATATCAGAATTTTATTAAACCAAAGAATACACAGTTACACCTAAAGGCGGTAAAATTAATTCAACAGAAAAATCTCTTCCATCATAAGCTATTGCATCCACTTTTATTGTTTTTGGATTTTCTGTTCCGCTTCCGCCGTAAATCTTGGCATCACTATTAAAAATCTCCTGCAAAGTGCCTTTTTTAGGAATGCCAATTCTATAATTTTCTCGAACAACTTGAGTGAAGTTGCAGACTACGATTAAATTCTCATCTGGATTATTTCCTTTTCGAATATAGGATAAAATAGCATTCTGATGATCTGAATAGTTGATCCATTCAAAACCATCGCCTCTAAATTGCTTTTCATACAATGCTGGCTGCGATTTATACAATTGATTCAAATCTGTAATCAATCTCTTTATTCCAAAGTGAAAATCATATTGCAGCAAATGCCAGTCTAAACTTTGTTCAAAATTCCATTCATTGGTCTGAGCAAATTCAGCACCCATAAACAGAAGTTTTGTTCCAGGATGCGTAAACATATACCCGTACAATAATCTCAAATTGGCAAAACGCTGCCACTCGTCGCCAGGCATTTTATAAATAAGAGATTGTTTGCCATAAACCACTTCATCATGAGAAAACGGAAGCATGAAGTTTTCAGTAAAGGCATACGTCATCGAAAAAGTCAAATCATTTTGATGATACTTTCTATAAACGGTTTCTTTCTGAAAATACTTTAAAGTGTCGTGCATCCAACCCATCATCCATTTCATTCCAAACCCTAACCCCCCAAAAGAAGTCGGTCTTGAAACCATCGGGAATGAAGTACTTTCTTCTGCAATAGTTTGAACTCCACTAAAATTAGAATATATTACTTCATTAAATTCTTTAAGAAAACTTATCGAATCAAGATTTTCTCTTCCTCCAAAAATGTTGGCTTCCCATTCGTCATCTTTTCGAGAATAATCCAGATAAAGCATTGACGCTACAGCATCAACTCTAAGTCCGTCGATATGATAATTTTGAAGCCAAAAAACAGCATTACTTATTAGAAAGGCACGAACTTCATTTCGTCCGTAATTAAAAACCAAACTTTTCCAATCTGGATGATATCCTTTTCTGCGATCTGGATGTTCATATAAATGCGAACCATCAAAATAACCTAAGCCATGTGCATCGTCTGGAAAATGCGACGGAACCCAATCTAAAATTACACCAATACCCTCTTGATGCAGTTTATCTACCAAGACCATAAAATCCTGTGGTTTTCCAAAACGGGAAGTTGGTGCAAAATATCCTGTCAACTGATAGCCCCATGAAGGATCATAAGGATATTCCATAATCGGCATGAATTCTACATGCGTAAAACCAGTTTCTTTGACATATTTTACCAAATCATCAGCAAGTTCGAGATAAGTCAAAAAACGATTATGATCTGCTCTTTTCCAAGACCCTAAATGCACTTCGTAAACCGAATATGGCTTATCTAAAGCATTAAAATCTTGACGATTCTGCATCCAATTTTCATCTTTCCACTTATAATCCAAATCCCAGACTACAGATGCGGTGTGCGGCGGTTTTTCGCAGTAACGCGCAAAAGGATCGGCTTTTTCAGTAATTACACCATTTATATTAGATTGAATCTTGTATTTATAAAGCGCTCCTTTTGAAATCTCAGGAATAAACCCTTCCCAAATTCCAGAAGAATCCCAACGAACATTTAAAAGATGTTCTCCTTGTGTCCAATAATTAAAATCGCCAACAACCGAAACCGAATGGGCCGTAGGAGCCCAAACAGCAAAGTAAACGCCTTTTACCCCATCAACTTCGACTAAATGTGCTCCAAGTTTTTCATATAATCTGAAGTGTTTTCCAGCTTTGAATAAATCGATGTCAAAGTCGGTAAAAAGAGAATGTGGGATTACTTTACTCATATGTTGTTTTCTAGAATAATTGGATTTGGAATTTGGAATTTTTAAATTATTTTTTTTTTTTGATTTTATTCTTTTACTCTATTCTAAAATTGTCTGAAAGCGTAACGCCTTTTTTGATGACCACAATTCCGTCTTTTATACTGTACAATTCATTGGTAAAATTATCCAAATGCTTTCCGCCGCTAATATGAACATTGTTTCCAATACGCACATTTTTATCGATAAGAGCATTATTAATAAAGCAGTTTTCTCCAATACCAACATGTATTTTATTAATACTGCTTTCGTAATTCATTTCATCCAAATCCTGATAGAAATCGTTACCCATGACATAACAGTTCTCCAAAACAGTACCCTCGCCAATTCTAGAGCGGATACCAATTACAGAACTTTTAATCTCTTTCGCATTAATAATACAACCTTCAGAAATCAAAGATTGATTTATAATTGAATTTCTAAACTTAGAAGGCGGTAATAATCGCGGTCTTGTAAAGATTTTATTTTCGTTATCGAACAAATTAAACTCTGGAATATCTGCAGTTAAGCCAATATTAGCTTCAAAAAAGGATTCAATATTTCCGATATCTGTCCAATATCCTTCGTACTGATAGCTTAAAATTTTATGTTTCCCAACAGCTTGTGGAATAATTTCTTTACCAAAATCTTTCGTTTCAGGATCAGCCATCAATTCTTCCAAAAGAGGCTTATTAAAAATATAAATTCCCATTGAGGCAAGATATTTTTTGCCTTTTTCTTGCATTTGTTCGCTCACTTCAGATTCCCAATCTGGCAATAGTGACGCGTGCGGTTTTTCTATAAAAGCTTCAATAACACTTTCATGGTTCGTTTTTAGAATTCCAAATTCTGGAGCATCTTTAGCATTTACGGGTAAAGTTGCAATAGAAATTTCGGCATCAGCAGCGATATGAGCTTCGAGCATTTCATTAAAATCCATCTGATACAGCTGATCTCCAGAAAGAATCAACGCATGATCAAAATCGTGTTTTAAAAAATGTGACATGCATTGTCTAACTGCGTCTGCCGTTCCCTGAAACCATGTTGGATTATCAGGAGTTTGTTCTGCTGCCAAAATATCAACAAAAGACTGGCTGAAAATGCTAAAATTAAAAGTGTTCTTAATGTGAGCATTTAGAGAAGCAGAATTAAATTGTGTCAAAACAAATATTTTAAAAATATCAGAATTGATGCAATTAGAAATCGGAATATCGACCAAACGATATTTTCCTCCAATCGGAACTGCTGGTTTTGATCTTGTTTCTGTCAATGGAAATAAACGTGAACCTTGTCCACCTCCTAAAATAATGGCAACTACATTTTTCTTTTTAAATTTCATTTTGCTGAATTATTAAGTTGTATATTTCGATATATTCTTGGCAAACACTTTCCCAGGAATGATCGGCTGTCATTCCTCTTTTTAAAACTTTATTAAAATTCATTCTATCTTCATACAACCTAACCGCACGATTTATTGAATAGCAAATGTCGGCTACAGAAGCTTGATCGTGACAGACTCCATTTCCTTCATCTCCAAAATCAACAACCGTGTCTCTTAACCCTCCAGTTCTTCTAACAATCGGAATTGTCCCGTAACGCATGGCATACATCTGATTTAAGCCGCATGGTTCAACTCTAGAAGGCATTAAAATATAATCTGAACCCGCATAAATCAAATGCGCTAAATTTTCATTATAACCTATAAATACATTGTAATTTCCTTTATAATCATTTCTCAGCTGAGTTAACTGCGATTCAATTTCTGAATTTCCTGATCCTAAAATCAGAATATTAATTTCCTCAAAATGTTCCGACAAAGCTAAAGCAGAAGCATGCGGCAGCAAATCGCCTCCTTTTTCTTCAAATAATCTTCCAATAAAACTAAATAATGGTTTTGAAGGATCTAAGTCAAACTCTTCACACAATTTTTCTTTATTTTTTCTTTTGCCTATTTCGAAATCATCAATAGAATAGTTTTCAGCAATCATTTGATCTTTAGCTGGATTCCACACCTCAATATCAATTCCGTTTAAAATTCCCTTAGATTTATGTCGAACCGAGTTAAACAATGATTCTAATCCATTTGCTGAAATATTAATTTCATTTAAATAACTTGGTGAAACCGTAGTCACAGCATTCGCGCATTTAATACCTACAGCGAGAGAATTTATAGAATTGCTCCATTCTAAAAACCCAACATGTTTCAAGTCAAACTCTGGCAAATAATACAGTTTATCAAAGCCAAACCATCCCTGATATAATCCATTATGTATTGTAATAACCGTTTTTATATTCTTTAAACTTTCATATTTATAAGCAAACTGAAGCAAAAACGGAATAACACCTGTGTGATGATCATGACAATTGATAATGTCTGGAACTTGATTTCGAGCTAGAATCCAATCGAGGGTCGCAATCTGAAAAGATAAAAATCTTTCTATATCGTCCTCATAACCATAAACATTCGGACGATTAAATAACTCATTAATTTCTATTAGATATAATTCAAAACCTAGCTTATCTGTTTTTTCTTTTAAGACGCTAAACGGAAAATTAAAACTTCCTAACTTAACACTTCCCCAATGTACACATTCAAAATCATTTTCATTTTTGAACTTTGTGTCATAACAAGGAAGTACAACCCTAACATTATGCCCTGCAGATTGCTGATATTTAGGCAATGCCCCAACGACATCACCCAAACCGCCAACCTTTGCTACTGGATAACATTCTGCACTAATATGAAATATTTCCATTTCAGAAATTAATTTATGATTATATATAAGCAGCAATCATTTATTACTACTTTTATGCTTTTTTAAATTTAGCAAAAAAACAAGCAAAATCCTTCCTTTAAATAAGTTTTATTGAAATGGCAAAAAAGGCAACCAATCCTACTAAATCATTAAAAATTCCTAAGATTATTATAATTTCTGCGAAAATCTGCGCTTTTATATCTACAAAATTAGTCACAAAATTTGCTGCAAAGATTTTCACAACACCAATAAAACATAAAGTTCCGAAACGTGAATTAGAAATGGATTCCAAAAGCATTCAAAAATTAATTCATGTTCCTGCAATTGATAAAAGTGTAGTTACATATTCATTTGGGCAAAGTGAGCGCAAAGTATTATTAGTTCACGGCTGGTCTGGAAGAGGGACTCAGCTCTTTAAAATTGCCGATGAGCTTTTGGCTAATGGCTATTCTACAATTAGTTTTGATGCACCAGCACACGGAAAATCAGAAGGCAAAACGACAATAATGTCGGAGTTTATAGCTTCTATTTTAGAAATAGAAAAACAATTTGGTCCTTTTGAAATTGCAATCGGACATTCATTAGGTGGAATGTCGGTTCTTAACGCTATTAAAGACGGACTTAAGGCGGGAAAAGCAGTAGTTATTGGAAGCGGAGATATTGTTCAGGATATCTTAGATGAATTTACTTTTAAATTGGGCTTAAAGAAAGAAATTAGCTGTCGTCTTAGAGATGAATTTGAAAATAAATACCAAGTTAAAATGGATGATTTTTCGGCTTACAGAGCAGCTCAGAAAATAAAAATTCCTGTTTTAGTAATGCATGATAATGACGATCCAGAAGTTTCTGTGAAAGCTGGAATTCATATACATGAAAACTTGGAAAATGGAACTTTGTATTTAACCGAAGGACTAGGCCACAGAAAAATTCTAGGAAATCACAGCGTTATTAAAAAAATTCTTGAGTTTATTTAAAATTCGTAAATTTATAATGCAAAAACCTAGTTTTCAATATTTTAATTTTGAACGAAATGGATTTATTTGGTGAGACTTCGGATTGGGAAATAAAATTAAAACCCATTTTAAAAAAATATAAAGGAAAAAAGCATCCTTTAGAATACGAAAACACATATCAATTACTTGTTATGGTGATCCTATCTGCACAAGATTCAGATGCTAATATAAATAACATAGCTCCGATTTTATTCGAAAAATATCCAACGTTAAAAAGCATTTCAAAAACCGATTTAGAAACTTTTACAACTTACATCACTAAAGTCCGAAATCATTCTACAAAAGCAAAATGGATTTTAGAAATTGCAAATACTATTAAAGACGATAAAGATATTCCACTAACAATGAGCGGATTGACAGCTTTAAAAGGTGTGGGAAGAAAATCTGCAAATGTTATCCTGAGAGAAACCAATAAACCTGCCGAAGGAATTATTGCTGATTTACATGTCATCAGAGTCTCTCCAAGAATTGGAATTGTAAAAGAAAATAAAGACGGAAATAAAATTGAGAAAGATTTAATGCAGGTTCTTCCAAAAAGTATTTGGTCTGAAATTGGAATGGCAATATCTTTTTTAGGCAGAGAAACATGCAGACCCAAACCAAAATGTCCTGAATGTCTTTTGACTGATATTTGTTTATATTACAATACCGAAATACTTAAAAATTAATTATTTTCTTCTTGTATCGATTATATAAATAATCTTCCACGAATCTTTTTCTTTAAACAGTGTAAAAGCATTTACTCCAGTATGGCTTAGTTTATCATTTATGTAAAATTCGTAAGGAGTCCAAACATGAGCCATTGTTCCATCAATTTGAATGTTATAACTCAATATTTTTTCTTGAAATTTTATATTTGAAGGAATTGATGCGATAGATTTATAAAATTCTTTCGCACTTTCATTAGAAAGTCTATTTTCTTTAGCTGCACTTTCACTAATAGATTGCAAAATCATTTTGTCTGAGCATACTAATTTAATCTTTGCAGAATCGCGCTGATGAAATCCTTCGAAAAAAGATTCAATACATTTTTGCGCATCTTCTTTTTGAGCATAAGAAGAAATTCCTAAAAGCAGAAAAAAAATAATTGTATAAATTCTCATAGCTATAAAGTTTTAAACTCCAAATTGTGAAAAATGATGATCCAAATGTTTAGCAAACATATTATTCCATTCTTTTGAAGATAATTTTCCAAAAGAAAGAGATTCTTTTCCTTCAAATTCACTTTCGCCCAAGCTTTGGGTCTTATTGATGTAATTAATGAGTCTATTTTTTTCAAGATCAAAATCTCGATCACCTTTAACAATAAACTGTGGAGCCGTTTTAATATTTCTAGAATAAGGAGTATCGCCTACAACTGCTTTTTTAGCTAATGTCTTTAAAAGAAATCTCATAAAAGCATTTGGTTTCGCATGAATATCATCAAATACCATTTCATACGTCACATTACAATGTGCCAACATCTGATCTACCGACATTTTGCCCCAAAGCGGTTTTGAATCGGGCTCAAGCTGATTGATTCTATTTATAAATTGATCACAATCTTCTTTAAGAAAAACATTTTGCATAGTTAAACGATATTATGGTTAGCAAGAATAGTGAAGTAAAAATATAAAATTTAGTGATTTATCTAAATTTTAGGCAAAAAAAAACTTCAATTAGCTTTTGCTAATTGAAGTTTTGTACTCAGAGCGGGACTTGAACCCGCACGAACATTGCTGTTCACTGGATTTTAAGTCCAGCGTGTCTACCAATTTCACCATCCGAGCATGATGTGGTACCTCCAGGGATCGAACCAGGGACACATGGATTTTCAGTCCATTGCTCTACCATCTGAGCTAAGGTACCATATTGCTTATATTTCTATAAGCAAAAGTTAGAATAAAAAACCCCGTTATGAAACAGGGTTTTT